>JAGVNU010000104.1 GCA_020053105.1 Thermodesulfovibrionia bacterium
TGGTTTCTTAACCTGTTGGGTGATATTTTATATCATCCCAATCCCTTTAACCAGAAGGGGGTTTTGCTTCTTTTTCCGTTTCTATATCTGTTTTAGGGTGTTTCTTCCGTACTGTTAAGAGGGCAGCGTCTCCCGGGAAATAAGATACGCTTTTAACTGATACAGGAAAATTAATTATGAAATTTAAATGCAACAGCCCTTCAAAATATCCTCAACAGCCTTAACATCAGCGGCTACCCTGACAGGTGGCCTGGATAATTTCAGCGCATTGTCAGGATCTTTCAGGCCGTTGCCGGTGAGAGTACAGACAATCGTCGAATCTTCGGAAAAGTAATTTTGTCTTGACAGCTTTATCACTCCTGCAAGCGATGCTGCAGATGCAGGCTCGCAGAAGATCCCTTCCCGTCGAGCTATAAATTTATAAGCCTCAAGGATTTCATCATCAGTGACGGCATCTATTAATCCGCCTGATTCATCTCTGGCCGCCACAGCGCCTTTCCAGCTCGCGGGATTTCCAATCCGTATAGCGGTGGCGACTGTTTCCGGATTTTCTACAGGTCTCCCCAGTACGATAGGCGCTGCTCCGGCTGCCTGAAAGCCAAGCATTTTGGGCAGTGAATTGATTTTACCGGCATCATGATATTCTTTATACCCTTTCCAGTAAGCGGTTATATTACCGGCGTTTCCCACCGGCAATGCATGATACACCGGGGCATGTCCGAGATGGTCACAAATTTCAAAGGCCGCTGTTTTCTGGCCTTCAATTCTGAATGGGTTCAGTGAGTTTACAAGGGTGATGGGATGTTTCGTTACAATTTCTTTTACAATTCTTAATGCATGGTCAAAATTGCCGTCTATCTGCAAGACCATCGCGCCATGTATCATGGCCTGTGCAAGCTTGCCCAGCGCTATCTGTCCTTCGGGAATAAGCACCACCGTTGAAACACCCGCTTTTGCCGCATAGGCAGATGCTGAAGCTGATGTATTTCCTGTGGATGCGCATATAACCGCCTTTGAGCCCGCCTCTACAGCCTTGGTAATAGCGAGGGTCATCCCGCGGTCTTTGAATGAACCGCTTGGATTAGATCCCTCATATTTAAAATAGAGCGTTATCCCTGATTGAATTACTTCTCCAACGTGGAAGGCCTTTATTAAAGGGGTGTTTCCTTCGTTAAGGGTTATAACGGGTGTCTTGTCTGATACCGGAAGAAAGTGTCTGTATTGCTCAATCAGTCCACGCCAGGCTCCCATAGTTATTCGAGAATATCACCCTCCACAAGCTCCACTTCAATGCCCTGCAGCTTAAGTGTCTCTATCCCGCTGTTAATGTTCTTCTCCTCGCCTTCAAGCTCCAGCACCATCTCTCCTGCTGTCTCTGTAACACGGGCCCTTCTAATGTTGGGGATAATGTCGTACTTTTTGGCCATTGTGAAAATAACCGGTTCCTTTATGAGATGCTGTGGAAAGGTTAATTTTACCCTGGTTTTCATCTTTCTCCCTTCAATTTGTTCGTTGTTCTGATTTTTCCAGTTTGTGTTATGTCCTTTTCACTATGCAATTACTTAAATTCCTCCTGCAATTGCAGGGACAATGGAAACTTCATCGCCATCACTGACTTCAGTTTCTTCATTCTTTTTAAATCTTACATCTTCTTCATTGACGTAGATGTTTACAAATCTTCTCAGCTTTCCGCCTTCGGATATCCTCTCCGCAAGTCCCGGATATTTCTGGTCCAGACTTTTAATGAGTGAAATTATTGTTCCTGGTTCACCTTCAACCTCTTCCTTCCCCTGGGTAAGCCTTTGAAGTGGTACCGGGATCTTTACTGTTACTGGCATTTATATTCCTCCTTTAATAAGCAAGAAGCGGGAAGTACTATGCTTTTCTCTGCTTCTCACTCTCTTTATTTACTATTAATCTTTTCGAGCGCTTCTTCAAACGATTTCAGGTTGGGGTTGATATGATATGGTTCACCTGTGTGTCCAACTATTGCTTCTTTTGTCTTCAGACCATTGCCTGTTATGCAAAGTACGGTCAGAGCTTCCCTGTCAATATGCCCGCTTTCTATAAGCCGTATAGCAGAGGCAAGTGTTACCCCGCCTGCTGTCTCACCAAAAATCCCTTCAGTTCGTGCAAGAAGTTTTATTGCTTCTATTATTTCCTTGTCCGAGACATCCGCTCCATATCCGCCGGTTTCTTTTATGACCTGCGTAGCGTAATACCCATCTGCCGGATTGCCGATAGCCAGTGACTTTGCGATTGTATTGGGCTTCACAGGCTTTATTACATCAACACCCGCTTTTATTGCGGCAACTATCGGTGAACAACCGGTCGCCTGAGCTGCAAAAACTTTTGTATTCACATCATTAATCAAGCCAACCTCTTTCATCTCTTTAAAACTCTTCCATATCTTAGTCAGTAAAGAACCACTTGCGCAGGGCACAACAACCGCATCAGGGGACCGCCATCCGAGCTGTTCAACAATCTCATACCCGTGGGTCTTTGATCCTTCCGCGTAAAAAGGCCTGATGTTAATATTCACAAAGGCCCACTTGTATTTGTTTGCTACTTCACTACAAAGCCTGTTTACATCATCATAATTGCCGTCAACAGCTATAAGATTCGGTCCGTATACAAGGGACGCAATGATTTTACTTTTTTCAAGGGTTGCAGGGATAAAAATAAATCTCTTGAACCCCCCTGCAGCTCCATGGGCCGAGACAGAATGAGCAAGGTTTCCGGTAGATGCGCATGCAACAGTGTTGAACCCAAACTCCCTGGCCTTGGTCAGCGCAACTGCTACGACCCTGTCCTTAAATGAAAGCGTTGGATGAGTTACGGTATCATCCTTAATATAAAGCCTTTTCATCCCCAGATGGGCACCGAGTTTGTCCGCCCTGACAAGGGGGGTAAATCCGGAATTAAGCCCGCTTGTCGGTTCGCCGTCTATGGGCAGCAGTTCCTTGTAACGCCATAAATTCTGAGGTCTGGATAATATCTTCTCCCTGGTCAAAACCCCTTTGATCCCATCGTAATCGTAAGCAACTTCCAGCGGGCCAAAACAGAACTCGCAGACATATATGGGGTCAACGCTGTATTCCCTTCCACATTCCCTGCATTTAAGTCCTTTTACAAAACCCATTTACTTATGCCTCCATGAGAGTTGTAAGGGCGGCGTTACGCCCCTACATTTAAATCGAACAATACTCTTCCGACAGATCGGTCAGCTCTTTAATACTGGGATTCTTGCCGCAAACCGGGCAGTCTTCATTTTTAGGTATCTTCACCTTCCTGAAGTTTACCCCCAGCGCATCATATATTAACAGATTTCCATTAAGCGGTTTCCCTTTGCCGATAATTAACTTTAAAACCTCAGTTGCCTGCAGTGCGCCGATAACACCCGGCAAAACTCCAAGCACCCCGGCTTCCTGACAGGATGGGACCAGACCGGCAGGCGGCGGTTCCTCAAAAAGGCAGCGGTAACAAGGTCCATCTCCCGGAAGAATGGTAGTGACCTGTCCTTCGAACCTGAGTATGGCCCCGCTCACGAGGGGTTTCTTAAGCATTACGCAGGCATCATTAATAAGATACCTTGTAGGGAAATTATCTGTGCCGTCAACGATAATGTCATAGTCTTTAAACAGGCCAAGTATATTCTTGCTGTTTAATCTTTCTTTGATTGCAATTACATTCACATCAGGGTTCAACGCCTCAAATGTCTGTTTCGCCGAATCAGCCTTATACATATCAAGGGTCTTCACACTATGGGCAATCTGCCGTTGAAGGTTACTCAATTCAACCCTGTCATTATCTACAATCGCAATAGTCCCGACCCCGGCTGCTGCAAGGTAATAACCAACAGGACAGCCAAGCCCGCCGGCTCCGACTATCAGCACCTTTGCTCCTGAAATTTTCTTCTGCCCTTTGCCGCCGACTTCAGGCAGTATTATATGTCTGCTGTATCTTTTTAACTGTTCCTCTGTAAATTCCATCAGTCTTCCACCTCTTTTTTGACCTGAATAACCCACTCCTTCGGATTGATTTTTTCAACCTTCAGGACTGAATGCCCGTAATTCAGCATTGCCTTGGGAATACTGTCGGCTGCCTCGGGATAATCGAGCAGGATCTCAATGATCTGCCCCACCTCGATGCTTTCAACGCCGAGTTTTGATTTAACCAGCGTATATGGGCACACCTGGCCCCTTATGTCAAGCTTTTTATCTATTTTCATGTTGTCCATTTTTAATCGTCATCTCCTTCCACTCTTAAATACATGGTCCTTCCAGATACAATCGAGAGTTTATCAATTTCCTTCAATGCCAGGACCATATCCTTTTCTCTTGCTTCGTGGGTCATCATAACTATGGGCACCGCCTTTTCCTTCTCTCTTACCTTCTGTATCATTGACTTAATGCTTATGTTATGACTTCCCAGTATACCGGAAATTTTTGACATAACGCCGGGCTTGTCAATAGCTGAGAACCTGAGGTAATAGCTTGTCCTTATGTCCTCCATCTTTTTGATATTCAAGCCGGGATTTCCGCTAACATTAATTCCCTTAATTCTTACGCCGGCGCCGGTCATTATATTTCGCGCTATATCAACAATATCGCTTACTACAGCGCTGCCGGTCGGCATCTCCCCTGCTCCCCTTCCATAATAAAGAGCTTCACCGGTCGCATCTGCTTCCACAAAAATCGCATTAAAGACACCACTGACACTTGAAATCAGGTCATCTTCAGGCAGCATCGTAGGATGGACCCTCAATTCAATGTCCTTCCCTGTCCGTTTCGCTATTGCCAGCAATTTTATCCTGTAGCCGAATTCCGATGCAAACTGAATATCCAAAGGAGTTATCCTGGTGATACCCTCAGTGTAAACCTTTTTAAATGAAAATGGTATTCCAAACGCAAGTGACGCAAGGATCGTGAGCTTATGCGCGGAGTCAATTCCTTCTATATCGAAGGTCGGGTCTGCTTCAGCATATCCCAGCGCCTGAGCTTCCTTTAACACGGTTTCAAAATCCACGCCTTCGTCCGTCATCTTTGTCAGGATATAATTGGCGGTCCCGTTGATGATTCCATATATATTATTGATGCTGTTCCCGATAAGTGACTCTCTGACTATCTTTATTATGGGGATACTGCCCGCAACCGAGGCCTCGAAGCCGACATCCACCTTGTTTTTTTCAGCCGCTGTAAAAATCTGGCTTCCCTCTTCTGCAAGAAGCGCCTTATTGGCAGTTACAACATGCTTCCCATTTTTAATTGCCTCAATAATGATTTCCTTTGCAGGACGGATCCCCCCTATGAGTTCGACAATGATATCAATATCCGGATCGTTCAATACTGCTTGAGCGTTGGTAGTAAGTATATCCGCGGGGAGTTTAATGCCCCTGTCTCTTTTTATGTCAAGGTCCGCAATTTTCTTAAGCACAATCGGGAACCCTGATTTCATTTCCAGATCATTGCGCTTCTTCAGAAGAATTTTGGCAGTTCCGGCCCCAACTGTGCCGAATCCAATGATCCCTACCTTGATTGCTTTGTTCTTCAATGTGTCCTCTTGCTATTAAACGTTATTTGCAATCGCACTATTTACCTGAACAGTTATTATGCTCAAACATGTTAAATTTATTCAAGAGTTACAGAAAGAAAAGCGCGTGCAGGCTGTCATTATCCGGCAAACATAGCAGATGCGCCCATTGAACTTCGAGTTAACGGGGATGACGCTACTGCCCTGAATCCCATCTCAATGCCTTTCAGCCGGTACTCATCAAATACTTCAGGTCTGATATATTCCACAACCGGGATGTTAATTCTTCGCGGCCTCAGATATTGGCCTATTGTCAGGAAATCACAGTCAGCATCTCTGAGATCATTCATGACTGCTATTACCTCTGGTACACTTTCCCCTAGCCCAAGCATTATGCCGGATTTTGTTTTCATATCAGGATACAATTGTTTGGCTGTCTTAATTATATTAATTGATGTCCTGTAATCTGCCATAGGCCTGACAGCAGAATACAGCCTCGGAACAGTTTCCACATTATGATTGAACACATCAGGCCCGGCATCAAGAACGGTCTTCAGCGCCTCCGGATCTCCTTTAAAGTCCGGTGTCAATATCTCTATGTTAATAGCATTTATTTTATTCCTGACAGATTTAACGGTATTTGCGAACTGCCCGGCCCCTCCGTCATATAAATCATCTCTGGTGACTGAAGTGATAACGACAAATTTAAGCCCGAGTTCATGCGCGGCATTTGCTACCCTTTCTGGTTCATGAGGATCAGACGGCAATGGTTTGGAAGATGCTACCGCGCAGAACGAACAGTTCCTTGTACACCTGTCGCCAAGTATCAGAAAAGTTGCAGTGCCCTGCGAAAAGCACACCCCCTGATTAGGGCACATGGCCTCCTCACAAACAGTCAAGACCCCATGATGCCGGAGTACTTTTTTGGTTTCATGAGTACCAGTAGATTTGACTTTTATCCATTCCGGATGCCGCATAAAATCCATACTCCCTCTGACTTTTTGCATATCGCATTATATCATTTCATTGGAGATACTTACATCTATATGAGGACAAAATGTTCTGCTATAATATTTAGTGCTATCCTAATAAACACGTCACTTATTATATGGATAAAATGAACAACAGATTTTTCCGCGTATACCGGTCTGAATCAGGGGACCGTCACTATCTGGGGAAAATCTCTGCATTCCTTGCAGACCGACCGGGTTCGCTGGCCGAACTTGCGGTCATTTTCAAACAGTACTCCATAAATATCATTTTTTTCTATTATGACCGTTCTGTACATCCAAACCGTGTGCTCCTTGAAGTAAAAAGCAGCACAGACACTGCGCTGAGTCAGGTTTACGATGAACTATCCACTCATAATCTCTTGGACGCCGGACTGAAGGCCGATACTTCCGCGCTAGGCGTATTCGATACACGGAACATTCTCAAGATCGAGGTCGGGCTCGAGCATAAGCCTGGGACCCTGGGGGATTTTGCCGGCCTTCTGGCCAGGCATGACGCCAATGTCATACACATGGAATACAATGAAGAGCTTTCTGACACTTCCGCAAAGATAGCCCTTTTCACGCAGGACCCTGAGGAAGTCGACAAGCTCCTAAAAGATATAAATGCTCACGGATATTATTACAGTATTATTTATAAGGGCGCAGGCCATAAGGAAATCGAGGATGTTATAGGTCTGAATCTCACGGAACGCTTCTTCTTCAAGTTAAAGTCGCTTCTTAAAACAGAAGACATCAGCAGGCTGAAAAAACTCATCGACTCATCCCATAAAATGACAGACACCCTTTTGAAATTCAGCAATGAAGCGGGCAAACATTACGAGGAAGGCAACATCATTACTAATGTCTTGACCTTTGCATCAGTCTCCCTGATGAACACAGGGACCAATTTCTCTTATCGCAGACTGCCTTCACTTACTTTTGATAATGTAATATTTCATGCCTTCAGGATGCCGACCGGGGGCAATATATATATTCTTCAGGGCGGTGGAGATATGGTGATGATCGACAGCTCTTATGGATTATATTATGAAGATGTTAAGACCATGCTAAGGGGAAATTGCCTGGACCCTTCTCTCATTGGAAAGATATACCTTACACATGCCGACGCGGACCATTCAGGATTAAGCGGCTATTTTTCCGGGGAATTCGGCAGCCGGGTTTATCTGCATAAAGACACTAGGGGGATTATTGAAAACGAAAACCGTGCCTGGGGAAGCGGCTCGCCGATTTCCGACCTGAACCATTATTTCACGGTGCTCGTTAATGAATTCACAAAGCTCAGCATCCCCGGCAACTGGATTGAATACAGAAACAATTTCATCCCGCATGAAAGCGGTTTTGTCCTCATCGATGAATTTACATTCTGCGGTCAGACATACAAGATACTTGAAAGCCTGGGAGGGCATACCCCCGGACAGGTATTTATATTCAGCCATGATTCCGGACTTATATTTACCGGGGACTATCTCCTTAATATCGAAAGTCTGGGCCCGGAGGAAAGAGACATACTGAACTATCCCAAATTCATGATGACCAGCACTAATGTAAACAGCCTTTTATTCCGCCGTGAAATGGACATGCTGAAGGAATTCATCGGCAGGTTCGATGCAGAAGTGGGCAAGTCCGGCAAAGATGCCATCGTTGTTCCCGGGCATGGCGATTATTATTCCTTCAGGACTGTCTTCCAACCCTGACCGTCAAGATTTTTTGCTTCATCCGACCTGTTCATAATTTCCGGATAATCTGTTCTGCAATACTATTGAATACGTTTTGGACGTGGTGGCCGGAGGAATCTTTCATGTACTGTATAATGCCTAACAGGGGCACGCCTCCAAGCTTCTCAATAACATCAGGATTGGTCCTGACCGACAAATCGTTTTTAATTTTTACTGAATGATTGAATATCACGCCCAGAATTCTCAATCCCTTATTCCTTGCGGCTTCGATTGTAAGCAGTGTATGGTTTATTGTTCCAAGCCCTGGCCGGGCAACAATTATTACCGGCAAGTTGAGGTCTTTGATAAGGTCAAGGAAAAGATATTTCTTGTAAACCGGCACCATGATCCCCCCTGCCCCTTCGACAATTGTGAGGTCGTATTTTTTTGATAGTTGTTTGTATACTGAAAATATATCTTGCTTCCTGATCACCGCGCCTTCAAGTTCTGCCGCAACTGCAGGGGCGAGAGGTTGTTTGAATCGGTAAGGATTAATGAGTTTAAGCGGCTCGTCTGCTTCAATGGCACAGACAAGTTTCAGCGCGTCCGCGGGAACAAGTCTTCCATTAAAGGTCCCGCAGCCTGTCTCAACAGGTTTCATCGGGCAGACGTTATACCCCATTTCTTTCATAGCCTTCAGAAGACCAATTGCTACAAAAGTCTTGCCGACCCCGGTGTCGGTACCGGTTATGAATATACCTTTATGCATACTCTTGTTTCGCCATTTATAATATCCTGCCGTCAAGATTAAACACCTGCCCGGTAATCCCGGTTGTTCCCGCGAGATAGCAGATAAACTCCGCGACATTACCGGGATTGGAGTATTCGTTCACAAGGCTGTCCTTAAGAGCAGACTCTTTTGCCTTGTCAGTTGCCTCCATCCCCATGTCAGTGAGCATGTATCCGGGGAGAACGGCGTTTACCATTATATTATATCTGCTGAATTCCCGGGCTGCGGTCTTTGTCAAACCTATAAGTCCCGCCTTTGATGCTGAATAGGCTGACAGGCCTTCCCTGCCTTTAACACCAGCGTAAGAAGAGATATTTATTATGTGCCCGGATTTTTGCTTCATCATATGGCGGCCCACAGCACGGGTAAAATTAAACGGACCCTTGAGGTTCGTATTTACTATCTCATCAAAAGCCTCTTCCGATGTCTTAATCAGCAGGGACTCTTTTGTTATGCCGGCATTATTGACAAGCACATCGATCCTGCCCCATTTTTTTATGATTTCATTAACAAGTCTGTTAGCTTCATTAGGATATCCAGCATCAGCTTTTAGCGCCATTGATTCATTAATCATTGAAGCTACGGCCTCTGCTTCAGTCTTATTTCCCCTGTAGTGAACAATAACCTGATGCCCCCTCTTTCCAAAGGCAAGCGCAACATCCTTACCGAGACCTCTGGATGAACCTGTGACCAAAGCGATCATTATTTATTTGCCTTTAATACAGCCAATCTCTCTTTGGCCTTATCAATAAATTCGCTTTGAGGATGCTTCGTAATAATCTCTTCATATAATTGCACTGCATGCTCTTTGTTGTTTTGCAGCTCCTCGAATTTCGCTGTCTCGAATAGTTGAGATACATTGTTTTCTGAACAGCCTGACAGAGCGACAAAAGCAACTATCATTACAACTTGCGCTATTTTTCTCATAAAAACTCTCCAGTCATTTACGATCTAATTTTAATACCTCCAGTACCCTATCAATATCTTCATCCGTATGCCCCGCATTGACTGAAAACCTTATCCTGCACCTGTCCTCCGGTACTGTGGGAGGTCTTATCGCAGGCGCAAATATCCTATTCTCATAAAGATACGCACCCAGTTTCAGGGCATTTTTTGCGTCGCCTGTCAATACAGGAATAATCGGAGTCTCTGAACCGAGCGTATCAAAGCCCATATATTCAAGTCCGGTATAAAGACGCTTCCTGTTTTTCCATAATCTTTCTCTTAATCTGACCGACTTGCTGTCAATAATATCCATTGCCTTGCAGCCTGCTGCGGCCACTGCCGGAGGAAGCGACGTTGAATAAATAAAACTCCTTGCCCGGCTAATCAGCAGATCGATCAGATCTTTTCTGCCGGCAACAAATGCGCCGTAACATCCGGCAGCCTTGCTCAGCGTCCCCATCTGAATAATGTTGTCCGCCTTGATTCCGAAGTGCTCCAGTGCGCCCCTGCCCGTTTTGCCGAGCACCCCCGTACCATGGGCATCGTCAATCATTAATATTGCACCGTATCTTTCACACATTAACGTCAAATCATTCAGCGGCGCTATGTCTCCGTCCATGCTGAACACCGTATCGGAAATCACAAGTCTTCGCCTTGCTGATTTACTATTAAGCGACTTCCTCAACAGAGACTCAAGGTGATTTATATCCCTGTGCCTGTATACCATCACACCTGCATTTGCCAGCCTTGTACCGTCTACTATGCTCGCGTGATTGAGTTCATCACTGAAGATAACCGTATCTGCCCCTGCTATGACAGGTATAATGCCGGTATTGGCTGCATAGCCGGTGTTGAATACAAGGGCTGCTTCTGTTTTTTTGAACTTCGCAATTCGTTCCTCAAGATCAGCATGGGGAGGGAATGTCCCGCTCAACAGCCTTGATGAGCCGGAACCGAAGCCATATTTCTTTAAGGCCGCAACTGCTGCTCTTACAATTTCAGGATGATTTGATAATCCGAGATAATCGTTTGAGGAAAAATTTGTATAGACCTGATGTTTTATATTTATATTTGCATTGCCTGAAGGTTCGACACAAGTCAATTTCCGGAGGAGGTTTTTATTTCTTAACTGTTTGAGGTCTTCAACAAACTCACTTTTTTGTACGGGCGGGGACACCCCGACCCTACCGCCCTTTTCAGACCCCTTCACGTTCGTCAGGCGCCCAGATGTATTTATGGATCTGCAACTGGACCCTTATCGGGAGATTGTCCCGCAATACCCACTCCACAAGAGACTTGGGAGAAAGCTCTCCGTAGGCCGGAGAAAAGAGGATGTTTTCGAATTTATCGAGAAGGTTATGCTCAGCTATTATGCCCTTTGCCCAGTTATAATCCGACTCATCCATC
The DNA here is from genome assembly GCA_020053105.1 of Thermodesulfovibrionia bacterium. Classification (GTDB taxonomy): domain Bacteria; phylum Nitrospirota; class Thermodesulfovibrionia; order UBA6902; family UBA6902; genus UBA6902. The sequence continues at coordinate 11,343 of JAGVNU010000104.1, forward strand.
AGGACAAATTTTATCTGATCGGTGGGCTTAAGGAACTCAAAGTTCTTGGGCCTCATCCTTTCGCTCATCCCGCTCTTCGGGGTTTTGAAGTCCATTATAAGAGTAAGCCTTTTATCGAGGCAGCCGATACAGATAGAGCCATTGGTCTCGACGAGGACGTTGTAACCCTTGTCCAGAAGGGTCTTCAGTAATTTGGGGGTTTCTTCCTGCAGCAGCGGTTCGCCGCCGGTGAATTCAACACACTTTACACCGTATTCTTCTATCTTCTTTATTATTTCTTCATCGGAAGTTTCCTTACCGTTATAGTAAGCATAATTTGTATCACAGTAGGTGCATCTGAGATTGCAGCCGGCGAGCCTTACAAAGGTGCAGGGCAGCCCCGCATATGTAGATTCCCCCTGGATACTCTTGAAGATTTCGTTGATTTTCAGCATAAAAAATGCTTCTAATTTGTTAACGATACAATTTTAAAAATAAGAATAGTAATATCATAATGAAACTCCTTGACAATTGCAAGGCGGCTAACGTTATAATTGCCAATGATAAAGAATATTCTTCTCCTTCTTTTCTTCCTTTTTGTCCCCGTCTTCTCTGCTGAGAACCTGAATGCTGAAATTCTTGTGATCAATGTTGAAGGAGTTGTTAATCCGGTCATGTCGGAGTTTATAACAAAAAGCATTGATGAAGCAGAAATGGAAAAGGCGAATGTGCTTGTAATTGAACTTGATACGCCGGGCGGGCTCGATACCTCAATGAGGTCCATAGTTAAAAAGATCATTGCAAGTGAAGTCCCCGTTGTTGTGTACGTCTCTCCCAGCGGCGCAAGGGCTGCTTCAGCAGGTGTTTTCATCACCATCGCCGCACATGTTGCCGCCATGGCCCCGGGGACTAACATCGGGGCGGCCCATCCGGTCGGGGTCGGGGGTAAAATGGACAAGACCATGGCGGAAAAAGCCGTCAACGATGCTTCCGCCTATATAAAATCCCTGGCCGAGAAAAGAGGCAGAAATGCCGAGTGGGCTGAAAAAGCAGTACGGGAAAGCGTATCTGTGACTGAACAGGAGGCCCTTAAACTGAATGTCATAGACATCGTGGCCCCGGACATCAAATCATTACTGGAAACTATCGACCAGAGAGAAGTACAGGGTCCCGCCGGCAAACAAATCATCCAGACCAAGGGAGTCAAAATCCGCTACAAGGAAATGGGCCTCAGACATAAGGTCCTCGATATCATCAGCGATCCCAATATAGCGTATCTGCTTATGCTGCTAGGTTTTTACGGCCTTTTCTTTGAACTCACAAATCCGGGAGTTATCTTACCGGGTGTGCTCGGCGCTTTCTCTCTGATATTGGCGTTATATTCCTTTCAGACCCTGCCGGTCAATTACGCCGGGCTTCTGTTAATAATCCTGGCGATTGTATTGTTCATTCTCGAAATCAAAGTCACTTCATACGGCATGCTGACAATTGCCGGCCTGGTTTCCATGACCATAGGCTCAATTATGCTCTTTGATTCTCCCCTGCCGTTTTTCCAGCTTTCACTGAAGGTCATTCTCCCTGCCGTCATGATCACCACTTTATTTTTCAGTCTGACGGTTTATCTTGCGGTAAAAGCATATAAACGAAAACCGGTGACCGGCGCTGAAGGACTTATAGGGCTTGCAGGAGAGACGAGGACAGACGTTCATCATAAGGGCCAGGTTTTTGTTAACGGAGAACTATGGCAGGCGTGGAGTGACGAGCCTGTCAAGACCGGAGAGAAAATAATAGTTGAAAAAGTGGAGAACTTAAAATTAAAAGTCAGAAAGGCAACATAAGTCAGCGGACTTATAAAAAAGGAGGGGCAAAATGTACCAGTTTGGTTTTCCGGGATTAATATTCGCAATTCTGTTGGTTGTATATTTTGTTAGCAGTTCAATCAAGATTCTCCGTGAATATGAAAGAGGGGTTGTTTTCAGACTCGGCAGACTGATACCGATTAAAGGCCCCGGTCTTGTAATAATCTGGCCTGTAATCGATAAGCTTGTAAAGGTGGACCTCAGAACAGTCACCTTTGACGTGCCTGCCCAGGACATAATCACCAAAGACAACATCTCTGTTAAAGTTAACGCTGTTGTTTATTTCAGGGTCATTGACCCCACAAAGGCCATTACCGCAGTTGAAGATTTTCATTATGCAACGTCACAGATTTCCCAGACAACATTGAGAAGCGTCCTGGGCCAAAGCTCACTTGACGAACTCCTGGCAAAAAGGGATGAATTAAATGCAGAGCTTCAAAAAATCATCGATGAACAGACAGAGCCATGGGGAATCAAGGTTGCCACGGTAGAAGTAAAGAACGTTGATCTGCCTGTTGAAATGCAAAGGGCAATTGCAAAGCAGGCAGAAGCTGAACGGGAAAGAAGGGCAAAAATCATCCATGCGGAAGGTGAGTTCCAGGCAGCGCAGAAACTGTCGGAGGCGGCGGCAATTATAGGTTTACAGCCTACGGCGATTCAGCTCAGATTTCTCCAGACTTTAACAGAAATAGCAACTGAAAAGAACTCAACAATTATTTTCCCTGTTCCCATAGATCTCTTAGAGCCTTTTATGAATAAATTAAAGAAAGATGCGGCGCAGATAAAATAATAATTGATGCGCGTTGTATGATATAAAGTAGTTTGTCGCAACATGTAACCTGATCTGCGTAATTTGCATCTTACACACTGACGGCCTTCTTGCGATAACTATTAACTCCGCAATTAGAAGATAATGATTCGTAAAGATAAAAAAAAAGGCCCCATAATCACAACGATCGAGCAGGCCAAACGTCTTATTAAAATTGTAATCGGTTTTACAATTCTTTTAGGTGGTTTCATCATGCTTTTCATCCCCGGCCCCGGCATACCAACTATTGTCGGGGGACTCGCAATCCTGGCTACTGAGTTTGTATGGGCAAAAAGGCTTATGAATCGATTCAAGGACGGCGCGAATCATTTGAAAAACTCTATTTTGAACAATTCAAAAAATAAAACCGGCTGATTTATCAGGCGCAAAGGGCCAAATATAAAGAAACACCATGTCCTCCACCGACACTTTATCGCTATAAATCAACTACGCACTAATATCCATATCCCCTATCAATAAACTCGGCGATCCGGCGCTTCCGTAAAACCGGAGGTCAGGTCCAACCGCTTCCACTTTGTTAAACATGTCGAGTATATTCCCTGACATAACGGCCTCCTTGACCGGATATGCCGCTTCACCATTTTCAATCCACAGTCCCGATATCCCGATGGAAAAATCACCGGAGATAGGATTTGCGGTGTGTACTCCCATTGCGCCGAGTATCAATATTCCCTTTGACATTGATTTCAACAATGAGTTGTTTTTTACTGTCATCTTTTCTGACTCGTGACTCCCGGCTTCTGACTTCTCATCCCGGGCCGGTTTGATAAACATATTTGTCACACCAACACCCGGCAGGCTCTTAAATCCTCTCACTGCATTGCCTGTGGAAAAGACGCCGTCCTTTTTCGCAGTATATGTATTATAAAGGTAGCTCTTGAGAATACCTTCGGACACCAAGGTCTTATTGAGTACAGGGACCCCTTCATCATCAACCGGTTTTGTGCCGGTGCCCCATGCCAAGGTCCCGTCATCGACAATGTCCACAAGGCCGCTTATTATTTTCTGTCCTATCTTTCCTGTAAGGAATGACCGCTGTTTCTGTACCGACTCTGAGGACAAAGAAGCGCTGAGTATCTCGAGAAAGTCAACGGCAACTGCGGTACTGAGAACTACCGGCACCCTGACCGCGGACATCTTTCTTGAGCCAAGCAGTTCTATGGCCCTTCTCGACGCCTCTTTTCCAACTGCCTTTATATCGACATCGCCCCTTCTCCTGCTTCCTGCATAATCCCAGCCCATCTGGCTGTCACCCCCTTTATCCTGTGCCAGAGTCGTTACATGGGCAGAATAATAAGTGCTTTTATATGAGGCGTTGAGCCCCTTTGAGTTTATGATTGCGGTGCTTCCTACAGCCGCGCTGACTTCTGCTTTTCTTACCTTCTTTATTCTTTCATCAAATGCAAGGGAGCTTTCTTCCAGTAATATCGCATCCCTTATAATGTCTTCGTCTTTCAATGCCTCAATTTGCTTATCAAATATCGAAACCTCTCCTGAATGCATACAGTCCGGAATGCCGGCAAATTGATCCTCATATGTCCATTCCGCACCCTCCAGTGCTTCGTCTATTATCTTCGCGATGCCTTCAGGACTTGTCGTAAAGGAGAAGCCGGTCTTATGTTTTTTTATGACACGTAGGGCAATGCCAAAGTCAAGGGACGCCTCCAATGCCTCCACCTTACCATTCTTAGCTTCCACCGATATGCCTCTGGATCTCTTAATAAATACCTCTGCTGCATCACACCCTTTATTAATGGCTTTTTTAATAATGTCTTCAGCAAAACTCTTATCCATATTCGTTCCTCGTTTAATCTTTAAGCTGTTAACTGCCGGTTAACAGCTTAAAGTATACAACAAAGTTCGCCGATAAATATAACTGTGTAGCCGGTTATATGTTCTTATGAAAACAATTACTCAAACACGAAAAACAGAATGTCTAAGACATTGAAATATCAGAACCTTCATTTAGCATCATAATTGCTATAAAAGAATCTGAAGAAAGAATGGAGGTATCATGAGAAAACGAAAAAAGCTTGCCTTATTAGTGTCGGTGTTTTCTATATTGATAGTTTCTGCATTTATAGACAGCTTTGATGCCCTTGCCGACGTCCCAAAAGTTAAGGCAGCCGGGACACTGACCTCAATAGACGATGAGGGAAGGGTTGTTATTGATGAAAAAGGATTTGAGCTTGACCCCTCTGTGATAGTTGTAAACCGCAAAGGGGAGAGCGTTTCTCTACGCAGTCTTTCACTTCCTGCACGAGTCAGCTTTGAATATAGATATGAAAAAACAGGGTTTATCATCGTGTTTATAGAGGAAGTGAAAAGCAAGGCAGTTAAAAATAAAAGGGGGAAGCGATGAAAGACCATCATGGGAATATGCACAGGATATTATTCTTCCTGATTTTTATAATTACGCTGCTCCCTTTAGCTTCTATCGAAGGCGCAATGAACGATTATTGCGTCATCCCGCCGTTTCTGTCCCAGAGCATTCCGCCGAACGTCCTTATTGTGATGGACAATTCGGGAAGCATGTGCGACCAGGCATATGCAGGTTCTTATAACCCAGCCCAGTTTGCCAATGGGCTTTATTATGGATATTTCGACGGCTCAAAGAATTATAAATATACCGGCAACAACAGGTGGGAGGAGACCACAGATGCGATGAACACAGGCACTGCTGCGAACCCGATTGCCAGTGGGAGTTTTCTGAACTGGGCGACAATGCGAAGGATTGAGGTAGCAAAAAAACTCTTAATAGGCGGAAAGGCAAACCCCCGTTCTCCCAGCGGCGCGGTCACCGTAAAACTCGACGGCGAGACCGGCTGCGTGTCTTCGTGGAATTTCTATAAGGATTATGACACCAGCGCAGGAAACCTTATATACCCATTTGCAGGGAATTATCGTTTTTCAAGGTCAAGTGATGATTTGAGACTAAGTCCTATTAGCGGTGGATCTGATACATTCTATACATATCCCTCTTCTGACATCTCTGTCCCAACGGGGTGGAGCGAGTTTCCAGTCTCAGGAACTCTCATCGCCTGGACTAAAGTCGATGAGACCCCCACAGACAATGATTCGACTTATATCCAAAACAGCAATACAACAAACCCGGTTATAGTGGGTTTTAATTACACACAGGCTGAACCTGCCGGAGCTATTACTGTTACAGTAAAGGTACGGGCAAAAAAGACAGCCAGCGGGTCTACAAGAAGAATAAAAGGGGTGCTCAGAGTAGACGGCGCGGATTATGAGTCAAACACTTCCAGTATCGGCACATCATATTCCAACTATTCTTTTACATGGACAAACAACCCTGCAACAGCTTTGCCGTGGACTTGGAATGAGATTAAAGGAATAGCCGGCTCAGGGAATTTACAGGGCTTTGGGGTCAAGGCTGCCAACAATTATACATCCAGATATCCGCGTATAACACAGGTCTACCTCGATGTATCAGTTACCGTTCCTACCGGCGGACCTTTTAATACGATTGTTGACCAGGGCATGGTACAGGCCGAAGGGATTATAGACACGCTCACCGACGATGTCAGGTTCGGGCTGGCCCATTACGCAGGCAGCAGCGGCGACAATGGAGGAAAGATAGATACTTATGTAGGGTTTGGCATGGTTACGAACATGATCACCTCTATTCATAATTTGGTTCCAGACACATGGACGCCGCTGGCAGAGACCCTTTATGAATCGGTCAGGTATTTCAGGCAGGATGACCCATATTATGCCAATTCTCCTGCTGACTACATCAAGGGGGCAGGTGGCGCTAACATGATTCGCGATCCGTACTGGTACAAGTTCACTGATCTGGATGCCAGCCTGACTGACATGTATGTTCCCTGCGCTAAGTCATTTGTTCTTTTCCTGACAGACGGAGAATCCACTCACGACCAGAACATTCCCGGAGCAGGTTCAGGCGCCTGTTCCCTTACAAATATAAAAGGTTGTTCCAGCGGCTATAGATTTGCAGGGACCACTGTTGGACAGACCTATCCAAGCAGTGGGACGGATTATATGATTGATGTTGCGTTCTGGGCAAGGACAAATGACATGCGTCCAGGCATAGAAACTGATGTGCCTACAACATGGCGACAGGGCCTGCCGGTAACCCAGAATGTGACTACTTATCCCGTATTTATGTTTGGGACGGGCTCGACTCTGCTTAAGGATACTGCGATCACCGGCGGGTTTGCTGATCTGAACAGCAATGGGTTACCTGACTGCAACACAATCCCCGCTGAATGTTACAGAGACACTGACAGTGACGGAGTTATCAGATCTGACGGCACCGATGACCCTCTCACATATTATGAAGGAGATGACGGCTATTCCCTTGAGACCAGTATCTTAAACGCAATAAATGCTATCCTGAAAAGATCATCTTCCGGCACAGCAGCGTCAGTGCTTGCCTCAGGCGAAGGGAAAGGCGCAAACATTGTGCAGGCAATCTTTTATCCGAAAAAGACCTCTGATAATTCAGAAGAGATTAACTGGATAGGCACACTTCAGACCTTCTGGTATTACATTGATCCATTCTTCAACAAAAGCAGCATAAGGGAGGAGACTGACGACAACGGGGAGCTAAACCTTGTCAATGACCGTATAGTACAGTTCTACTTCGATTCTAAAACCATGGCAAGGCGCTCTGTGGACACTGATGGAGACGGAGATGCTGATACTTCACTTGAGCCTGTTGAATTCGAACAGGTTAAGACCCTTTGGGAAGCTGGACGGCTTTTATGGAACACTTCAGCCGCCGACAGGACTATTTATACGCTGGATCCTTCTGACAGCACACCTCCACTTTCGAGATTATCATTCGACACAGTCAACAAAACAGCACTCATAGACTATTTACAGGCAGGGTCCCAGGACGAGGCTGAGGCGATCATACGCTATATACGGGGCGAAGATGACCCTGTTGTTGCAGGCATCGCCTATGACTACAGGCAGAGGACAGTCGCTCTTGACCTGAACCATGATGGGGACGTAACAGATACAGTAACTATAAACGGCGCCTCAATCAGTGAAAGCGCTAAGGTCTGGAAACTCGGAGATATCGTTAATTCCACTCCCAAGATCCTGTCATGGACCTATTTAAACAACTATGACCAGGTCTACTTTGACACATCCTACGGGGACTTCCTTGATACTGCGGGCTATAAGGACAGGGGAATGGTCTTCGTCGGGGCCAACGACGGCATGCTCCACGCCTTTAAACTCGGTAGCCTGGAGATCCTCTGCAGAGATTGCCAAACTCCGGCAAGACTGTCGGGTATAGACCTCGGCAAAGAGGTGTGGGCTTTTATCCCGAAAAATGTCCTGCCCTATCTTAAATACAACGCAGACCCGAACTACTGCCATATCTATAATGTGGACCTTAGCCCGTACATCTTTGACGCAAGCATAAACGGCAACCCGGATGGCCTGAAAGACGTCAATAGCTGGAGGACTGTATTAATCGGCGGCATGCGTCTCGGCGGCGCGTGCAAGGATGCGGCAAGCACAAATGGAGTTCAGGTCCCTGCAGCAGGCAAGGGCTATTCCTCATATTTTGCAATTGATGTCACTGACCAGAACAATCCCACGCTTCTTTGGGAATTCTCTGATCCGGCGCTCGGTTTTGCAACAACAGGCCCGTCAGTTGTCAGAATAGGCGATGGCGATAAGACAAAAAATGGCAAGTGGTTTGTCGTCTTCGGTTCAGGACCGACAGGCCCGATAGACACAGCAACGCATCAGTTTAGAGGATACTCCGATCAGAACCTCAAGCTGTTTGTGCTTGATTTAGTGACCGGCAATCTCCAAAGAACCATTGACACCGGAATCGCCGAAGCCTTTGCAGGTTCCATGATCAATACTACCAATGATCCTGACCTGGACTATAATGACGACGCGGTCTATATTCCTTTTGTGAAGCGCAATGCCGCAGGCTTGTGGGAAGATGGCGGCATCGGCAGTATCTTTACAAAAGAAAGTCAGGACCCTGCCAACTGGGTCTGGAGAAAGGTAATTGACGGGGCCGGGCCTGTTACCTCTTCGGTACAAAGGTTGCAGCATAAGAACAAAGGGCAGCTCTGGCTTTATTTTGGCGCAGGGAGATATTATTCAACACTGGATACAGGCGCAGGCGATCTGACAAAACGGTGGAAAATCTTCGGCTTTAAGGACCCATGCTTCTCCGCTTCAGGATATGACACTGCCTGTATTACTGAAATATCACTGGGCAATCTTGATAATGTCACTGCTATAGCTGATGTTAAGGATAACCCTGATGACGTAGTCACTGGATGGTATATAAATCTTGATACTGCTGGAACAGGCTACGGAGCCGAGCGCGTAATTACAGACCCTCTGGCAACCACATTAGGAGTTGTATTTTACACAACTTATAAACCGTACACTGACATATGCGCATACGGCGGCAAGACTGTTCTCTGGGCCGTACAATATGCAACAGGAGATGCTCCCTCCTCCTTGAAAGGAATTGCGCTGATACAGGTTTCTACAGGCGCTATTGAACAGGTAGATCTTTCATCAGCCCTGACAGAGCATGGAGGCAGAAGCTCTGTGGAAATAGAAGGAGTCCCCCCGACTGCGCAGGGTTTGTCAATTATGATACCCCCTCCGCCCGTCAAGAGGACGTTACATATAAAGGAAAGATGAATATGAGTTTGGAGGAGTAAGTAAAAATGAGTTTCTTTAGAAAAACAGGTCAGACACCTTGCCTGACAGGGAATGACATGATAAATATTAAAGGATTTACATTAATAGAACTTTTAACAGTCATATCCACTATCGGCGTCCTTGTCAGCGTCCTTGTATTTTCATTTCAGCGATGGAACAGCGGTTATATTGTAGAAAGTCAGATAAAAGAGATGCATATGGATTTGATGAATACACGCATCAGGGCAATGCAAAGGAATAGAATGCACTTTGTTGATTTATCAGCAACGCAATATGCCCTCTATGAAGACACTGACCCGGCGCCTGACGGCGACGGAATACCTGCCCCTGCAGCGGATACCCTGGTGTCTCAACAGGCATTGAATACCCGCTATCCGGTCATATTTACGAACGCCCAGGTTGAATTTAATAATAGCGGAATTTCAAACGCTAACAATATCATATGCAGCAGCGCAATTGCTGATGCGGATTATGACTGCATTGAAATATCAGCGACAAGAATAAACATGGGCCAACTAACAACCCCTGTCTCAGATGGAGGAACATGCGATGCTGCAAACTGCATTGAAAAATAATAGAGGGTTAACGCTTGTTGAAGTCACCATTTCCCTTGTAGTGTTGCTACTGGTAATGCTTGCGCTCATGCAGACCGCGCTTTTGAGTATTGATTCAAACATGTTAAACGTCCTGAGAGACAACGCGGTAAATATTGCAGAGGAGCAAATGAAAGAGGCAAGGAGTACTGCCTTTGATAGTGTAACGTCATCGGCTGCCGCTCCTGTACTCAGGAACATCAGAAACATTTCTGATTTTTCTTACTCCGCGGCAACAGCAGTTACTAATATAAATATAGATACTAAACAAATTGTCGTAACTGTTTCCTGGGACTGGAAGCAAAGAACAGCGGCCAACGGGGACCCATATACGCATACAATTTCGTCTATATTGAGCAGGTCATGATGCATAAGAAGATAACATACGGAGCCCGGCAATTGAATCTCTCTGTCCCTCCTTTCCCAAAGGGAGGCGAAGGGATATCCGGGGCAGGATTTACTCTGGTAGAGCTTATGGTAACGATGGTTGCCTTTGTATTTGTCATTGCGGCCGCCTCCCAAATGTTCACCGGACTTTTGACCCAGTTCAAACAGCAGAGCAAGATAGCTGAAACCAATATCGAAGGGATTGTCGGGCTTAATATATTACGGCAGGACATTGCATATGCGGGAATGGGACTGCCATGGAATGTAACAGGCATAGCTGACAGTAACGCTGACGGTAACATTGACTTTTTGGATGACGTACCCGGATATACTGAGACAGCAGATGCCGCCTATTCTCCCTATAACGATGCGCCGCATAATCCTCCAAGCGCCTTCATGAGCGATGATAACTCAGGATTTGGGGGATCTGATTACATGGTTATCAAATCAGCGAGTGCTTCAACAGATATTGCCGCGGGAAAGAATACACGACTATCGTCAGCCCTCCCCCCAGATCACGTAAGGGACTGGAATTCGTACACAGAGGACCTGAATAACACCGACAGGGTAATTGTCCTGTCACCCGGGAGCACCGATGCGAACTCACGTTCTTTGGTGGTCACCAACGGATCATATCACACGTCATATAGTTCAGTCTCCTCCTACGCACCTGTTGACAATACCGATGTCCGCTTGGTATATGGCATCTCTTCTGCTAATGCCGGAGGTTTCATCAGGGCTCCTTTTAACAGGTCGGATTACTTCATATCGACAGTTAATGTGCCGCGATGCGCAACCGGCACTGGGGTCCTTGTTAAGGCGACTCTCGATCATTCCACAGGAACCTTTACCGAGATGCCGGTCCTCGATTGCGTTGCCGACATGCAGGTGATATATGCTATGGACAACGATGAAGACGGTGATTTTGAAAATGGTATCGGAGGCGATGCCTATACAAACAGTGTGGCAGGACTTGCATCCGACGTGATAAGGACAAGGGTCAAAGAGGTGCAGGTCTACATTCTTGCCCATGAAGGCCAGCAGGACCCAAATTTCACCTTCAATAATTTTACTGCCGGCGCCTGCGCTACGTGTTTCAGGGTCGGAAGGTCGGCAGCATTCGGGCGCGATTTTGACCTTTCTGCCGTGACTGATTTCCTTAATTACAGATGGAAACTATATACCATAACCGCACAAACCGACAATTTGAGGTAATAATGAAATTATTTTCAATACATAAATCAGGAATACGGGCGTTTGAACTTTGCACACATAGTGTCCTGCGCAATGATAAGGGAATCGCCCTGGTCATGGTAATGATATTATCATTGATCTCCCTTGTTACCATGTCAGGTCTTATTTATATGATAACCTCAGGGACGCAGGTATCAGGCATCGAGAAGAGATACAGTACCGCGCTTGAAGCCGGCAAAAGCGGCAGAGATATTGCCTCTCAGGTCTTTTCCTCAAGAGGGAACCCCTATAGCGCTGCCCAGGCTGCACTGATTAATTTCAACATTACTGCTTCAAGCACATGCCTGGACGACAAACTTAATAAAGCGACAATTGACTGGGGCACCTGTGACAGTTCCCTGACTATCGATCCCAGTTCAGCAAGTACATACGATATGACCTTTCAGCTCGGGAACAACCCTACATATTCAGTATATGCAAAGATCGTTGATACAGTTGAGGGTAACTCCAGCGCAGATGAAGGTCTGATAAAAACCGGTGTTGTTGCATCACATCCCGGCGAGGTAACTGTTATGAAAATCGCTTATTTATATACAATTGAAATCGACTCTGAAAATATTGCCAATCCGGCGGAGCGGACCAAGCTATCAGTCTTATACCAGTACTGACCTTTTGAATACTATCATGAATAAACTGTTATTGCTCTTTTCTCTTTTTCTTATAATCACCTGCTCTTCAGAAAAACCTTCTGATATTAACAGACAAAAAGGGGAGAATGAAAAGAGCGCTTCCGCGACGTCGGGACTGCCTGCTTCTGATTCCCCGTCGATTGGTAAGTCCCCCTCAGAGGCAGCACGCAATACCGTAGAAAACAATCCGCCTGAACTGGGCAGAGTCAAGATCATGCCTGAGGTCTTCAAGCCTGACGACAGACTATACATCGATGCTTCAGGCAGCGATGTTGACGGCGATGATGTAACCATAATCTATGACTGGAGCATAAATGGCGAGTCGGCAGGTGACAGCAAAGAGATTGGCGCTCAGATCAAAAGGGGCGACAAGATATCTGTTAAAATAACTCCTTATGACGGTGAAACATACGGCAGTTCTATTACATTAAATAGAGATATAGGCAATATGCCGCCTGTGATTACTGAAGACAAACTATTTGTTTTTGACGGTAAGACCTATACCAGTAAGATTAAGGCCTCAGACCCCGACGGTGACGATTTATCCTATTCTCTCAAGACAGCTCCTGACGGCATGACTATTGATTCTTCAGGTTTGATAAGATGGGATGTCCCCCCTGAGTTCGAGGGGAAGGCGCCTGTAGTTGTCTCTGTCCTTGACGGCAATGGCGGTCAGGCAACATTAAATTTCGACGTTAAAATAAAGGCTGCGAAAAGATAAACCTGAAAAGGCCGCTAAATTTACCACAGAAAAACAAGCGGACATTTGAGGGAAAAATTCTGTCTCACTATTCATAATAAGTCGCTGACGACGTCTCATTCTCCCACACGGTAATTGAAGAGATAGTGCAATTCTTTTTCAGGACCTTTTTCCTTATCGATTCATATATCCATTTGGCCATATTTTCCGAAGACGGGTTTATTTCTGTAAACGGAAAAACATCATTTAAAAAAGAATGGTCCAGTGACGCAAGGACCTCCCCGGTTATGGCCTTTAATTCGTGGAAGTCCAGCACCATCCCGAGGTCATCAAGCTTCTCGGAAGAGACAGTGACCTGGACCCTCCAGTTGTGCCCGTGCAGGGCTTCACACTTGCCTTTATATCCTCTGAGCTGATGCGCTGCTGCAAACTGTGACTCTATTGTAAGATCAAACATGCAACCTCCCGGGAAAAAATAAAATACAAATTACAGGCACCAATAATTAAACAATGTTCAGCGAATAAATCATGATAATTCAGGACCGGGTCTCAGAAGACTTTTTTAAAGGTTTAAAGATTTGATATTTGGAATTTAATTGGAATTTGTAATTTGAGATTTGGTCATTGTCTTTCAGAATTTATTGCTTGCTTTCAAACTTGAATATCAACTCTCCTTTTTTTGTGAGCCCGTATTCCCTGGCCAGCTCTTCGACACGGTCCGGTTCTTTTCTGAGGCCCTCTATATGGCGATTGGCGTCTTCATTCTGCTTCCTGATTGCCAGTGTCTCCGACTGCATTCTGCTTCTCAAGGCCTTAAGTTTCATATACTTCACCAGCCCGTTTTCGCCGATAATCATATTCAGCGTCAGATATATAACCAGCAGTATCCCTGAAGTTACATAAACAAGCCGTCTCTTTTTACTGTTGTCCTGAACGGTATTGCGCCGAATGTTTCTCATTAATGACTATAGTACCAGATTTACGATAATGAACATATAATATGAGTCCTTAAGGTTTCCAGGTCCCCAGATTATTTCAGATTATAAAATACATCCCTGCCCCTGTACCTGGCCGTATCTCCCAGCTCTTCTTCAATTCTTAAAAGCCTGTTATATTTTGCTATCCTGTCGGTCCTTGACATGGAGCCGGTCTTGATCTGTCCCGTATTCATGGCTACTGCCAGATCGGCTATTGTTGTATCTTCAGTTTCTCCTGATCTGTGGGATACCACTGCCGTGTACCCTGCCCTCTTGGCCATCTCTACGGCATCAAGCGTCTCTGTCAGGCTTCCGATCTGGTTTAATTTGATTAATATTGAGTTGCCGATTGCCTTCTCAATTCCCTTTGCCAGGATCTGTGGATTCGTGACAAAGATATCATCTCCCACTAGCTGCACCCGTTTACCGATCCTTTTGGTCATGGCCTCCCAGCCTTTCCAGTCGTTTTCAGACAGGCCGTCTTCGATCGAGATTACCGGGTATTTGTCCGCAAGCTTCTCATAGAAATTTATCATATATTCTGAACTGACGCTTTTCCCTTCAAAACGGTATTTCCCGTTGGAATACAGTTCCGAGGATGCCACATCCAGGGCGAGAAAAACATCTTTCCCCGCCTTAAAGCCCGCTTTTTTTATGGCTTCGATTATTAAGGTCAGCGCTTCCTCGTTCGATTTCAAATTGGGAGCAAACCCGCCTTCGTCGCCAACAGAGGTGCTCAACCCCTTTGATTTCAAAAGGCCCTTGAGACTGTGAAAAATCTCGGCCCCCATTCTTAAAGCTTCATGAAAATCAGAGGCCCCGGCAGGCATGATCATGAATTCCTGTATATCGAGATTATTGTCAGCGTGCGCCCCGCCGTTTAATATATTCATCATCGGCACAGGCAGCTCACACGCCCCGGTCCCTCCGATGTATCTGTAAAGTGAAAGTTCGCATTCCATGGCAGCGGCTTTCGCAACAGCCAGTGAAACTCCCAGTATTGCATTGGCCCCGAGCCTGCCTTTATTTTTGGTCCCGTCCAGGTTGATCATGAGATTGTCAATGTAGACCTGTTCGTCCGCTTCAATGCCGATTACTTTAGGCGCTATCTTTTCATTGACGTTTTTCACCGCCTTCTGGACTCCCTTGCCGCCATAACGGCTGTCCTTGTCTCTGAGCTCAAGTGCCTCCCTCTGCCCTGTTGACGCGCCTGAAGGGACTGCTGCCCTTCCATATGCGCCGCTTTCAAGGACGACATCAACTTCAACTGTAGGATTGCCTCTGCTGTCAATAATTTCTCTTGCGTGAACGTCAATAATATCACTCATTGATAACCTCCATTTTTTCATTCGCCTGGTTTTGAAAAAGCAGTTTCTTTTCTTTAAAGGCAGCCCCGATAAAGGCCTTAAACACAGGATGAGGGGCCAGGGGCCGGGACTTGAACTCAGGATGGAACTGACAGCCGAAAAACCAGGGATGATCTTCAATCTCAATGATCTCGACCAACTGTTTGTCAGGGCTCATACCGCTTATCTTAAGTCCGTTTCTGCCCAGCACCTCTCTGTATTTATTATTAAACTCATACCTGTGCCTGTGCCTCTCAATTATTTCATGAATTCCGTATGCCTTGTACGCCCCTGTTCCTTCCTCCAATATACAGGGATAGGCCCCCAGTCTCATGGTGCCTCCCTTGTCGGAATTCAGGTCCCTTCGCTGGACTGTCTGGTTCCTGAAGTCATACCATTCCTCGATCAGATAGATTACCGGATAAGGCGTCTCTTTATCGAATTCAGTGCTGTTGGCGTCTTTCATTCTGCAGACATTCCGGGAGAACTCTATCACCGCGCACTGCATCCCGAGGCATATCCCCAGATAAGGGATCTTTTTGGTCCTTGCATACGTTACCGCTTCTATCTTCCCTTCAATGCCCCTCTCTCCAAAACCACCCGGGACGAGGATACCTTCTACTTCATTAAGGTACTTGTCAGCCCCTGATTTTTCTATATCTTCAGCATCGACCCAGTGAATGTCTACGTTTACATTATTGGCTATACCACCGTGGATAAGAGACTCGATCAGACTCTTGTAAGAATCTTTCAGGCCGACATATTTGCCCACGATCGCAATTGTTACAGTGTCCTGAGGCTCCTTGAGCTTTTTGATAACACTCACCCATGTCGAGAGATCAAGTTCTTTTGTCTTCAATGACAGTCTCTTAACAACCAGGCTGTCAATCCCTTCTTCATTCAATACAACAGGGACCTCATAGATTGACTGGACATCCACGGCCGCTATAACTGCGTCAATATCAAGGTTGCAGTGGAGGGCGATTTTTTTCTTGAATGATTGCGACAGCGGCCTGTCTGTTCGGCAAAGCAGGATATCAGGCTGAATACCGATGGCCCTGAGTTCCCTTACGCTGTGCTGGGTTGGTTTTGACTTTAATTCACCTGCCGTGCTGATGTAGGGGACCAGTGTTAAATGAACGTATGCAACATTTTCCCTGCCCACATCATATCTGAACTGCCTGATGGCCTCAAGAAACGGCAGGCTTTCGATGTCGCCTATTGTGCCGCCGATTTCAACAATTACTACATCATAATCTTCCGACACCGCTTTGATGGCATTCTTTATCTCATCAGTTATGTGCGGAACAACCTGAACTGTCTCTCCAAGATAGTCGCCCCTTCTCTCTTTCAGAAGCACGTTATAGTAAATCTTACCGGTAGTGAAATTATTTTTCTGGGACATGCGCGTTGATGTAAATCTTTCGTAGTGCCCGAGATCAAGGTCGGTCTCGGCCCCGTCATCAGTTACAAACACCTCTCCATGCTGGAACGGGCTCAAAGTCCCCGGATCAACATTTATATACGGGTCCAGTTTCTGTATGGTAACCTTAAGCCCGCGTGCCTCAAGAAGCGCCCCGATAGCGGACGCGGCTATCCCTTTTCCAAGAGATGATAAGACTCCGCCTGTCACAAAGATATATTTTGCCATTCCTCAGCCTTTCTTAAGTCTTCTTTCGTATCAATGCCGAAAGTATCAAATTGGGTCTCTTTCACCTTTATTTTCATTCCTGCATTCAGCGCCCTCAGTTGTTCCAGCTTTTCTATTTTCTCCAGGCTGCATTGTTTCAATGAAGAAAATTTGATAAGCGCCTCTTTCCGGTATCCATATATGCCGATATGCTTATAGAATTCCAGGTTGCGGGGATTGATTTTTTCAACCTGCAACTCGTGACTCATAACTCGCAACTTCAGGAATTCATCCCTGTGATAAGGTATCGGCGACCTCGAGAAGTACAGGGCAAAACCCTCATCATCCATGACGACCTTAACCACGTGAGGGGAAAATATTTCATTTACGTCCGTCACTCTTCTTGCCAGCGTACTTATCGCAACATTATCATCATTGTACAATAGATCTATCACATCATCAATCATTTGCGGCTCAATAAACGGCTCATCACCCTGCACATTTATTACATAGTCACATTCAATATGGGCCGCTGCCTCTGCTATCCTGTCCGTCCCGCTTTTATGACTGCCGGCAGTCATTACAACCCTGCCTCCGAAATTTGCCACGGTATCAAATATTCTCCGATCATCCGTGGCGACCAGTATGGAATTTACGAGACTAGCTCTGGAAGCATGTTCATATACATGCTGTATGAGTGGTTTACCTTTTAAAAGAACAAGGGGTTTTCCGGGGAAGCGGGTTGCGTTATAACGTGCCGGAATTATAACCACTACCCTATGCATGAAATACTTTACTACAGATGATTTATTAGTTCAAGAGGAAACGGGCTTTTTAATATATTTATTTAATACTGTAAGTTCACTGTTCTAAATAATATGCGCATTACTTCATTTTGTATTTCCATACATGTCCGTTTTAATGACATACACGTCATAATTTGACCCGTTATTTGTACTTCCTGTAATGATGTAACCGCCATCTCTGGTTTGAACGACGGACAACCCCAAATCATTATTTACCCCGCCGAAGGTATGAGGCGCAGGCCATATCTCATTGCCATTTGCGTCCGTCTTAATAAGACATATGTCAAATTGGTATACATCAGGTCCTTTTTCAATTGCAATTACTCCGGCAATAATATAACCTCCATCTGTTGTTTGACTAACTGCGTAACCATGATCTGAACCCGGCCCGCCAAAATTATTATTCCATAACTCATTGCCGTCTGCGTCCGTCTTAATGAGGTATACATCGCCATTTGCCGGATCAATGGATTTGCGTCCTGTAATGATAAATCCTCCATCTGTAGTCTGCTGGACCGACTCTCCGAAATCATGCTCATTACCACCAAAGACATGAGGTGTAGGCCATGTTTCATTGCCATTTGCGTCTGTTTTTATAAGATATATGTCGCCTGGTCCGCTACCGTAAGATGATGTATGCCCCGCAATGATATAACCTCCGTCCAAAGTCTGATGGACCGACTCACCCCAGTCAATCCCATCTCCACCATAGTAACCATTCCATTGCATTTCTCCGTTTGTATTTGGTTTTATTTTTACGAGATAAACATCCCCACCTTTACCAAAGGATGTAGTCGATCCTGCAATGATATACCCACCGTCTGTGGTTTGCTGTACGGATTTACCCTCTTCATCCGCTGTTCCGCCATAATGATTTTCCCATTCCTTCTCTCCATTCTTGTCTGTCTTTACCAGATAAACGTCCTGACTATTGGCGATAGAGATAGTCGATCCTGCAATGATAAAACCTCCGTCTGAGGTCTGGAATACCGATTCTCCCGATTCATTCCCGGCCGAACCAAATATCCTCTCCCATTTTACCTCGCCCTTTGCGTCCATCTTTATCAGGTATATATCATCATTTATTTCATCAGAGAATGCGGTTCCGGCAGTGGTCCCGACAATTATGTACTCCCCATCCAAAGTCTGCAGCACGGCAGATCCGCTATCGTAATCTCCGCCCCCGGCTGTTATTTTAAAAGTTATTGCAGTATCAGTATTACCGACCGGAGCAGAATCACCGCCGCCGCCGCCACCGCTGCTGCTGCCACAAGCTTTTAATAAAACTGTTACAAAGAGAACATAAATAACAGCCATTGATTTTATACTGACTACCTTCATGCTATTGCCTCCAATGGTGATTGTTAGTACGGACTCCAGTGGACAGATTGCAATTAGTTTCTCTAACCCGTGGGTCTATTAACTGTCATGCATCCCCCTCTATTAAGTAGAAATTAGCATTGATTGGCCCACCTGTCAAATAAAATGGAGAATCGGGCAATCAAATATATTATTGCAATCGGCTGAGAGGGAATCATACATCTGATAATTCCGTTTAACTATGAGATAAATCATAAAACCGTTTTTTGAAACATGATAAGGTTTTAACCATATATATTTGACTATGATTCCCGACAAGGCCAAACCTTCATGGAAGGGGCGGAAAGCAGCGGGTCTTCTATAAGCTAAAGACAGCCGGGCTGCCGAAGGAAACAAAGCCTTTGGAAAGTTCGGCTTTTTTATTTTTCCAGATATAAAAGGATAAAAGGGCACGGAGGAATATATGAATAAATTAAAATCACTAATCAAAAGAAACAGAAAAGTTTCACACGGGTTAGTCCCCATATTTTTGTGGTTTGCCATGCTCGCAGGGATAGCTGCAATAAATATAACCGCCGTACAGGCCGGACCAATAGTCCATGCTGCAGAAGGAGACGATTGGCGCTATTTTAAAGGGACAATAAAGCCGCCGTATAAATGGACCCAAGTTGATTTTGACGACAGCAATTGGCTGAAGGGCTTGACCGGCTTCGGGTATGGCAATAGCAGAAGCAGGACTTACCTGGATGATATGAAGGGCAATTACTCCACTGTCTATGCCCGCCGTCAGTTTACTATTAACAATATGTATGCAGTTTCCAGGATAAACCTTTCAATATTGTGTGACGGGGCTTTTATCGCATACCTCAATAGCGTAGAAATTATTCGTAATGATGCGATCAACAAATCCGCTTCAACACAAACTCCGCCGGCAGAACAATTAGATATCAGCGGTTTTATACATGAGCTTTTCCCCGGTAAAAACGTTTTGTCTGTAGAGTGCAATAACGATGATATAAGCAGTGAGGATTTTTTATTTATCCCTGTCTTCGAAGTTCTTGAACATAAAGGAGGCCAAATACAATGAAAAACAATAAATGGCCAAATATAAATAAGAAATGGATACATCGGTGTTTACGTTCAACAATAAATATCTTTCTCGTTTTTATTTTGTTCCTCTTGATACCCGGCAAGGCAGAGGTCTATGGAGAGAATGCAAAGTATATTATTCTGATGATATCAGACGGATGGGGAGCTAAACATATCGAGGCAACGAACACGTATACCGGGACAATTCCACTCTATCAGGGCGGACCGAATTGGACCAGACACTGGATGTCAACGTTTTCTCATGGGGGCAGTTATAATACTGCCCAAGCATGGTCGGATTTTAATTATGCAATGACAGGTTATGGAGACAGCGCGGCTTGCGGGACTTCTCTTTATACCGGCTTCAAAACTGCTAACGGCCGAATCACCGTCTCGGCAGATGGGTCAACCGCCTTCTTATCGATAGGGGAACGGGCAAAAGAATTTGGCAAGGCTGTAGGAGCTGTCAGCACGGTCCCTGTTTCACATGCCACTCCGGGAGCATGGGTAGCCCATAACGATGATCGCGGCAATACCTTTGCCATTGCAGACGAGGGCCTTTTTGGGGACCCAAACACCACGGGGACCATTGCAACAGACATAAAGTATGGCGGAGGACATGGACCGACAATTCCGCCGGTGGATGTCCTTATCGGCGCAAGCGGTACGGGTTATGTAAGCAGTCAGATCCTCACTAAATTGAGAAACGAAACCAGCCAGCCGGGCAAGCATGCTCTTGTCGAACGGCAGGCAGGAGTTGATGGCGGAGACGCACTGATGGCTGAAGCCAATGATCCGGCCACCAGCAAATTAGCAGGATTATTTGATCAGGTCTATCATAATGCCAACGATGCAGGATACAACCCTGAAAATCCAACCCTTTCTGAAAGCGCACTGGCAGCATTAAAGGTACTGAGCAAAAACCCAAACGGTTTTGTACTCATGATTGAAGGCGGCGCTGTTGACTGGGCCTCCCATGCAAATAATATGAACCAGATGATAGGAGAACAGAGAGACTATGATAATGCTGTCCAAACTGTAATCCAGTGGGTAGACGACCCTGCTAACGACAGTAACTGGAATAATACCCTCGTTATTGTGACCGGTGATCACGAGTGCGGCTATCTTACTAAAGCTCCCGGCGTATTTCCAAACCAGTCACTAGGCGTTGTAAACAGTACAACCCTCGCTAAAGAGATAATAGTGTCCGGCACCGGGGGCCGTCGTGCAAGCTGGGAGGACACCAATAGTAACAATATTATTGACGCGGGTGAAACAGTATACTGGCAATGGAACAGTGGAGGACATTCCAACACACTGATCCCTCTGTATGCACGAGGTGCAGGATCTGAACTGATATCAGACTACGTCACAAGAGGGCCGGATTCTATACGCGGGTATTATCTTGATAATACAGATGTGTTTCTGGTCATGGCCAGCGCCATTTCCGGCCAGAGCTGCACTGAAACTGGTACTGTTTCGATAAGCCCGGGGCAGACACTTTCCGGTAACCCGATTGATCTTACGTCAATAGTTCAAACAGGCAATGCTGCAAATGTAAACTACACAGTTACTGAAACCGGCGGATGTCCAGTCCAGACCAATGCTTCAATCATCACTAAACGGGACACATGGAAATATAACGGGGCCGACAACGGCAACATCGGGACCACATGGAAAAATACCGGATATGATGACAGTGGGTGGAGTACAGGCAGCGGAATTTTCGGATATGGAGAAACCTATATTAATACTCCCATCGGCGCACCCGGTCAGATGTCAGTATACTTCCGTAAAACA
>JAGVNU010000019.1 GCA_020053105.1 Thermodesulfovibrionia bacterium
AGTCGTGTTGCTTTTCTTATCTTATCAACAGAAGGCTCCCCCACCTCAATCCATAATGTTAGTTGATTATCCAATGTGCGGGCCCATATATCCGGTTCCTCGGCGGCACACACTCCCTGGGTAAACACCAGATATTCCTGAGCATTAATACAATATGCCAGAACACGGGCCATCATTCGCTCAAGTGTTTCAGAAGGGTGTTGAGCTATCGTTAAATTCAGCGAGTCATAATATGCCCGGTCGATATCAGATAAGGTAATCCTTAATTTATAAATTGTAGGTTTTAATGCCACCAGTACACTCCTGTAATCTTTAATTCATATGGCATGGGTAAATCATGCGGCATTATTATATTTATTTAACAAGCTCTATCCCTTTATCTGTAATCTTTATTTTATGTTGTTTATATAGTCTGCCGATTGCTTGCTTAAACACTTTTTTACTTATTTGAAACTCATTTTTTATATCTTCAGGGGAACTTTTATCGTTAAGCCCGGATTTTAGCGCATGAAGAATGGGTAACACATACGCCAGTGTCTTTCCGCTTCCAGTCTCTGCAACACCAGCTACTGAGAATCCATCAAGTAATTCAGGTAAAGTAAGATTTTGAATCTCAGTAGGCTTAACTAGTCCCTTATCACGAAGTGTCTCCTGAAGAGAAAGAAGTAATTTGAAATCATCAAATGAACTCATATCTTTTTGTCCTTATAAAATATATTGGTTAAATTTTCTGGAAAGCCATTTAAAAGACAATCATACAGAAAATCGGGAGAACATTACTTGTCCGGACATTTGTTGAACAACGGAATAAGCTGGACACAAATCCCCGATTTTTTTAACTTAGGGACATTATATGGTTTTATTGAACAAAAGAATAGGAAGCGAAAGCTTTATCGAGAAAATCATAGATGAACATCCGGGATATAAAAAGAATAACCGTGACATTCCTGCTCTAAAAAAATTAAAGAAGATACATGATATTAATCTTGTATATGAAGTGGCTATATCAATATTTCTTGAGCTGAAAGCTGAGCGCTGATTGCTGACGGCTGATAAGGAATTAATAGTTCTTGTCTTTAACAGGCTTATCGTACTATCATTATTAAACTTTCTTGATGTGGGGACTGGTTTGACAATAATGAAGTAAGCCGTTAAATCTTGCGCAGCATTTGATAAGAACACAAAAATGGGGGGGACATGCATTCTGATTTGATAATAGACAATGATTATAAAATTTGGCTGGCGGATATAAAGAGCAGGGTTCGTAATGTTCAGATAAAGGCAGCTCTGAAGGTAAATGCCGAACTTCTCAATTTTTACTGGGAGCTTGGTGCCGACATTGTTGCCAAGCAGGAAAAAACCACCTGGGGTGATGGTTTATTGCCGCGACTCAGTAAAGACTTAATGGCGGAATTTCCAGAGATAAAAGGTTTTTCCCGTACAAATCTTTTATACATGCGAAAATGGTATTTATTTTATCGGGATACATCCGGAAATGTCCCACAAGTTGTGGGACAAATACAACCTGCAAATATTAAAGAGATTTTCAAAATCCCATGGGGACACAACAGAGAAATCATCAGTAAATGCAAAACACGGGATGAAGCCATATTCTATGTTCAGAGTACAATGCTTCATAACTGGAGCCGGAGTGTTCTTGTGCACCAGATTGAAAGTGGTTTATATCAGCGCGAGGGAAAATCAGTTAATAATTTTGCCCTTACACTGCCGAAATCCCAATCCGATCTAGCAAGAGAAACGCTCAAGGACCCATATGTTTTTGATTTTCTGAGTATGACCAGGGAGTATAATGAGCGAGACCTTGAAAAGGGGCTTACCGATCATCTCACCCATTTTCTGCTGGAGCTTGGTGCCGGGTTTGCCTTTGTCGGCAGGCAGATTCGGATACAGGTCGGAGGAAAAGAATTCTTTATCGATCTGCTGTTTTACCATATAAGACTTCATTGCTACGTAGTTGTTGAATTGAAGACCGTGGATTTTGAGCCTGAGCATACTGGGAAACTCAACTTTTATATTAAAGCCGTAGACAGTCAGCTCCGCAAAGACGGTGATCAGCCGACCATCGGTATCCTGCTGTGTAAAAGCAAGGACAAGCTGGTTGCCGAATATGCACTGAGCGATATTCACAAGCCCATCGGCGTTTCTGAATATCAACTAACCCATAGCCTGCCGGAAGATCTGAAAGGGAGCCTTCCGACGATTGAGGAGATTGAGGCGGAGTTGGGAGGGCGGGATAGGGAGTGAGCTTGATTTTAATCTGTGTATAAACTCAAACATTGAACTGTCATTCCCGCAGTTTGTTGAGCGGGAATCCAGTCTTCTTGAGAGGTTCTGGATACCCGATTAAGGACTTCGGGTATGACAAAACAAAAAACAGCAATTTATAAACAGACTCTAAATACTCCTTGTCTTTAATAAGCATATCGTATTATCATTATTAAACCTTTTTTAGGGGGGACCACAAGTTAGTGATAGCGCAAGCCGTTAATCTGATGAATTTTCTGAAGGGGCCGAAGCAGTTTATTGAAGTGGAAGATACGGGCAAGTCTTGCATCGTGCATTATCCGCAAGAAACAAGATTTGACGCCAGTGACTTTCCTTTATGAATGATCCTAAATCGAAGAGATTCTCCATAGCACTATCCTTCCCAGGCGAACATCGTGACTTCGTCGAAAAAGTAGCTGTCTATCTCGCCGATGCTGTCTCCATGAATCGGGTATTGTACGACAAGTATTGGGAGGCTGAGTTTGCACGGCTTGACCTCGATGTCTATCTCCCAAACCTTTATCGCAACGACTCAGAACTTGTCGTCATTTTCCTTTGCCCTGAATACAAGAAAAAGCGCTGGTGCAATCTGGAGTGGCGGCACGTCAAGCAACTGATTGCGACTCCCGATCAGTTTAGGATCATGCTGGTGAGTTTCGGCGATCCCGGTGACCTAGCGGATGTCGGTATTCTTTCGGGAGATGGGTACATAGACATCGGCTCTAGGCAGCCGGATGAGATTGCCTCACTTATCCTTCAACGCTACGGTTGCCCCGTCTCTCCAACTGCCTCTGCAGCACCGGCCCCGCATCAGACGGAGCATACATGGAACGTCCATAGTGATTATGGGCATCAGAGGGAATCAACAACTGAGGTAAAATGGGAAGATCATTTCCATGGCCAACAGCGACGTGAAATCATACGTCATTTGGTGACCGAATGGCTGCCAAGTGGGCCTGCAGTCGCTATATTGCAGGGCTTCCCTGGATGTGGAAAAACTCAATTATCTCTTGCTGTGGCAGTAAAGTCACAACGGAGTTTAGATCCAATTGAGCCCCAGTCAGAGTCATCAAACCCTTCATTCGACCTTTTAACTGATCTGGCGTTTGCACTGGATAGCGAAGGCATTCCTGATTTGATGCAAGAGCTTGATATGGGGGCTAATGGCGACCTATTCAATGCGTTGCTAAAAGTACTCCGCCGCGAACAGATATTGATCATCCTTGATGAGTTTCAGCGCCTTTTTGCCGATACGAATACATTACCTCCGGAGAGCTGGCAGTCCCTGGTAGAAAAACTCAACAATTCGAATCGCCCTCTCGGCAGACTGATGCTCATAAGTAATCGGTCTATCAAGAGTGCTCGATGGTGTGAGAGCTGTATTACTAAAGAGCTTAAAGGACTTACTGATCCAGAGGCCGAGACCTTTCTTTTAGAGCTTCTTAATTCAAAAGGTCTGACGTCAAAGATTCCAGCCGAAAGACTGAAAGAAATAGGTCATCGTTTAGGCGGCAATCCACGGGCATTGAAAACACTTGTTGCGAGCCTCATGAGTGAATCACTAGAAGATTTGATTTCGTTAGCCCCTGATCTTTTTAAGCCTGGTGATGTAGCACTTGATCCTGCGCTTGTGGAGGATTTTGAGCGTGAGCTAATCGAACGCACACTCCCTTATATGGAAGGTGACTTGCTGAATTTCATGCGTTCGTTGGCAGTCCACCGCCGACCATTTAAAAAAGAGGCGCTATCAGAATTTTTATATGGAACGGAAACCACTCAGGCACTTCGCAAACAACTTATTGACCGATTTCTATTGGAGAATACAACGAGCGGAGACTCCCTGCATCCACTGGCGCGAGAAATAAGTGTATCGCGGCTACGCGATGAGAAGGATGAATGGAAGCAAGCTCACAGTCTCGCGGCGAACTATCACTTCAGACATTTTAAGGCTCTTCAGATGAAAGGAGCACAGAAACTCACCACTTCCTACGCAGAACTGCGACACCATCTTTTTGAGGCCGGTCGTATTGATGAACTTAATCTGGCCAGCGGAAAACTCACAAAGTTTGCGCTATCACAAATTCCTAAGCCCGTTCAGTCCCAAGCTCCCAGCAATGTTGAAACATTAGAGGAACACATAGCCTTGATATCGGCGCTGCCTGATAAGCAAAGACCAAAAGGATTGGAATATCACCTGGCTTTATGCTTGAAGCACCGAAACACTGGTGATGATTATCAAAAAGCTCTATACCATGTGCGCAAGGCTACCGGATCGCATGCTTACTACTCAGTTTGGCTACTTCGTATAGATCTTGAATATGCTCTTAATGGGATAGATGCAATGCTTAAGACTCAGGCTGAAGCGCTAAGGCACTTGAGTGCCGGGAGCAACGCATTCTCTGTATATCTCCGTAGTGCCCAAATACTTGAAAAAGACAATAAGCTAAACGATGCAATCAAGGTGCTTGAGAAAGGTATTGATACACCGGGTGTTACTTGCCTTGCACCGCTTATTAGCCTATGTGCTGAATATATGGAACAAGCGGGAAAATATCACGACGCCATAAGAATTTTAAAGAAAGCTATCGATGCGCCTGAGATGCCGGAACTTGGGACGTTATATATTCGCTGTGCAAACTTAATGGCAAAAACGAACCGCGTAGAAGATGCAATTTCGTTACTTGAAAAAGGTATTAACATCCCAGGAATGACGAAGCTTTATTCCTTTTACCTTTTAATTGCGGAATTCATGAAGACAGTTGGGCAAATTGAAGAAGCTATTCACTTGCTCAAAGAAGGCATAGCCAATCCAGAAGTAAGAGATCCAATAAAACTTTACCGTTTATGTGCTGAGCTATTAGTTAAGACTCGCCGCATAGACGAAGCAAATATCCTGATAGAGCGAGGGATAGCGTCTAAAGTTATCAAAGACCCCGTCCCACTCTACTGTTTATTTGCTGAGTTAATGGAAAAGTCCGGTAATGCGGAAGACGGCGTCAAGCTACTCAAAAGCGCCATTGCAAACCGTCAGATGATGTCAGATCCAGCTCTCTATCTCGCCTGCGCAACGATTCTATTTCATTCTAGAAATCTTGACGATGCTATAGGAGTTTTAAAGCGGGGGTTGTTAGTCTCCCAGATGAAGAACCAATGGCAATTATATCAAATGTGTTCCGATCTAATGGGCAGGCAAGGTCAATTAGGCTATGCTATTGAACTTCTGGAAAAGGGAATCGCAGATAAAAATGTAAATAATCAGGGGTCACTCTATCATGCTTGTTCAGAAATAATGGTGAAAGCAGACCGTCTTGAAGATGCTATCAATCTTTTGAAAAGAGGTATCAACGCACCAGCGATAGCAAACAAATCCATACTCTTTCAAGAATGTGCTAAACTGCTAGCGAAAGCCAAACGACCTGATGAAGGCATTGAGTTACTTGAAAGGGCTATTGGATTGCCTGGAATGTCAGGCATAGTCATTCTTTATCAAACATGTGCGAAACTAATGTCGAGTGCAGGGCGCAAGCAGAAGGCGATTCGCCTACTTAAAAAAGCGATTGATGGCCCTAAATTAGGAAACCTTGTTTCACTGTATCAATTGTGTGCAGAACTGATGATAGACGCTGGCCAACGCAACGATGCTATTTTGCTCTTAAAGAAAGGTATTGCTACTTATCCAAAAGATAACAGTTTGAAGACCTTGCTCAAACAAACCTAGTGAACGGGGTGTCGTGTCTCCATTCATCAGAAACCTCCGGGAACCGCAGACACTATTTGCTATCACAATTAAACCACACTTCCACACTTGCGAGCTATCACGCTTTTTTCATTCCCTCAAAAACCCGATCTTCTTCTTATTCGGTTCCGGCGGGGCCATCAACTGCCGGATGGCCTCAAATATTGTGTGGATCTCTTCATCGTGATTTTCTATTTTTCTTTCAAGTTCAATTAACTTATATGCAAGTTCTTTATGTGTCGAAAGGATTTGTCTAAGTTTTACAAATGCTCTCATAATTGCGATGTTTGCAAGTATGGCTGTTTCGCTATTAAGAACAGTGGCCAGCATCGCAACGCCTTGTTCTGAAAAAACATAAGGTCTATGGCCGCCGAGGTGCTTCCTCGAAGGTATCGCATTTTGCGATACCATAATATCAATTTCCTGGTCATTTATCACTAATCAACTTCATCAAGCTTCACAAGAGTCCCCGGTTTTGACCCGTACCTGAAGACGGTTATCCCCTTGCAGCCCTTCTCATACGCAAGCATGAACGCGCGCGCGACGTCGTCCCTTGCGGCCCGGTGTTTGAGGTTGATTGTCTTGGAGACTGCGTTGTCCGTATATTCCTGGAACACGGCCTGCATTTCCACATGATCATCAGGGGAGATATCATGGGCGGTGACAAACAGTTTTTTTACATCTGACGGGATTTCGCCGAGGCCCCTCAGGTTCCCCTTTAAACTGATCTTCCTGATAAGTTCAGGACTGTAGAAGCCTCTCCTTTTTGCGGTCTCACGAAAATACGGGTGGATCTCGTAAAGCTCGGTTTCCAGTACGCGCCTCTTATAGGCGATCGCAAAAAGCGGTTCAATTCCGCTTGAGCACCCTGCAATTATAGAGAGCGTCCCGGTAGGGGCGATAGTGGTAGTTGTGGCGTTTCTCAGGCCTCCCTTTGAAATAATTTCAGGCGTATCATAGACTGAGCCCTTAAAATTCGGAAACATCCCCCGCTCATTTGCGAGCCCGGAGGATGCGTCTCTTGCCTTTTCCCTTATAAAACTCATGACCGTTCTTGCAAGTTCAAATGCCCTGGGGGAGTTGTACCTGATGCCGAGTTTAATGAGCATGTCGGCCCACCCCATGACTCCAAGGCCTATTTTCCTGTTGCCTTTGTGCATCGTTTCTACTTCCGTGATGGGGTATTTATTTGCATCAATGGCGTCATCCAGAAATCTTACTCCGAGCTGGACGAGATAAGACAGAAGGTCCCAGTCGATTTCATATGCAGAGCCTGTCTTGCCTGTAGGGGCAAGGCGCGGCGCGCATCTACGGACCACCCTCGACAGATTAATCGAACCAAGTATACACGCCTCAAAGGGCAGAAGGGGCTGCTCGCCGCAGGGATTGGTGCTTTCGATCTCTCCTATGTGAGGAGTGGGGTTGTCCCTGTTTATCCTGTCGATAAATATGAGGCCGGGGTCTCCTGTCTCCCACGCGCTTTCTACTATCTCGTCAAAGACTTTTTTTGCTTTCAGCTTCCCTTCTACCTGCCCGCTCCTTGGATTTAAGAGGGGATAAATGGCATTTTTTTTCAGCGCCGCCATGAATTCATCCGTCACTGCGATAGAGATATTGAAGTTCAGGAGCTCTTCTGCATGCCGCTTTATTTTGATGAATTCAAGGACGTCAGGATGGTCGACCCTGAGGATGCCCATGTTTGCTCCCCTTCTTGCGCCGCCCTGTTTGATAACTTCAGTTGCAGTGTTATATATCCTCATAAACGAAACAGGGCCGCTGGCTATACCGCCTGTTGATTTTACAATGTCGGAACGCGGCCTCAGTCTTGAAAAGGAGAACCCCGTGCCTCCCCCGCTCTGGAGTATGAGGGCCGCGTTTTTCAGGGAATCGAAAATGCTGCTCATTGAATCGTCGACAGGAAGAACAAAACATGCCGCTAGCTGGCCGTGTTCCTTGCCGGCGTTTATGAGGGTAGGTGTATTGGGAAGAAACAGCAGGCCGCTCATCGCATCGTAAAATTTTACTTCCCATTCTCCGGCTCTCCCTCCGTATATTTTCTCGGTTGAGGCAATGGTACGGGCAACGCGCCGGAACAGCTCCTCCGGGGTTTCGGTTATATTGCCGTGTTCGTCGCGCAGCAGGTATCGTTTCTTCAGGACCTTGAGGGCGTTTTCGGTAAGCTCCATAAGAGAATTATATCTTAAATTCCAAATCACAAGCACCAAAATACAAATAAATTCCAAATGCCAAATTCCAATATCTGCCCATTTGGAATTTTTGCTATTTTGGTTTGGGATATATTTGTTTTTTGATATTTGTGGTTTGGATTTTGGGATTTACTTTACTATCTCTGTCCCGATCCCTTCCTCGGTAAATATCTCCAGGAGCAGGGCGTGGGGGGTACGGCCGTCTATAATATGGGTCTTCTTTACGTCTCCACTAATGGCCTTCTGGCAGGCATGGACTTTCGGCAACATGCCGCCTGAAATGGTTCCGTTCGCGGTCAGCGACTTGATCTTTTTCACATTCAATGTCGAGATTAATTTGTTCTTCTTGTCCTTAATGCCTTCCACATCGGTAAGGAGTATGAGTTTTTCAGCCTTCAGGGCAGACGCAATTTCACCTGCCACGTAATCAGCGTTGATATTCAGGGTCTTACTCTGACGTCCCGAGCTGATCGGGGAGATTACCGGGATAAAGCCGCTTTGTTCAATTGAGGTCAGTATCCTGGGATTGATTTTTTCAACTTCCCCGACAAGACCGAGGTCTATTATCTCCGGGACCCCGGTTTCCGGTGATATTTTAGTAATGACCTTTCTCCTGGCCTTGATAAGATTGCCGTCTTTCCCGCTTAAGCCTACGGCCAATCCGCCGTGGCTGTTGATCAGGGAGACGATCTGTTTATTGATAAGGCCTCCGAGGACCATCTCGACGATGTCCACTGTCTCTTCGTCGGTCACTCTTTGCCCCTGGATAAAGGTGGGTTTTTTGCCCATTTTCTCCATGATGCTGTTTATCTTGGGCCCGCCGCCATGCACTATGACCGGCTTGATCCCTATAAGATTCAGAAGTACTATGTCCTGGGCAAAGGCGTCCTTCAGGCCTTCATCCACCATTGCTGCGCCGCCATACTTGATGACGAAGGTCTTTCCCGAGAATCTTCTTATGTACGGCAGTGATTCAATCAGTATGTTTGCCTTCTCGATTATGGTCTTCATCCCTTTGCCTCAAATTCTGTTATTATTTTATAAATTAATAATCGCCGGACCGTACCTGTTGTCTGCCCAGTAATTCGTCAATCCTGGCGCCGATATCTTCTGCTTTCATAATAGCTGTGCCGACCAGTATGGCATCGGTCTTTGTTGCCTGTAACACCTCGACATCCGCCCTTGTGTTAATGCCGCTTTCGCTCACGACTATCCTGTCATCGGGCACGTCTTTTAACAGGCTTAATGATATATCCAGGCTTATATTCAACGTGTTCAGGTCCCTGTTATTGATGCCTATTATCTCTGCTCCCATATAGAGTGCAATGTCCAGCTCTTTCCAGTTGTGGACCTCTACAAGGCAATCGAGCGTAAGTTCTCTCGCCAGGTGGAACAGATCGCTTAACTGGGCCTTGTCAAGGGCGGCCGCTATCAGGAGGACCGCGTCCGCATTGTTGGCCCTCGACTCATAAACCTGGTAGTGATCGAATATGAAATCTTTCCTGAGCAGCGGCTTTGTGGTCCTTTTCCTTGCCTGGTTCAAATATGAGAGGCTGCTGTCAAAATAGCGCTTTTCCGTCAGGACCGATATGGCCGCAACGTCTTTTTTCTCATAGATGGAAATGATCTGGGGAAGGCTGAAATCCTTGCGTATAAGGCCTTTTGAGGGAGACGCCTTTTTCAGTTCCGCAATAAGGTTGACCGGTTTGTTCTCTTCCCTTTTAATAGCGGTTTTAAAAGACCTTACTGCATCCATGTCCTTTATTCTTGCCTTGAGGTCGGACAATGGCGCCTCGGATTTTACGGCTTGCACTTCTTCCTGCTTATATTTCAGGATTTCATGTAATATGCTCATTGAGAGATTTTATAGGAAGGGGACGGGTTTTTCAAGAGAACATGAAAAAGCTCACGAAATCACGGACGGCCGGCGGGTTGACAATCAATATTATATGTGAGATATTTGGGTCTAAGATTGATATACATTAGAGATTAATAAAATGGGAGTTAAGGATGGCCGCAAACGATTTTCGTTTCTAATATAGTCTAAATATCATTTTCTTTCACGATTTGAGACAGTTTTTTGTTTGCGGTTTATAGATGAGATTGTTGTCTAAACCAATAAGGGGCGGGTGTGGCAGGAAATCATAAAATGCAACCAGGTATTTCGGGTCAGCCCTGGTGTAAGCGTTGTAACTGCAGCCGGAAAATCGCGTCGGGTTTTATTAAATGTCTGTTATGGATGCTCATAATTCCCTCCCTCTCGTTTGCGCGGGACCTCGACATCGACATTAAAGGCACGAGTATTGAGCGGCTGATGCAAGTAAACGTCACGACTGTCTCACGATGGGAAGAGGATTTGCAGTCCAGCGCAGCGGCGGTATACGTCTTGACCCGTGAGACCATCCACCGCTCTCATGTGACTAGCGTTCCTGAGGCGTTGCGCCTGGTCCCGGGGGTACAGGTTGCGAAGGTCGATGCAAACAAGTGGGCCGTCAGTATCCGAGGATTCAACTCCCGTGCCTCAAACAAGCTGCTGGTGCTTATCGATGGACGCTCCGTGTATGACCCTCTGTTTACCGGCGTGTTATGGGAAGCCAGGGATGTGACGCTTGATGAAATCGAACGCATCGAGGTGGTGCGCGGCCCCGGAGGGACCCTATGGGGGACCAATGCCGTCAACGGCGTGATTAATATCATCACCCGGCATGCCCGCGATACACAAGGCGTGAAGATGTCGGTCGGGGCCGGAACAGAGGAACGCGCAAATGCCGGTATCCGCTACGGCTGGCAGCCGGGCAACAACATTCATGCGCGTGTTTACGCTGACGGGTTTGAACGTGATACCGGTTTTTCTACTGCCGGCTCTCATGACGACTCCCAAATGGCGCGCGCCGGTTTTCGCGCAGATTGGGATGTGAGCGCTGATGATCGTGTCATGTTTAAGGTTGATGCCTTTGACGGTAAGTTCGGCACGGGGATGGGTGATAACTTCCAGGACCTCGAACATCAGGGGCAGAGTTTCATTGCGCGCTGGGACCGCGATCGCACAGACGGCTCTCAGACTACGTTACAGTTTTGGTATGACCGCTTCTCATTTAATAACGTCAGTCCTGACTTCGGCGAGGACCGTGATACTTATGATATCGAAGCTCAGCATGCCTTTCGTGCAGGAGATGTTCACCACATCGTGTTTGGCGCAGGCTACCGCAGCACGTCCGATGATATCAGTATCGACCTCCCTCCCGTATCCATTGAGCCGGAATCACGGCAGGACGACCTGTACAACCTGTTTCTGCAGGATGAGATCAGCCTTGCCGAGCACATAAGGCTGATACTTGGGGTCAAGGTTGAACGCAATGATTACTCCGGCACGGAATGGCAGCCGAATGCACGGATTGCCTGGACACCCAATAAGGACAGCTCCGTTTGGGGCGCAATCTCCCGCGCGGTGCGTTCCCCCTCCCGACTGGAATCCGATATCAAGGCGCAGCCGTTACTAAGCGGCAACCCCGACTTTGATTCGGAGAAACTGCTGGCATACGAAGCAGGATACCGGAGCCGCCTCACAGAGAACGTCTGGATGGACGCTGCCGTGTTCTACAACGTTTATCGTAAATTATTCAGTATAGAAAACAGGGTCGTCGACAACAAACTGCGGGGCACGACCGCCGGTGTAGAAATCGCCGCGAGCTGGCAGGCGAGCTCCGCAATGAGTTGCGACATTGCCTATACCTACCTGAATATGGATATTAAAACGGAAGCGGACGGCACGGATGAAGCGCGTGCAGCGCTTACCGAGGACAGCGACCCGAGGCATCAGGTTGTGTTGCGTGGAACATGGACCCCCTTTAATAAAATTGAAGTTGATGCATTATTTCGTTACGTCGACGAGCTGCGTGCCCTGGATGTGCCTTCATATCTGACCGCAGACCTCGGGGTGGACTGGCGTCCGCGAAAAGGCCTGGTGGTGTCTGCAGTCGCACAGAACCTGCTGGACAGCCACCATCCGGAACAATCCGATGTGCCGGCGACGGTCCCGAGGGCTTCCTCGAACGAGGTCCAGAGGGGTTACTACCTGAAGGCAAGCTGGGAGTTTTAGTTATGGGGACTATACGGGCAAACCCGATACACCTGAACAAGTATCACAGAAGCCGTTTTAAAAAGCTGCTGCTGATTGCGATGCTGCTTGTGTCTGTGACTGCCGGATATGCGTGGTCTGAGAAAACACCCGCTATTGAGTATCAGGTCAAGGCCTCTTATATTTACAATTTCCTGCAGTTTGTGGAATGGCCGCCTGAGGCAGTTGCCGGAGGGACTATAATTGTCTGTGTGCTCGGAGAAGACAGGTTTGGTGCGGCCTTGCAGGCGATCTCAGGCGAGACGGTCCGGGGGCAAAAAATTGCAGTGCGTCATTTTAAGGGAACCGAAGGACTCGATGCCTGCCACGCCGTATTCGTGAGCGCCTCAGAGCTCGCGCGGGAGCAAAGTGTGCTGCAGCGCCTTGACGGCCGTCCGATACTCACAATCGGCGAGACCTCCGGGTTTACCGATCGCGGCGGCGTGATCAACCTGGTGCGTATAGCGAACAATATCCGTTTTGAAATCAACCAGCAGGCGGCCGAACACAATTATATCAAGATCAGCGCGCAGCTTTTACAGTTGGGGTTAAGACGGTGAATGATATAGCGGCTCAAGGGGCGATAGGGAAAAACAGCGCATACGACGGAGGCCGTCTGGCTGCCAGGGGCTTCGTGCAGCGCATGTCAATCAAAAAGAAACTTATCGTGATAATCCTTTTTCTGACTCTATTCGGCCTGATAATTATTTTCGCAGGCATGACTATCAACAATCGTATTATTTTTGGGAAGGGAATGAGGAAAGACATGACTGTGCTTGCCGACATTATCGGCAACAACAGCCGTGCGGCCCTGACGTTTAACGATCCGCAAACAGCTGCAGAGATTCTTGCCGCGTCCAGGGCCAACAACCATATTGTTCATGCGGTCCTGTTCGACGCTGCGGGAAAAAAGTTTACGGAATACATCAGGGAGCGTGACACGGTCAGGCTGCCTTCTTCTTCTGCTGAGGATGATATAGGTATATTCAGTAACAGCCACATGACGGTCACACGAGACATCTTTCTCAATGAACGCCGGATAGGTCGTATCAATCTGACAACTGACATGGCAGAGTGGAATGATTCGCTGCGTAATTATGTAATCGTGTTTGTTCTTCTCACGGCGCTTACGGTGGCTATTACACTTCCGCTTGCATTTTCCCTGCAACGCATAATAACCGCTCCTATTAACAACCTGGTTGAGACTGCGCGGGAGGTTTCCCGCGATAAAAACTACAGTATACGCGTTACGAAGACTTCCGCCGACGAGTTGGGCGTACTGGTTGACGGGTTCAACGGGATGCTGGCGGAGATCCAGCATCGTGATGCGGAGCTGCGCGATTCACATTATTCCCTTGAGCGCCGCGTGGCTGAGCGCACTTCCCAGCTTGACACCCTGAATAAAGAGCTTGAGGCTTTCAGCTATTCAGTATCGCACGATTTGCGCGCGCCTCTCAGGCATATTATGGGTTTTGTAGAGTTATTGAGCGGCAAGGCTCCGGAATTCCTGGACGCAAAGAGCCGCCACTATCTGCAGGTAATATCGGACTCGGCAAGACAAATGGGCCACTTGATTGACGACCTCCTGTCTTTTTCCCGGATGGGGCGCTCCGAAATGATGAAGACACAAATCAGTCTCGATGCTCTTGTGAAAGAAGTTATAAACGGTTTTCAAGAAGAAACTAAAGGCAGGGACATTGTCTGGAAGGTTGGCCCCCTGCCGGAGGTGAACGGAGATTCGGCGATGCTCAGGCTTGTGTTTGTCAACCTTATTTCCAATGCGCTTAAATACACCCGCCCGCGTCAGCAGGCAATAATAGAAATAGGATGTTCTCCCGGCGGCCAGGATGAAAACGTATTCTATATCAAAGACAACGGGGTCGGTTTTGATATGCAATATGCTGACAAGCTTTTCGGTCTGTTTCAAAGGCTCCACCGTTCAGAGGAGTTTGAGGGGACAGGGTTAGGACTTGCCAATATCAGACGCATTGTTCTCCGGCACGGCGGCAGGGTCTGGGCTGAAGGCGCTGAAAATATCGGAGCGATATTTTATTTTTCGCTTCCTGCGGCACTTAATGCTGAAGACCGGGATGGTATTAACAAAAATAAAGGAGGTGTATTTTATGATGGAACTTAAACGCGTACTCCTCGTTGAGGACAGCCCCCATGATGTGGAACTTACGCTTGAGGCTCTCGCAGAGAAAAATATAGCGAATGAGGTTGTGGTAGTCCGAGACGGCGCAGAGGCGCTGGACTATCTTTATCGCCGGGGGGTGTTTGCAGACCGGGGTGAGGGTAACCCCGCGGTGATCCTTCTTGATCTCAAGCTCCCTAAAATAACCGGTCTTGAGCTGCTGAAAAAAATCAGGGCCGACGAAAAATTAAAGCTTATTCCGGTAGTGGTTCTCACATCGTCCCGCGAGGAAGAGGACCTCGTGAATAGTTACAATCTCGGCGTGAATGCTTATGTAGTAAAGCCGCTCGACTTCAGCGAGTTTGTCGACGCAGTGAGGAAATTAGGAATATTCTGGGCGCTTATCAACGAACCGCCACCCGGATGTTTAAGGAGATAGTGCTGAAATGAATCAGAAATTACGAATTCTCAATCTTGAAGACAGTCAAATTGACTCGGAACTTATCAGGGAAAAGCTTGATAATGAGGGATTTGAATGTGAAATTGTACGCGTTGAATCCCGTGATGCTTTTGTTTCGGCGCTTGAACAGTATCAATTTGACCTGATACTCTCTGACTATACTCTTCCCGGCTTCGATGGTGTGTCTGCTTTGGGGATCGCAAATCAAAAGTGTCCTGAGGCGCCTTTTATCTTCGTCTCAGGGACAATCGGTGAGGAGATAGCTATTGAATCCCTTAAGAGCGGCGCAACTGATTACGTGCTCAAGGAAAGACTGTCGCGGCTCGCCCCCGCAGTGAGAAGGACGTTGCTTGAGGCCCGGGAGAAGGCGGAGCGCAAACGCGCTGAAGAGGCCCTGCGAAAAAGCGAGGAACGGTTCAAACACCTGGTCGAATCAGTGACAAACTACATTTATACTGTCGAGATAAGAGACGGCAAGCCCGTATCGACAAAACACAGTCCGGGCTGCGTTACGGTGACCGGCTATACTTCAGAAGAATTCGAAGCCGCCCCCGATCTCTGGTATCAAATGGTTTATGACGGAGACAGGGAAGCTGTTATGAAACTTACTGAAGCGATGCTTGCAGGAGAGACAGTACGGCCGATTGAATACAGGATCATCCACAAAAACGGAGATACCCATTGGGTGAGGAATACATATGTTCCCCGCATCGGCCAGGATGGCGGCATTCTAGCGTATGACGGGCTGATTACAGACATTACCGAGCAAAAGAACCTTGAAGAGCAACTCAGTCAGGCACAGAAGCTGGAGGCAGTCGGGCAGCTCGCCGGAGGAGTGGCGCATGACTTTAACAATATCCTTTCCGCGATCATCGGCTTTGCGCATCTTACTCTCATGAAGATGCATGAGGACGACCCGCTGAGACATAATATCGAACGGATTCTCGAATCGTCCGAGAGGGCTACTTCGCTTACACAAAGCCTTCTTGCATTCAGCAGAAAACATCCGGTAAATCTGGCCGTGGTTAATCTGAATGACCTGTTCAGGAAATTTGAGAAGCTTATCTTCAGGCTGCTCAGGGAGGACATAGAAATGAAGACTGTTTGGTCGGATGATAAACTTCCCGTCCGGGCGGACAGCGCGCAAATAGAGCAGCTGATTATGAATCTCATAACCAATGCAAGAGACGCTATGCCCGATGGAGGGCGGCTGATAATTGAAACAAAACTTGTTGAACTGGGGCAGGAGTTTATCAATGAGCACGGCTACGGCAGGGCTGGGAAGTTTGCCCTTATTTTGGTGTCTGATACCGGCATAGGTATGGACGAGCAGACAAAGGCGAAAATATTCGAGCCTTTCTTCACCACTAAAGAGACCGGAAAGGGCACCGGGCTCGGCCTTTCAATGGTTTACGGGACCGTCAAGAAACACGACGGTTTTATAAATGTCTACAGCGAACCTGGAAAAGGCGCGACCTTTAAGATATATCTCCCCATAATAAGAGCTGCGGACTATGTCAGGGAGGAGCAGGAATCTCTTGCGGTAAGGGGCGGTTCGGAGACAATTCTTGTGGCTGAGGACGATGCATCTTTGAGAAAAATGTACTTGCAGGTGCTCGAACACTTCGGCTACATGGTAATTGAGGCTGTTGACGGAATAGATGCGGTTGCCAGGTTTATAGAAAATAAGGACAAGATTCAGCTTGTCATCCTTGACTGTATCATGCCGAAAATGAACGGGAGGGAAGCGTTGAAAAAAATGAAGGCATTTAGGCCCGATGTAAAGGGCATTCTTATGAGCGGATACACAAAGGATGTGTTTTCAAGAACCGAACTGACGGATGATGAATCGGCATTCATCCAGAAGCCTGTATCGCCGGATGAACTTCTCCGGAAGATAAGAGAGGTGTTCGACAGATAGAGGCACCCGTTTGTGAGTTTATGACGGAGATTCAGCAATGCCGGCCCCGCTTTGAATCCATAAATAAAAGCAGCGAACGCTTACAGCGGTCCGGTCATCTCCCGGCAAAAAACCTTAAATTGACTTTTACCATATGCCTATCTAAACTAGATGGCGATGATAAGGGAATGCATCAGAGAGGGTTTTAATCTTGCCAATAAAAACGTGCAGCTGGTTTTTATCAGCACTGCCGTTTCCATCATTAATTTAATAAGTTTTTTTATTATCCTCGGATTGCCGGTCATTGCAGTGCTTGTATATCTGGGCTTTGACCTTGCCCAGGCCGGGGACATGCTTCCCTCAATTTTAAAAAATCCTTCTGAGCTGGTGAAGAATTATCTAGGGGTCATTTTTCTAATGGTGACGTCATTTGTTTTGTATCTGGCGTTTACATCTGTTTTATATGTTTATGCGCTGGGGGGGACACTCGGGGTGTTGAAGGATTCAGCAGTAAACATCCGGTATAAATTCAGTATGTCCTCTTTTTTTGAGGAGGCCAAAATCAATCTGTCACGTTTGCTGGGCCTGATTTCGCTGGTCATGCTTGGTGTTATTGCCTTGTTTATTTTATTCATGATAACCGGGGGAATAGCTGCCGGAGTTATTAATGCCGTTACAAAATCCAGGAGCATGCTGGAGATGTTTTTCAGTTCATTTGCATTACTGAGCATCATTGTCTTCAGTATCGTGGTTGTCTTTGCAGGACTTGTGTTCGGTGTCTACTCTCTGGTGGTTTTGGTCACTGACGGAAAAGGGGTAGTGGATTCCATGGGCAGGACATATAATTTTTTAAAGCAGACGCCGGAGGCGCTTCTGTTTTATCTGATTTTAATTGTCGGATTTATTGCCGCAAATGCCGTCTTCTACGGTATTCAGATAGCAGTGAGCGTGATACCTCTATTTGTGCCGCTGGTCTATATTATAAATACGGTCTTTCAGAGTTATCTGGCGATTGCCGTATGGAGTTTACTGATTGTCTATTATGTGAAGAAGTCTAATTATCACTCAAGTCATGTCGCATATGAAATCTGATATTGATGCGGAAAATGTATAAACAATACGGACGGAAGCCGGAAGGTATAATTATCGTGAAAAATTCCACCCGGTGGTTGAATATTTGGTGCGTTCGAGTTCTTTTGCGAGGGTCAGCTCGGATTTTGTGGGACTGTCTGAAATCATCTTGACATTCAATGTTTTTTCAAAGGCCTCTTTTAATGTCGTCCTTAAATCATCGTAAGATATTCCGCTGGCATAATCATTAATAGCCCCGATATCAATAAAGCTGTCTTCATTATTTTGTCCCAGCACTCTGCATAGTTCTCCCGGATCAAAGCTGAAGAGGATGGAACCGTGCTGGAGAAATCCGTCCTTATGGCGTTTTTGTGCGCTGCCTATTAGTTTCCTGCCTCCGACCGTTATTTCTCCATATGATACCGCCCTGAAACAGGAAGGATGTCTCTGGCTGCTTCCCCTATTCCTGTTAAAAGAGGCCTCTGCCTCTATTCCTTTTAGTTTGAGCGCCAGTAACAGTGCGCGGCTGATAACTGCATAATTCTCAAGAAGGCTGCCGTTAAACCTTGGTGAGTCTGCTGACGCGGAGAAACTGTACGTGAGTTCCGAGTCATGCAGAATGGCCCTCCCGCCGGTCTGCCTTCTGACTACAGGATATCCTTTTTTATCGCAGTAGACGGTATCAATATCTGAAATTTTCTGGAAGCAGCCGATACTAAGGGATGGGCGGTCCCAGAGGTATAATCTGAGGGCAGGGGGGGACACTTTTTGTCTGACGCACTCTGATATGGCCTCATCAAGGGCCATGTTGAAAAATGCAGGGGCGGGTCCCTGGTTTATAATGCGTATGAAGTTCATATGAACGGCTATCAGCGTTCAGCGATCAGCAAAGACTCATGACGGATCACTGACTCGTAAGCGCTTTTAATCTTTTTTCAGAATGATCCTGTGTTTAATAAGGGATATTTCTTTAATAGTGCCTTCGAAGAACTTTTGTTCGCCGAAGAGATTTTTCATGTAGATTTTGCCGTCTTCGGGTTTCAGGATATCCACATTTTCCAGATAGAGATCTTCCTTACCGTCTTTTTCGATATATACATTGGTTTCGCACATTCCGGATCATCTCCTTATATTCGATACAGATTCAAGACGCAGAAAGTATTACGCCCGTCCACTGCCGATATTTTTTATATAGAAGAGTATAAAGAATCATCTCAAATGCAGTCAATTAATTGTTATAGCGGGAGTTTTGATTGAAGGCCGACGCAGGTTTTAACCTCCGGCTGCTGTAATTGGCCTTGCAGATAATGAAAATACCCGGTTAAGACCTGACGCCAAGTTCTGAAGTACAATGAGGGCAACGGGTGGCCTTAACAGGGATTGCCGAAAAACAGAAAGAGCAGTCTTTCGTTGCAGGCGCTGCCGGCGGGGCTTCTTCCTTCCTTTTCAGGCTGTTCATCCCCTTTACCAACATAAAGACGGCAAAGGCGACTATTAAGAAGGACACGACTTTATTCACAAACGTACCATAGTTGATTGTAACAGCGCCCGCTTTTTGCGCGTCAGCCAGGGTTGAGAATGGTCCGGCAGTTGCGCCCTCTTTTATCGTAAAAAAAAGGTTTGAGAAATCTACTCCTCCGAGCAGAAGACCTATGGGCGGCATGAGTATGTCTGAAACAAGCGATGCGATGATGGTGCCGAAGGCTGCCCCGATGATAATCCCCACAGCCATATCAACGACATTTCCACGCATTACAAATTCCTTGAATTCTTTGATCATTATTCACTCCTTTCCGAAGGGTGTCCTTCAATAGCATTTATTGTGAGTCCCTGGATGACTGTATACTGGATTATAACAGACGGTGACTCTTTGTCAATACTGAGTTTATCCCCTAAAACAGATATAGAAACGGAAAAAGAAGCAAAACCCCCTTCTGGTTAAAGGGATTGGGATGATATAAAATATCACCCAACAGGTTAAGAAACCA
>JAGVNU010000021.1 GCA_020053105.1 Thermodesulfovibrionia bacterium
TCCTCCGTCCACTTCCTCTTTTCATCTTACACCTCCATGTTTAGGGTTTGTATTTTACCTAACCTTTCGGTGTGTCCGCTATTTCGGGGGAAGTTCAAGGACGTTAAGGAATGACTACACAATATCCCACGACAGCAAGCTCTATCAGATACTGGACAAAACAAATGCAAAGAAAGTTCAGGTAGAAGAACGGATAAACGGAACGATGGTTATTATAAATGGAGACAGCCGTTTAAGGTTCAAGGAAATAACCGAACGACCTGAAAGACAGCATAAGAAACCGATTATATTAATTTTCAAAAAGAAAAAGCCTCCCATCCCTTCGCCAAATCATCCGTGGAGGAAGTTTAAGCCAGTGATACAACATAACAGTTATAAACAGAAAGAATTGTAAACATGAAAACCGGACATTTCTATTTTGGCTTGACAGTTACATTTTTTTTGCTTGACTATCGCCCCTTTCTCGTTGATAATACAGACATACATCTAATGGGACATGGAGATCAACTCCACAATAAAACTTGTAATGCTTAGCGTAGAATTTCATTTTCAAGGCCTCCTTTAAACAGTTTTTGGGTTAACATGATACTGCATTGTAGTATCATGCGGAGGCCTGAATTAGTATGCTGACGTTGCAGTGAATGCAGACCACGGGACGCTTTTTATTTGAGCAGTGATTTGAGATTTTTCAGATCGTCTTTATGCTCTTTTATATCATCCTACACTCTGCATGATTGAATGCAACGTTATGCCTTACACTACACGAGGGGAAGGGGGGACAAAAATAAATTAGTGGCTCGCCAAATCAAAGTAATTAAATATCAAGGGGAATACAAATGAAGAAAACAATATTTATGCTTTCACTTAAAGAATTACTGACGATAAGATATACACACTCACTTAGAATAACCAATGAAGATACTTTAATCCCTTCACAAAGCAAGCCCTATAATTGTGTAACTGCAATAGATAGTATCAATAATTTTATTGGGGGGCTGAAATGAATAAATTCAGATTTCTACATGTATGTTTTATGTTTGTCGTATTAAGCTTAGTTGCTACTTCAAATGCAGAATTGATTGATAGGGGTGGAGGGCTGGTCTATGACTCTGACCAAAATGTTACTTGGCTTCAGGATGCTGATTTGTATGAAATGGTGAATTGGAATACAGCAAATACTAGGATAAATGATTTAGTTTATTATGATGTTGCTCGTAACGTCTACTGGGACGACTGGAGGCTACCAACCGTACCTTATCACGATACCTCCTGTTCAGAGCAGTATGCTGAAAATCCTACAAAATCATATGGCTACAATTGTACAGGAAACGAGTTTGGACATCTCTTTCATACCGAGTTAGGCAATTTAAGTTATTATGATTCTGATCGCAATTTTCAACCTGAATATGGACTGAAAAACAGCGGGCCCTTTACTAATATGAGAAATAGTGACTATTGGTTGCAAAAAGAAGAATTAGCATATAGCGCATATTTCTATTCCAATTATTCAGGAGAATTAAGTGCTACTTCAATATGGTCAGCTAAATATGTATTGCCGGTCCGCAATGGAGATGTCGGTTTAGCTCCTGTGGTCCCCGAACCAATAAGCTCTATCCTTTTTGCTACTGGCGGAGCACTCTTAGCGGGAAGAAGATATTTATGAACGAACGCATACACAGGTAACACTTTGTTCCAGCTGCAAAGAAAACACTTTCAACCTTTAATTAGGTCAAATAAGAGGAGACTATGCCCTGCGAAGGAGTTATCATAATTGACCAGAGAGTTCCCGCTCAACGGACTGCGGGAATGGTCCGTGATATAATTTGCATATACAAGATGCACTGATTCGGACGATTACAGACGAGTTTGACATAATACTGTTTTGATCTTCTCGTCGTATAGAAAAAATCCGGTCAATGAGGTATCATATTTAAAGTTACTTTACTTCCAATGAGGTGTTTTTTTGGTGAAACAGATGAAGATAGAAGGATTGCTGTTTGATCCAAGAAGCAACATGTACATCCTTCTCCTGAAAGAAATTAACGGCAATAACACACTGCCGATATGGATAGGAAAACCTGAGGCGGATTCCATCGCCCTCGCC
This sequence comes from Thermodesulfovibrionia bacterium, assembly GCA_020053105.1. Classification (GTDB taxonomy): domain Bacteria; phylum Nitrospirota; class Thermodesulfovibrionia; order UBA6902; family UBA6902; genus UBA6902. The sequence goes on from JAGVNU010000021.1 coordinate 2,105, forward strand.
CTTGGAAAGATCGTGACGCCCCGTCCCCTGACCCATGATCTGATCAAAAACGTCATCGCCGGCGTCAAGATGAAAGTGACTAAGGTCGTGATTACGGAAATCGTCGACAATACATACTATGCGGGAATTTATATAGACAAAGGGGACGGATCGGAAATCCCGGTTGATTCAAGACCAAGCGATGCGATTGCAGTCGCTATAAGAATAAATGCCCCTATATTTGTTGATGAACAGGTCATTGAGCACAAGAACAATGATGAACTCGAAGACTGGCTGAAAAAGCTTAAGCCTGAAGATTTCGGGAACATTATGTAACCGCTGTGGGCCCCTTGTGCTTATAAGAACCGAAGGCATAGTCCTTAAAACTCAGAAATACGGTGAAGCCGACCTCATTGTCACCTTCCTCACTTCCGATAAAGGCATTATCAATGCGTTCGCAAAAAGTCCCAGAAAGACGAAAAGCAGGTTCGGAAGCAGTCTCGAACCGCTTACTCACTCTAAGATATCACTCTGGGGGAAGGAACAGTCACTTCCTAAAATCACACAGGCCGACATTATCGACTCTTTCCACCAGATAAGAGAGAATTACAATGATTTCGTCAATATATCAAAATTAATAGAGATACTTATTTCCCTGATGCCGGCAGGCATACCAAACAAAAGGCTCTTCTCCTTTTTTCTCAATATACTGTATACGGTCAAGACTTCGGAACAGGAATCAAGAGATGCATTGCACCTGATTACCCGTATCCGCTTACTCGCGGCGATAGGGTATGCCCCGAGATTAAAAGGCTGCGGCAGATGCGGAAATGAAAGTCTCGATTTCTATCCTGATTCCGGAACAACTCTCTGCAGCAAATGCGCTGTTACACCTGACCGTTCAGGAAAACCGTTTATGCGCATAAATAACAAAGTCATTCACTTCTACATGCACAGCATAGAATGGCCCATTCAGATTTCAAACCGCCTCAAACCAGCCTCACAGACACTTACAGAACTTTCAGGACTGCTTGATAAACACCTGACCTTTCTCCTCTCCAGAAAATTGAAGTCGTCAGAATTTAGTGTGAGCGCAACCAGACCGCAGTATGGGGTAAAACTCTAATACCGTTAAAGCAGATAAAGTCCGTCAGACCCCGGCATAGCGCCGGAAGAGCAATGCCGTATTCAGTCCTCCGAAAGCGAAAGAATTGCTTAACGCCACTTCGATGTGCATGGGGCGGGCTGTATTGGGAACGTAATCCAGATCGCATTGCGGGTCTGGTTCGCGGAAGTTTGCAGTGGGCGGAGCAGTCTGATTGTTAAGGGCCACAATAGCGGCAATGGCTTCCAGCGCAGAGGACGCACCTAGTGTGTGGCCATGCATGGATTTAGTGGAAGAGACCGCAAGTCTTTTGGCATGACTGCCGAATACGGCATGAATCGCCGCTGTTTCGGTTGGGTCGTTCTGGGCCGTGGCAGTGCCATGAGCGTTTATGTAGTCAACTGCATCAGGGGACACTCCTGCGTCGTCCAGGGCCGCGCGCATGGCCCGTGCCGCTCCTTCAGCCAGCGGCTGTATCAGGTTGTGGGCATCGGCACTCATTCCAAAGCCGATAAGTTCCGCGTATATTCTTGCGCCCCTGGCCTGAGCATGCTCCAGCGTTTCAAGGATCAAGGTACCCGCGCCTTCACCAATGACCATACCTCCCCTGGTTCTGCAAAAGGGCCGGCAGGTATCTTTGGCCATGACCCTCAGCCTTTCCCATGCTTTAATGGTACCCATAGTGACGCAGGCTTCGGAACCTCCCGTGACAGCTACGTCCGTCATGCCTGATCGCAATATAAGCAAGGCCATTCCGATAGCATGCCCTGAGGAGGCACAGGCCGAAGTCGTGGCAAAGGCAGGACCGGTTATGCCGAATTCCATGCTTATCCAACTGGCGCCGGCGCTTGGCATTAATCTTGGGACTGTGAAGGGATGAATACGTTTTTCATTGAGGGCGAACATGCGGTGGTACCCTGCCTCCTGCGTGCCCTGCCCCCCTACTCCCGTACCATGCACAACGGCAGTACGTCCGGACAGGGGGCTTTTGAATTCCAGTCCGGCATCCGCCACGGCTTCACGGGCAGAAACCAGGGCAAACTGGGCAAAGCGGTCGAGTTGGGTAAGCTGTTTTTCAGGGAACAGCCTGCTCCCGTCATAGTCTTTGACTTCAGCGGCAACCTTGACCAGAGAGTCTCCGGTATCAAAAAAGGTGATCGGTCCGATGCCGCTTTCGCCATTAAGCAGTCTGCGTGTAAATTCCGCGCGGTCCGGCCCCAGAGCCGAGATGCAGCCCATTCCCGTCACTACAATCCGCTTCATGAGGTCTTCTGCTGCTGCTCAATCAGTTCCTTTACGACACGCACCACATCAGCCACAGTCTCAAACTGTTTGTTGTTCTGCCCGACAAATTCAGGGTCCGGAATGCTGATGTCAAACCGTTCTTCCAGCTCGAAGATGATTTCAACCATCATCAGTGAATCCACTCCAACGCTGTTCAGCCGCGTATCCAGGGAGACCTTTTCACGGTCCATCTCCGTATGCTTGGCCAGGACATCCAGAATTACGTTATTAATTTCATCAGACATGGAAAATCCTTAAGTTTTATACAGATAATATTTTCACAAACCAGCCGCCGATGGGTTTGTGTGCGTCATGTGCGTCAGCAAGAATTGTTAAACGTTATAAAGAAACTTGTCTCACGGAATCAGTCGGCCTGTTGCATTACCTGCTGTCAAAATGACTGTATAATATTATCATAGTAAAAAAAAGTTTGCATTTCACCGCAATGAAAACTTATTTCATGCTGTTTCGCATTGCAGTACGTCGTTTATTTTAGCAGTTATGATTAAACAGCAAGCGGGTCAGGTCCAATCATATATTAAGACGAACTACCATTCAACCCTGACCAGAATGTCATCAGGCAGTCTTTTTATAAGTTCATCAAGGGCAGTCTTTAATAACTCCTCTGATTTGGTTTCAGCTGTAATTATCACCTTGAAGTCCGGTTTCCCGAGGATCGGGTATGACCCAAAAGTAACTTCCTTATATTCTTCAGCTACCCCGGTCAGGATCTCTGCAATATTCGATTCATGGCAATTCAGATACAGACGCTTAAGATGAAAAACTGAGGACCTGAATTTCTCTTTGATTATGGAAAATTTGTTCTGCATGTACTCCGGGATCCCGGGGAAAATAATCACGTTTTTGAATGAAACAACAGGGAATCTCATATTTCCCTGAAAATCAATGTCACTGCCTTCCGGCACCTCGGTCATTTTCAATACAGAACTGTTGACAAGGTCTTTATACCTGGAATACAGAATATTCTTAATCCCATCATGGGACACAAGATTCACGCCGAACCCTTTGGCTATGCCGGCCATTGTTACATCATCATGAGTTGGGCCTACTCCTCCGGCGGTAAAAACATAATCGTATGTTCCGGAAAATGCGGCAACTTCAACTCCTATGATTTCAATGTCATCAGGTATCACGGATATGCGTTTGACCTCCACTCCTAACGCCCTTAGTTCGCAGACAAGATAATATGAATTTATATCTCTTACCTTGCCGGAAAGGATTTCATTGCCGATAATAATGATCCCTGCGGTCCTTGTATTTTTCATAAGGATACTTTATCAAAATTTATTTAATAATTCTTTAGCTGCTCCGGCACGCCATATCTGTTTGCAGTCAAGTCAGTTTCCTGATGCAGGTTTGTTTTCCATCAGCCGCTAAAAAACATGATGTATGCCGCTGCTTATTATAAATAAGCTCTCATATTGATAGCAACAAATAAGCCCATTAAAGTTCTACACGTAATATACCGACCAATAGACAGTTTTCATAATTATGGGGATCATCAATTTTACAGGCAGTGATGTCCAATAAAGCTAATTTATATAAGATATATTCTCCAAGATCAAGCGTTAGGAATAAACTCTTAATCGCCTGTTTCCTTGTGCTGGCCATCAGCGGAATTATTATCAATTTAGTGCTCCTTCATGTCATAAGGACAACCCTCTCATCCGAAGGTTTCGACAGTCATCTCATTGAGAATATAATCAGACAATTTACGGTCATCGGTTCCGGTATTACCGTTGCCGGTATGCTGATTGTATTATTTATCGCCCTGTATATTTCCGAAACGATTACGCAGCCTATAAAAAAACTGACTGACGGTATGCTTGATATAGCCGGAGGAAAGTGGAACACACGGGTGAATATTTCCAACAGGGACGAATTCGGGCAGTTGGCAGATGGATTCAATTTCATGTCTGAGCATATTGAAGATTCAATGGACAAACTCAAAGCAGCAAAAGAGTACACTGACAATATTGTAATTTCCGTCCCCTCCATCCTGACAGTCCTGAGCAACAGGATGAATATACTCTCTACAAATACGGCCTTTAAAAAACTTAATGAGCAATATCCCCGATTATCACTGAATCAATTCGTTGCTCTTCTGAAAGACGATATACAAAGAAACCTGGAGACCGGCGAAACCGTAAAAAAGGAAATCGTTATAGTTCCGGAAGGTTCTGATGCCAGCCTGATATTCTCTGCTATCATATCCCGGATAGGAAATAACGGGATAAACGATGATGAAGAAAAGGCCCGCACTCTCTTGACGCTGACTGATAATACGGAGCGCAGGAAGATGAAGGAAATGGTCCTTCAATCCAGGCAGGACTGGGAGGACACCTTCGACACAATCCCTGATATGATCACAATCCATGACAATGATTACAATATCCTCCTGGCTAACAAGGCGGCAAGAGAAGCGCTCAATATGCCGGTGCTGGATTTCAAAAAAACAAATAAATGCTATGAATACTATCATGGAACGACATGCGCCCCCCGGGAATGCCCGAGCTGCGGCTGCCTCAAAACAGAAGAGCCTGCCGCGTTTGAAATATATGAGCCCCATTTAAAGAAGTACATCGAAATCAGGTCCATCCCGCGTTTCAATAATGAGCATAAACTAATTGGCCTTATTCATATCGTCAGGGACATATCGCTCCGCAAAAAAATAGAAGATGAACATAACAAGTTGCTCATCGCGATCACAAAGGCAAAGATGGAATGGGAAATGACATTCGACAGCGCCCTGGAATTTATTATATTGATAGATAATGAACTGAAAATAACAAGGTGCAACAAAAGTTTTTCCGAATATGTGAACAAGCCTGTCAACCTTATCATAGGGCATCATTGCTATGATTTCTTCAGATGTCCCGCTTCAAAGCTTGAGGACTGCAAACAGCGCATGACCTCTTCACAGGAGCTGCCTGCTAAAAGCGAACTGGAAACTGAAACAGGCCGCTGGCTGTATATAAGCCATCGGCCGATACAGGACGACAAAGAGAAACAATTGAAATCGGTTATAATAGCCACCGATGTCACAGAGCTTAAATATGCCCAGCAGAGGATTAAGGAATCAGAGAAAGAACTCAAAATGAAAGTGGATGATCTTGAAAAGTTTTACGAAATGGCCATCGGCCGGGAATTAAGAATGAAAGAACTGAAAAAAGAAATCAGGCGACTTAACAAACAACTCGGCAATTATGAAGAAATCAATGTTGGTTAACAACACTACTGAAAATAATGTCTCTCTTGAAGAGTACGCGAAAAACTGGCAGGTGCTGATTGATACCCTGCCCTTTGCTACAATTCTTGTGGACACTGACTTTAATGTTGTTATGGCCAATAAGGCGGCAAGAAATCTGCTGGGATATACCGGGAAATTACAGGACATTAAATGCTTCCAGTTGCTTCATAATTCTGACAGCCCTATTGAAAAGTGCCCTATTGCAGAAACTCTTAGTAGCGGAAGAGATGCTCAGACCGAAATATTTGAGCCCAGCCTTGGCAAGCATCTGATAATAAATTCTGCGCCTGTTTTCAGAAATGAAAAGATAATAGGATTTATACATTCGTTTATAGATATAACTAAACAACGGGAAGACGAAAACAGCAATAAGGACCTGATCGATATATATGCCGCTTCGATAAACGAATTGAAGTCCAGGCAAATCGGGGCACAGAAAGGCCGGGACGCTTTTCTTAATATGCTGGAAGATATCAGTGAATCATATAAAGAACTTGAGGACCTTTTCCTGAAACTTATACTGGTCATGGTCAACTCCCTCGACGCAAAAAGCCCGTGGACAAAAGGGCATTCCGAAAGAGTGTCGATGTATGCTGAGCAGATTGCAAAAGAAATGTTAATCGATGAAGATGAAATAAAGGACATAAAGCTTGCAGGGTTGCTTCACGATATCGGCAAAATAGGGACATATGATTATCTCCTCGACAAGCCCGGTAAACTGACAGTAGAAGAATTCAATATCGTAAAAAAGCATCCGGACCAGGGCGCAGATATCCTTAAAGAAATAAAACAGTTACGGAACATCATCCCATACATTAAATACCATCATGAAAAACTTGACGGCAACGGCTATCCCCATAAATTAAAGGGCCATAAAATTCCTCTGGGCGCAAAAATCCTTCACGTAGCGGATTCCTTTGATTCCATGACTTCGGACAGGCCCTACCGCCCTGCTCCGGGCATAAAGTATGCTCTTTCCGAAATGGAAAAGTATAAGGGCATACAGTTTGACCCCCTTGTGGTTGAAGCTTTCTTAACGGTGTTGGCAAAATCAGACAGGTGGGGCGCTAACTTATCCTCAAAATAACTTTAAGCGCATTTTTTGATGAGGCATTCTGAAAGGCCTTCAAACCTTCCTCAATAGGATAAACATTACTAATGAGCGGATACAGGTCTATTTGCCTGGACCTGATTGCCTTTATAGCGGGTGGAAACGGGCCGCATCGTGAACCGATCAAGCTGATCTCGTTAATGACAAACTGGTTCATATCAATCTGTATCTTGTTCGCAATTGTTGACTTAAGAACAATCCTCCCCCTCGGTTTTACGATCTGAAGGGCGGTCCTGATGCCGGAAGCAGAACCCGTACAGTCGATCACAATATCAAATTCTCTTTCTTTATAATCCGGGCTTAAGCCGGTATTAATTCCTATCTCATCAAGAATGGTAAGCTTTTCCCTGTGTCTGCCGACGGCAGTGAGTTTGCTCCCGGTATTTGCAATTACCTGGGCCACAAGAAGGCCCAGTTTTCCGTCACCCAGCACGCAGACTCTATCAGAAGATGAAATGCCGACCTGATCGATAATTTCATACGCAGCAGCCAGAGGCTCAATAAAAACCGCTTCTTCATCTGAGATGGAATTAGGGATCTTATGGATATTTCCGACTGGAAGCGTAACATATTCCGCAAAGGCGCCGTCCTTATTCAATATGCCAAGGACCGACCGGTCAGAACAGTGGGTCTGCATCTGATTACGGCAGTAGGGGCACTTGCCACAGCTCAGATTTATCTCACCTACAACCCTTTTCCCCACAATGCTTTTGTCACCGCACTTCTCAACGACTCCGACAAATTCATGCCCGAGTACTCCTTCAAAACCCATATACCCTTTGGTAATTTCAATATCGGTATTGCAGATCCCTGCATATGTGATCCTTATTAACGCCTCATCATGTTTAGGTTTGGGAGCAGGGTAATCAGCCAGATATCTCAGTTCTTTGTTATATACAAGCGCCCGCATTGTTTAACTTATCTTATGCAACTGATAAACACAGACATATCAATCTATCTTTCCCACTCTGCCCGCAGAAGTTTTGTATCATCCGACCATTTATAATAGACCCTTCCCTGATATGCCTTCTGGAGGCTTTTACCTATTCTCTGGGCAAGCTTCTCATTGGTCGTCGTTATCTCAATGCCGCTCTTGATATCACATATGCTCATGATTCTTTCCAGCGGGTTGAACCCTTTTGCCCTCTGTTCTTCATTTTTTATTAATTTCAATATTTCATTCTTATGCTCTGTAAGGAATCCCCCCTTAAGTTGTATAATCCCCCCGGGGAATTGGTCCTTCACCTTTCTGCACGCAGCGCAAACAACCTTAGTTGTGTCTTTCCGGTCAACAGTCTTACTGTATAAATCCTCATTCAGGGTCCAGCGCTTGTTGATAAAAACCGCATGACACTTTTTGCAAATTGCCGTGCCGTTAATTACTTCTGCCATGAGATAGGGGTCGGCAGCGCTATCTATACTTTTTCTTTGTCTGAGTGTATGAGGTTTCTTAATATCCATAAGAAACTCCTGATAATTATTTTTTCGTTGAGGACTGCTGCCATAAAAATTTCTAAGATACTCCTGCCGGCGAAAGCATATAACCCTGCTGCGATAATTATATCATAATCCTGCAGTCACAGTTACACTGCGAATTAACCGCGAATTGACTCAAATAAAATGTTACCGTAGGGAAACCTAAAAAGGTATCATTGACTCATAATGCATGTTACCCAAAAAACATGCAGCTAAAAGGAGAGCATTATGAGTTCACGATCCAGGCGGGAATACCTTGCGGCCATCCACAGGCGTTATGAACTTCCCCCGAAATAGCGGACACACCGAAAGGTTAGGTAAAATACAAACCCTAAACATGGAGGTGTAAGATGAAAAGAGGAAGTGGACGGAGGA
>JAGVNU010000090.1 GCA_020053105.1 Thermodesulfovibrionia bacterium
CCATAGGAGGTCTTCCTTTCCCTCTATCCTTGTAAAAAGTTCCCCCATTTTTTTAAAAACAACCAACGACCACTTAATAAATTCCATTTTTGCTTATCCTTTAAGCGCTTATCTTCGGCAACCTACTATTTTTGGGGGAACTTCTGATTTATTCTGACACCTGTTAGTCAGGCTGGACGATTCATATCATGAGTAATCACTACAAATCCGTACAGCCTACAAAAATGTAGCTTCAGGGAAGGGACTGAATCATTGAAAATCAGTAAATTACAGCTGGCATGGTTTTGGCTTTTTTATAAGCAAAAACCCGGCATGTTTGACAATAAAAAACATCAATTGTTAATATATTCGACGGCAAACGGTTGCCGTAGCAAGCGTTGTATGCCTTAAAGGTTTTATATAAGATGTCATCGCTTTTTTCCCCTGAACGGCATATAAAATTTGTCCTAAGAAAATTAATAGACGCTACTTTTTGAATCTCTCAAAAGGACCAGGACGGACAGTATGGACCAAAAAGGCCTTGGGATTACACGGGCAATCTTATTTTGCCGGCAACTAGATCCGGATCAGGACGTCAACAGGCGGGCCATTGAAAAAGAGCTGGGTAGTCAGATACGCTTTTTCCCCCTGCCGTGTAGCGGCCGTGTTGATCCGCTTTACCTCATGAGGGCGCTCGAATCCGGCGCAGACAAGGTGTATCTTATTACCTGTCCAGAGGGGGCGTGTCGTCATCGTGAAGGGAACCTCCGCGCCAAAAAACGTATTGCCTATACCCAGGGTTTGATAGAAGAAATAGGCCTAGATCGGGAGCGTCTTGAGTTGATTATCACCTCTGCAGGGGACCGTAAAACAATTGATGAGCTGACGCGGGACATTCTTGCCCGGGAGGGGGTAACCTCATCGGTTAACCCGAATGATGCAGACATTGAAAAATAACTTGTTTAACTCGATAAATTTATTATTGCATATGCATATGGCTTTGATTAAAAGAATACATTTCAACCTTGATCGAAAATGCGTTTAAGGAATCGAAAAACAACTTATTTTCCAACATCTGCATCATTAAAAATGCATTTGGGGGGTGAAGTGGCAGTAGGCTTGGAGATAAAAACAGCTTATAAGGAGCAAGAGCATGATTACTGCTGAAAGAAAACCTATAAAAGAAATTAAAGAAATGCTGGCGCCTTACAGGAAGATACTGGTTGTAGGCTGCGGGTCCTGTGTTGCTGAATGCGCGGCTGGAGGCGAAAAAGAGGTTGGACTTCTCTCTTCGGCGCTCCGCATGGACGCAAAGGCATCAGGGAAAGAAATTGAAATAAGAGAGATGACCCTGGACCGCCAGTGCGTATATGAGTTTATTGACCAGCTGACGGAAGTTATAGATCAGTACGACGTTGTCCTCTCTCTTGCGTGCGGCGCTGGTGTACAGGCCGTTGCAGAGGTCTTTCCCAGAGTACATATTCTCCCGGCCCTTAATACAACGTTCCTGGGTGAGACCAAAGAGGCTGGCCTATGGGTTGAGAACTGCCGGGGCTGCGGTGACTGCAAACTCGGGGTCTTCGCTGCTGTATGCCCTGTTACCCGCTGCGCCAAAGGGCTGTTCAACGGTCCCTGCGGCGGCTCCAAGACTGACCGCTGTGAGGTCGATCCTGACGTGCCCTGTGCATGGCAGCTCATAGTCTCCAGGCTCGAAGACACGGGGCGGCTTGACCTTCTGCGAAAGGTCCATCCCCCGGCGGACTGGTCAAAGCAGCAGGGTAAGGGACCGAGGAAAATCAAGAGGGAGGACCAGAGAACGTGATGACCGAAAGCCGACTCAAGAATGTTTTAACCAGTGGGAAGTTCGCTGTTACTGCAGAATGCGGCCCGCCAAAGGGCGCCGATCCTGAGGTTGTGAAGAGCAAGGGAAAGATCCTCAGGGACCATGTGGACAGCATAAATGTTACCGATAACCAGACCGGCGTTGTCCGTCTCAGCAGTCTCGCTGCCTGTGCCCTGCTCAAGGCTGAAGGGCTGGACCCTGTGCTCCAAATGGTCACTCGTGACCGTAATCGTATAGCGCTTCAATCTGATGTCCTGGGGGCCTCTGCCCTCGGCATACGCAATATATTATGTCTTTCCGGCGATCACCAGTCATTCGGTAATCAGCCGCAGGCAAAAGGCGTCTTTGACATCGATTCCATTCAATTGATACAGGCCGTGCGTAAAATGAGAGACGCCGGCGAAATCATCGGAGGTGACAAGCTGACCGGTGCCCCTCAACTGTTTATCGGGGCTGTGGCTAATCCCTTTGCCGATCCTTTCAAATACCGTGCTGCCCGTCTCGCTACGAAGGTAGATGCAGGCGCTGAATTTATACAGACCCAGTGCATTTATAACCTCAATCGCTTTAAAGAGTGGATGGGGCTTGTAAGAGATTTGGGGATGGCTGATAAAGTCTACATCCTCGGCGGGATCACGCCCCTTAAGTCTGCCAAGATGGCGGAGTACATGGCAAAGAATGTTGCCGGCATGGATATCCCCGAAGAAGTCATCAATAGAATGAAGGCAGCTCCTGCAACAGAACAGCGGCAGGAAGGGATAAGGATAGCCGTTGAAACAATACTCGCGCTCAAGGAGATCAAAGGCGTTCACGGAGTCCATATCATGGCAATAGAATGGGAGGAAGCGGTCCCGCAGATAGTGGAAGAGTCGAAGCTTTCCCCGAGGCCTCAGGCTTGAGAGGAGTTTAAATTATGCCCCCCAAATATCATATTAATACAAGCCGCGCAGCCAACCGGTTTCAATTAATCACCAAATCAGGAGTCATGGCCTGGGAAGAAGGGTGCCTCAAATGCGCCCGTTGTGTAAAAAAGGATTGCGTCTACAAAGTATATGAAAAGAGGGGCCTTGATACCCGCCAGATGCTCGAATCACTCGACAGCGTCTGCATGGACTGCTTCCGATGTGTACAGGGCTGTCCGAACAAGCTCATTCAGAAAGGGCTTAATCCGGCTTACAAAGAACTCGGAGACCATTACTGGACACCGGAGATCATTTCAGGACTGTGGTATCAGGCAGAGGCCGGACGTATACCTGTCTCCGGCGGAGGTTATGGGGGGGCTTTCTCCGGTCCTGGTTTTGACGCCATGTGGACGGACATGTCCGAGATAGTCAGGCCTACAAGGGACGGCATACATGGCCGTGAATATATAAGCACTACCGTTGATATAGGCCGCAAGGTCATGGCCCTGGAATTTGATCAGGCAGGAGCGCTTTCGATTGATCCTCCGCCCGTTGTAGAGATTCCCCAGCCGATACTGTTTGACCTGCTGCCATGGTCGCCGCCGCGGAAGGGGATAAATCTTGCCATGCTCGAAGGCGCGCGTTCACTAGGCACCTTTGCCATTGTCCGGCAAAGCGAGTTTGGTCCTGCGATGGAAGAGTATCTTCCCAATATTGCTCTATATGTTGATGGAAAATTATCTGATATAAGTCCGGAAATTCTGCGCAAGCTGCGCCTGATAGAGATTCCTTATGGTAAAGACGCCATCGCCGCACAGAAAAAATTAAAAGAAGAGCACCCCGGTCTTGTCACAATTATCCGGATGGAACTTGCTCCTGATTCATCTTCGAATGTCTTCCGTCTCATCACAGAAGGCGCCGGGGCGATACATCTTGTTGCCGACGAATATGGCCTTGAAAAGTCCGACAAGCCTCTATTTATAAAAGAACGGATGAGGGAGATACACCTTCACCTCGTGGACAAGGGCGTACGTGACCAGATCACCCTTATCGCCGGCGGAGGCATTGCAATGGCGGAACATGTGGCAAAGCTGATCATATGCGGCGCTGATATGTTGTCTGTCGACATACCGCTGCTTGTAGCCATGGAGTGCAGGGTCTGCCGCCGCTGTAAAGATGGCATTTCCTGCCCTGTGGAACTTGAAACCATTGACCATTTATGGGGCGCAAGCCGCATAAGGAACCTCATGGCAGGCTGGCATAACCAGCTTCTCGAAATACTCGGGGCCATGGGTATACGTGAGGTAAGAAGACTGCGTGGCGAAATGGGGCGGGCCATGTTCTTTGAGAAACTTGAAAAAGATATATTTTCGACTCTGGGAAAAAGGGGTTGATGAAATGGCAATAAATACAGAGACACAGAAATTACCTGAAATCAAACCGCTAAAAAGCCGGTTCCGTAATGCGCTCAGCAAGTACCGCGTTACCATAACAAAATCATGCAATAACTGCGGACTATGCGTAACTCTATGTCCGTATGGTGTTTATAAAGCAGGATCAAAGAAACCGAGGGTCATTGCCGAGCATCTCTGTCTCGGGTTCCCATGCAAGGAAAAGGAATTTTACTGCGTCAACAGGTGCCCGGAAAAAGCAATTCAATTGACTTTGAATCCTGCGTTTGAAATCCTCGGAGACAAACGCTGGTCAGCTGATCTCCTTGCCAGCGCCTGGCATATGGCGGAGACCGGAGAAATCCCGTATCAGGGACTTAACTATAAGACTGGAAATTCAGGCGGCGGATTCGACAAGCTACGTTTTATCTTTCCAAAAGAAAAGGGGCCCGATTTACCTGATGAAGAGGTATCCACAGCTATTGAACTAAACCGCTCCGGCGACTCAAGGCCGAGCGTTACGATCCAGGTCCCATTTTATTTCGGAGGAATGTCATTCGGTTCAGTCAGCATAGTGACCATGCTTTCGCGCGTAAAGGCAGCTGCAGCGCTTCAGACCTTCTGCTGCACCGGAGAAGGCGGATATCCTGAGGAGCTGATTCCTTACGATGATCATATAATAACCCAGATAGCAACAGGTCTCTTCGGAGTACGTGAAGAGACGATCAAGCGGGTCCGCATTGTGGAATTCAAATATGCTCAGGGCGCTAAACCCGGGCTCGGAGGACACCTGCTCGGTGACAAGGTAACAGCTCGTGTGGCAAGTATGAGAGAAGCAGTTGCCGGCACCGCCCTGTTCTCTCCGTTTCCATTTCACAGTGTTTATTCTGTGGAAGACCACAAAAAACATGTGGACTGGATAAAGGAGACAAACTACCGCGCCCTCGTATCGGTAAAGGTCTCAACCCCTTCGGACGTGGACATGGTTGCCGTGGGAAGTTATTATGCCGGGGCCCATATAGTACAGCTTGACGGAAGTTACGGCGGGACAGGCGCGGCGCCCGATATAGCGAAAAAGAACATTGCAATGCCGCTCGAATACGCGGTACCCAAGGTGCATAAATTTCTTTCTGAAGAGGGAATACGGGACAAAGTAACCATTATCGCGAGCGGAGGCATACGGTCTGCTTACGATATGGCCAAGGCCATTGCCCTGGGCGCTGACGGAGTTTGTCTCGGCACTGCCGACCTTGTGGCCCTTGAGTGCATCCGCTGCCATCACTGTGAGTCTGGCCGCGGCTGTGCGCGCGGTATCGCAACAACAGATGAAGAACTTACAAAACTCATGGAGCTCGAATGGGCAACTCAGCGCATTATAAATATGTATCTGGTATGGCGGCGTCAGCTCATCGCCATTCTTAAGCGTCTGGGCATGAAATCTGTTACAGAGCTTGTCGGGCGTTTTGATGTGATCGGCCATCTCGATTATATTAAGCAGGAAGATCTGGAGGGCGAACTGGAGTTATGAAAAAGAAAAGCTCTGTAGAAGCAATTATAGATTCAAGATATCACTTCCGCGAAGCTGACAAACTGGCCAAACAGGCCGGCATAGAAGCCCAAGAGGGAGGGTGCGGTGTCACCGGATTTGCCTGCAGCATTCCAGTGAGCGGCCGTCACATCTTTGAACCATCCGTGCAGATGCACAACAGGGGTAATGGCAAAGGCGGCGGTCTTGCTGCTGTCGGCCTGACTCCGGCCCAGCTGGGAGTAGACAAGAACACACTCGACAATGATTTCCTTCTGCAGGTTGCGATTCTTGATGAGACTGTAGTCCCTGAGATGGAAGCGCGCTTTATCCGTCCTCATTTCCGGGTGGCCCATGAGGCCTTCCTTGATACGATTGATGATTACAGGGACATTCCCGGTCTTGATGTTAAACCGCCTGCTGTGAAACGCTATTTCGTGAGGGTAAAGCCGGAAGTCCTAGCGAGCTTTCAGAAGGAACGCGGTCTGGAGATGCTGACTTATGAAAAGACGGAAGAGGAGTTCATCTTCCAGAACACCTATCAGTTAAACCTCGCGTTGTACAGCGCCCTTGGCGAGAAAAGGGCCTTTGTCCTGTCGCACGGCAAAAACATGATGATACTGAAGATCGTGGGCTATGCTGAAAAGGTCGCCCAGTACTATAAACTCGAAAATTTCAACTCGCATATATGGATAGCACATCAGAGGTATCCTACCAAGGGACGTGTCTGGCACCCAGGAGGCGCGCACCCTTTCATAGGCATGAATGAGGCCCTTGTGCATAATGGAGACTTTGCCAATTATTATTCCGTGTCAGACTATCTTCGCCAGCGGAACATCTATCCGCTCTTTCTGACAGATACGGAAGTGTCGGTACATGTCTTCGATCTTCTGAACAGAGTATATGGCTATCCTCTAGAATATATAATTGAAGCGCTTGCGCCGACAGGGGAGATGGATTTCGATCATTTACCGGAGGACAAGCAGCGCATATACAGGCAGATCCAGACTGCCCACATCCATGGCTCCCCTGACGGGCCGTGGTTCTTCATAATCGCCAGGAACGATCTTCAGAAAAAACAGTTCCAGCTCATAGGCATTACTGATACGGCAATGCTGCGGCCGCAGGTATTTGCCCTGCAGAAGGGCGAGATAGAGATAGGCCTGGTCTGCTCGGAAAAGCAGGCCATTGATGCAACACTTGAGAGCCTTGCAAAAGAAGACCCTCGTTTCGGCACAGTGGCTGACCATTACTGGAATGCGCGCGGCGGAAGCTACACTGACGGAGGCGCATTCATTTTTAATTTAAAGGAATCGGCAGCAGGAAAGTTGTCTCTCACCTGTGCCGACAAGTTCGGTAAGCCTGTTGATGTGCCGGCCGGCCAGACGCCTCATAATAGCAGTGCCAAACTGCAGACTGTCGGGGCCTCACATAAGGAACACATAAAGGATATTTTAAAAAACCTGACTGAAAATAATATTGAACAGATCTTTGCCGGCCTGAAAGAAGGCCTGGCTTCTTGGGACTATTCAGAGTTCTCTTATTTTCTTGATCAGCTCGTGACTGTTGCTGAAAAAGATGAGTTGAAAATGCCTGCTGTTTCGCTTCTCTCTCTCCTTCTCGACAGGCGCTATCCAACCGGCAATATGAGACGACGCTCTGTTCTACAGCTGATCTCGGAAGCCCTTGATTCCATCTTTAGAAAGATACCGGGCATTGATGAAAACAGCAAATCTGTTTTCCGTAGAATAGATTTCAATACACGTCCTTCACTTCGCGGGCCAAAGGGTCCCGAGCAGGTGCTAGTAACAGATGCAGGGAAGTTTCAGCCTGAAGGTGAGGACGCCTTTTCCCGTATTGTCGCTGATGCCTATGCTCTCGGATGGAAGCAGTTCATTTGTTTCGGCCAACGCGGTCAGCGCTTTCTCGGATGCGGATTGGGGGCCGACACAAAGGGGGTCCGTATTGACTCCTTCGGTTCTTCCGGAGATTATCTCGCATCCGGCATCGACGGACTTGAACTTCATGTACACGGCAATGCCCAGGACCAGCTCGGTCAGATCATGAAAGCAGGAAAACTTGTGGTCCACGGTGACGTCGGTCAGACCTTCATGTATGGGGCAAAAGGCGGAGAGGTCTATGTGCTCGGAAACGCCGCCGGAAGACCCCTGATCAATGCTGTTGGAAAGCCGAGGGTCGTTATAAACGGCACCGCCCTCGACTATCTCGCTGAATCATTTATGGCAGGTGATCCATTCAACGGCGGAGGTTTTATTGTGCTGAATGGCCTGAGGTTTGATAACAACGGAAAAGCGGTCCCGTTGGATATACCCTATCCGGGGTCCAACCTTTTTTCACTTGCATCAGGAGGCGCGATATTCGTGCGTGACCCGCATCAGAGCATAGTGCCGGAGCAGTTGAACGGGGGCCAGATATTCCCGTTTAACCAGAGGGCCTGGAAGTTGATACTGCCATACTTAAAGGAGAATGAACGTCTCTTCGGGATTACTATAGATGAACTTCTGACCGTCAACGGCAAGAAACTTACCCCCGATCAGGTCTATCGCACCATTGGAGCTGTGAAACTTTCAGTCCTTTCCGGAAGTGCCGCTCTCGCCATGAATGAAGAGTGGGAGGAAGAGGATTAGCGGGTTTCATTTTATTTTTATTCAAAATTGATTCAACCGCCTTCACCAGTGCTATCCAACTACCGCAAACCAGCAAGACGTGTAGGGGCATGGCGGTGCCATGCCCTTGTTCATCCAACATTCAGATTGCCTGCGCAGGCACGATTAAGCAGGTAGATTATTATGCAGTTTTCTAATGACATGCTGTATACTTTTTGTATTAGGGTGAATCTCTTAATTCAGTTCTGCGCGGAGGTGTAAGATATGGAAATCTTAAAATCAAAACTTGAGGTTTTATTGAAGGCGCTTCCTGAAAAGGTGGATATAGAGGAGTTCATTTATCGTATATATCTTCTGCAAAAGATAGAGGCCGGTGAAGCAGACATTGAAGAAGGTCGGACACATTCACACAAAGATGCAATCGAGAGGCTCTCGAAGAAATGGCAGAACTGATATGGTCTGAAAGGGCTGTTTTGGACGTGGAACATATTTATGACTATATAGCAAATGACTCACCAATGTATGCCCGTCTAACAACCGAGAGCATTATTAGGTCAGTTGAAAGATTGCAGCAGTTTCCAGTATCCGGACGTGGTTTGCCGGAATTTCCGGAACTACTTTACACGGAAGTGATAATCGGCAATTACCGGGTAATTTATAAACATGATCCAGGAACAAATTAAGTAAAAATTGTTACAGTTGTACACGGCAGCCGTCTTTTAACAAAAGAGATTCTTTCGGAATAAATTTTAATTCTTCTTGCCGTGAGAAAAGAACAGCACATCCGGTGTCAAACCTACACATTTCACAACCAAACCTTTTCGATCACGACTGGGGGTCAAACCTACATTTTACATTTTGCAGAATTCATTAAATATAAATTATAGGTTTGCCCCTGTATGCTTTCTTCCAATAATCATAGCCGAACTATCACCACCTGACTTTTATTGATTATCTAAATACCTCTTTTTGACATAAGTCAGACAGCCATTCGAGAAATCCTTCCAATTCATTAATAATAATTTTATATGATTTTTGAGGAGTGTTCCCCACGAGTGCATATTGGTCTAATATTTTTGATAAATCTTTAAAGTGAGCTTTACATATTCTCAAGTCTTTTATTAACTTCAGAATTTTTGTTTTGTTCTCAGCATCATCATTTCCAAAATATTTCTTGATTAAAAGCTTAAGTGCGACTAAAGATTTTATTTTAGAAAGGTTGTTGATATCATCAATTTCATTTGCAAGATTATAATGTTCAATTATTTTGTTCGGTCGCTTTTCAGAAAATAACCATTTATCAATCTGTACCATTATGTCAAGTAATTGATGGTAATCTGTTTCATAAGGTTCATAAACTTTTTTCAAATCATTAACTGATGATTCCTGATTAAAAAATGATTCATTAAATTTAGTAATAAAATATGTATTAATTTCAGATTTCAGATTCTGTAGAGACTGTTTTACTGGTTTCGTTTGAGGAAAATTACCATGAATAGTTGTTCTGATATAATCATGCTCTGAATTCAATTTCTCAAGCCAAGGTTCTGAAAATTGAGCTATTTGTTCTTGATACTCCCTCCTAAGTTTTGCTATTTGACCCCACCATGCTTGAATTTGACCTGTTGAATTAATCGCAGCATGTAATGATTCACCATTAGGAAATATTAATCCTAACGTTTCTCTGGAGTATTCTTCGTAATCATAGTGCAAAGTATTCATGAAAATACTCATGATTCTTGGATTAAAAGATATTAATTTGAAGTAATCGTCCCCATGTCCTGCTTTGGTGTTATATGTTTTTCTTTCTCCATTATTCAATGTAAATACAACATTACCTTTAAATTCCGAAGTATTTTGTGCATCCCATCTTCTTGGCTCAGAATATGGATCAATCCAAAATATTTGCTGCAATTCAGACTGCCCCAACAGTTTACCTTCTGATATCAGTGACATTATTGGATTATCAACTGACGATATAAAACTTAACGTACCATTGATAATTTCTTTATCTTCACTTTTTAGAGGGATTTGTTCTGGGGTATCAAATAGAAACGCTCTGATAGCATATTTTGTAATGATAAGTCCTGACTCTCTTGCGGCAAGATAATCTTTGAGGTAATCGATTTTTATCTCTATTTTTTTAAGTGTATGATTTACATAATCTGATGAATCCTCACATTTTAATATTCTAATAACTTCCTGCTTGTTGTAAGGATCAATCCATACATTATTATTGTCTGGATTAAGTAATTTTAAATAGTGAAGCATTCTTTGACTTGGTTCGTAAACACTAAGGCCGAGTCCCTCCCAATATCTATAGATATACAATGGTTCAACCATTAATCCCTCAAAATGCTCCCATGATTCACCAGTAATATATTTCTTTTTGCCGGATTCATTTTCTTCAAAATGTCCCATTCCATCAAAATACATATCTGAATATTTCAATGCGTTAAGTGCAAGCTCTTTAGAGTCCACACTTACCATGAATGACCTGAAGCTAATAATTTCTTTATGCACTCCGCTTCTTCCTGATTCTATAGGATGCCATGTTTCATTACTGGCTAAAATAATAAATGGTTCTGAATTTGGATCTTTATGTATCTCATTCTCAAAACTTAAGTATTTAATTAATTCATTATTATCCATTTTATATTATGGGCTTATACCCCTTAGAGTCTGGCTTGACTATTGGCAGTTGAAATCACCAGAATAGTCCCAGTCTTTCTTCTCGCATCTCTCTACTATCTTCCATTATCCATTCCTGTCCAAGAAATAAATTTATTGATGATAATACGTCATGCCTGTTAAAGCAAGTACTTTGGGGAAAGACCTCCCGAAGAGAACCGACGGATGGCATGTTAGGGACGTTGTTGCCTAATTTTAACTTATGTCATGAATTATGGAGGTTCAACCTTGATATTTCCTACCTGAAACAGGTCAAGCAGCTGCCAGACCTTTGGAGCCACTGCGCGCAAAAAATATCTTGCTTTTCAATCCTTCCCTTCTGTAGAATTTATTACTCTCTTATTAATTTCCAATTCAGTTAAGTTGCTGAGGGGCATCTGGTGATTTCCAAACGGGCTTTGTTCAAAAATATACAATTAAAAAAGTTAGAGATAAATATTTTTCAATATTTGGAATGTACAGAATGAGGCATTTTGGGAACACGAAAAAGTAAACATATTGAAAATACCGTCTTCTATCTAATATCTGTTGGCTCCAATACGTAGCTGTTTTTACTGAAGATCGTGTCTATGAATCAGGAGATATTATAATGACTATAAACCTTTATGACCGTCTCAATGAAGCTGCCACAAATCATACACTACCAGCCGTTGTCGCTTATAATCGAATTGATGGGCCTGGTTCAAGTTTGGATTTACGTTCATTTCAACAGGCTATTTGGCGGCTTTCTCAGATACCTAAAGAGCTTCGGTCAGATCCTTCGATGGAATGGTCACGAAAGATGCCAAGGACTATTGGAATAACAATCAATACAGGGACAAGAGTTGAAGCTCATCCATTTGAACAGGATAAAATTGGGGTCCAGTCCATTGAATATGGAACTGAAGTAATTGGTAAACCAGGTGAAATTGTTCCTTCTAAGGAAAATTGGCTACTAAAAATTATAGATATCTTTTGTCTCTCTGGTGTAATGTTTGTCCTGCATAATCTTCGAACCGGTACCCACTCCGCTGGTTTAGGCGGCTCTGCAACTGCTACTACAGGCGTTTGCGTACTAGCAAATGAACTATCTGGAAGACCATTTAGTGGCACTCAGCTAGTTTCGATGGCGTCATGTATGGAGCATGACCTTGGCATCAGTATTACAGGAACTCAAGAGCAAGCTAATGTAATCTATGGCGGGATTGTCGATTATATATGGTGTCCATGGGGTATTCCTGGCCAACCTGATACCGGATTCGGGACGTCAATTCGTACAGAATTGCTACCACCGGAGTACTATAAAGAATGTGAAAAAAGAATGACGGTCTTTCATACAGGAAAGATGCGAGCTAGTACAGATGTAAATGCCATTTGGTCGAATTCCTTATTGACTATTTCTGGATACGCTCTGCACGCTAAAAAGCCGGAAATCGCCTATGAGTTTCGTGAAGGAATTAGATTGCAGCAGTGGGATAGAATCACAGAATCCATTAATGATTACCGGAAAATACGCACGCATCTTTGCTCAGACTACTTAGCAGGTGCACGCGAGATTGTCGGCCATTCAACAGCACTAGGATGCGCTGCATTTCCTTTAGGAGCGGGCGGAGGTGGAGGCGTTTTGGTCTTTGGTCCAAAGCCAGAGTCTTTAGCAACTTTCCGCGAGGAGATAAAGGGTGTTTATCGCGAAATTCCTATGATAATCAAATCATCCGGTCATGACCTAATAAATCTTCCTTTGAAAGGAGAAAGAAAATGGAAATCAAAGTATTAAATTGGAATATCGGCGGTGCGAAAGTGCTTGAGCAAAAATGTATAAAAATGCGAGAAAAAGTAAAAAAAGAGATTAATCACGACCTTCAAAAGCTCCTCAAAAAGAATACTCCTGACATAGTAACCTTACAGGAAGTTGTCACATACAAGCAACCTTCAGATAGTCATATGAATAACATTATTGACAAAAAAAGCATCGATAAGCTTGGGTACAAGTGTTTTTTCTTCCCATTTATAGACAGTCTAGGTTTTTCATCTCAGGACAAATGGGAAAAAATTAAGAATGGTAAATGTTGTGAACAGAATTGTTCAAGTAGAGATAGTAATTGTCCAGATTTGAGTACGAAGGGGTCAGACTGGGATAAAAAATCATATTTTGCACAGGGGAATGGGATGTTATTTCGTAAAGATGCTCCTCTTTTCCCTTGTTGCGATTTGTCAAAACCGGGAGAAGTTAGCCCAGGCCAACGATTATTAACAATACTCGAGCAACAAAAAATTAATCCAGTTGGTGACATAAAGAGAGAGATTGATAATGATTTCCAAAATTATCTTATAGAAAAAACACCTCTTACAAGGGGAAGCTATTTTGGTGATCGTGATACCGAGCCACGTGCTGCGATCGTATCACATTTAATTTACAAATCTCCTATTCCTGGCGATTCAAGACCAATTGACATTTTCGTGGTAAATGTTCACCTTACGACCATTATGAAAGAACGTGTTGGCATTCCATCCAAGGATACAGAAGCTACAAGATTACGCATCGATCAGCTTACTGCCATCTTTGATGAAATCATTTCAAGATTTAACTCGTGGTATGAAGATGGTTTTCCACAACGAGGAGTAAAAAGAAAACCAACGGATTGCGAGAATTGGGAAACTATTGAAAGACACCACCCTGTTTGGCTGCTGTGCGGAGATTTCAACTTTACGGAAAAATCCCTTGAGCATGATTTTATCCTGAGGCGTAATTTTATAGATACGACTCCGACAGGAAGGCGAACGGCGACAGTGATGAGTTATCATGGCAAACCGATAAGACACAATGGAACTAAGACCAGCGGAGCTGGAAATCCTGCAACATTGACTTTGGATTATATTTTTGCTGGTCCAAAGTTCGTTGCACTTGATCCTCTTTTCACTGATAGTGAAATGTTAGATAATATAGTTGATCACTCAGTGTTTTCATCAGATCATTATCCGATAATATCGAATATTCCTTTGTTCATGGTTAGGTAACAAAATAGCATGGATATGGGGTCAAGTCTTCCCAGGCTATTGAAAAACTAAGTTTCTATCGAGCAATTTCCATCAAGAAGCAAAAGCGTTGGGGTCGAGTTTTCATTTTGATATTTTCCGGAGTTTGTTATTAATCAATCTGCGATCTCTTTCTGACTGTATCCGCACTGATAGTTTGCTGACCGAATCTTCTCGTTCCTCTTCCTCCCATCGGCGCATGCCCCTGAATATTTTTTGAAGAGACCGCCTGTTCATACACCGATGCATGACAATCCTCTGTTCAGTAAAAGCATATAGAAGGTAGCCCCCGAAATATTTTTTATGTGGAATCAAAGTCTTGTGATACCATCTTGTCAGTCTCCGATTCATTGAGCTGGGAACATAAATATCCTCAGGAAATCTTTTTATATTACTTTGTACAGCCTGATTCAAAACCCTTACCCTTCCAGCCCATATGATAAATATCATGGTTTCAGAATATTCATTGTGTAAATATACAAAACTATCTGCATGAGTGCAATAGAACAAGCGCAATTCGGAGGTGAAAGCAATGTATATAGCCGTAGTGAATTGGAACAAGTGCACGGGGTGTGGGGATTGTATAGACGCCTGCCCGATCAAGTGTTTTGAGATGTCAGACGGGAAGTGCCTGCCTTACCGCGCGGCCGAGTGCATCAACTGCGGCAACTGCCCGGATATCTGTCCAGCCGATGCCATAGGGATCGCTGTCGGCTGGGGCGGCTAAGCGTATAGGGAACGGTTAGGACGCTGTTGCCTGGCGGGTTGACAATAACGGCCTATCTCTTATTATAATTAACTGTCGGTTATCACTGTACTCGTAAAGGTTAAAGGATAATAAATCGGCGTCTCGCACCAGCAGCAGGGTCGAGACGCTCTTTTGTCGAAAAGGTAATTGCTTATGTGCAGACTCGCTGCAATAACATCAAACGAATATTTTTCTCCGATTGAGAACATAGCCGCCCTTGAGACCATGAAGGAAGGGCATGACGGCTCGGGGATGGGACTTGTCCTGAAGACCCTCGGCGGTGAGTTTGAGGAATTAAAGGACCATCCGATACTTTCAGGCATATGTTCCAAAAACGGCCTGCATACCCTCGATGAATACATGAACAAGCTTGGGTTCAAACTGAAATACGCGTGGACCCCGAGGACCAAACCCGTCAAGGGGATCGTACCCAGAGACTACTATTTCGCCAGAGTGTATGATTACCCTGATGTTTATAAAGACAGGCCCCTGGAAGAAAAGGAAGACCTGCTGCTGAAGACAAGATTGGCCCTCAGAAAATTGGGGGAGACCGACGAGTCGATAATAGTATTTTCCTTTTACCCCGATATACTGACATTGAAAGAGGTCGGCGATCCGCTTGAGTTGTGTGAATTCTTCGGCCTGGAAAAATCGCCTCTCAAGGCAAAGATCATATTGGCCCAGGGAAGACAGAATACAAATTATGCCATTAATCTTTACGCCTGTCACCCGTTTTTTATTCAGGGCTACGGCTCGATGACAAACGGTGAGAACACGGCCTTTGTTCCGATAAGGGAATTTCTGATGAGCAGGGGCTTCCCCGGATACCTCGGCTATAACAGCGACAGTGAGGTCTTCTGTCATATACTGCATTATACCTGCAAGAAGCTCGGCTATCCTCTCACTTATTATAAGGATGTTATCACCCCGCTCAAACAGTCAGAGATCGATAAAAGAACCGACAGCGAGGTGGCGAGGCTGCTTAAGGTCTCATTAAGACCGCTTTGCATAGACGGACCGAATTGCGTTATAGCATTCACACCTGACGGGACCTGCTTCATGGTCCAGGACGCGAAAAAACTGAGACCGGGCGCTGTAGGCGGGGTAAAAGGCAAATACGGCCTGATGTCAGAGGAATGCGGCCTTGACAGCGTGGTCCCCGCGAGAGATAAATCGCAGGACATTTTCCCCATGAAATTCGATATGGTCATCATTAAACCGGGGGCTGAGGAGGTGACGGTATGGAACCAGCTTCACGGTTAGACCATAATCATGAACTGTCGATAAAAGATTTCCCATACATCGTCAGATGGCGCGATGACAGGTGCAAACGCTGCGGCAGATGCACTGCGGTCTGTCCCATGCTTTCAATAGAGCCTGCCGTTGTCGTGAAACGCGTTGTGCAGTCCGAAGGATTGACTCCCGAACCAAAGGCGGTCCGATACACGACCACTATGGTCAAACAGACAACAAACATTGAGCGTTACTGCATCGGCTGCGGCACATGCACACTTGTATGCCCGAATGAGGCCATAGAGCCGGAATATAATCCCCGGCACAAATTTAATTTTCATAAGAACAAAGGCGGGCATCCCTACAGAAGGGGCGGAAGGAGAAACGATCCCATGCCTTCAACGCTTGACCGCCTGAGATTCACCAGGATATCGATGCTGACCGACCCTGCGCTCGATGCGGGAAGGCACGAGTTCAGGATAAGGACGTATCTCGGAAGGATACTTCCTGCCGAGGAACTCCCGGTAATAATGGTGAACGGGAAGCTTGAAGTTGATAAAACATCAGGCAAATTTATCCCGCCTGTCCGCGAGATTTATCCTGTAATGATAGGCAGCATGTCCATCGGCGCTCTCTCACCGACCATGTGGGAAGGGCTCGCGATGGGCATCACTTATCTGAATGAAGTTGAGGGAATGCCTGTAGTAATGTGCTCAGGCGAAGGCGGAATGCCGCACAGACTTTTGAAATCAAGGTTTCTGAAATACTTTATTCCGCAGATTGCGTCAGGCTATTTTGGCTGGGATGAAATTGTCAGGGCGCTGCCACATATGATCGAAGACCCGTGCGCAATTGAAATCAAATATGGACAGGGCGCAAAACCCGGAGATGGCGGACTTCTCATGGCCCACAAGGTATTGAAATTGATCTCCGAGATCAGGGGAGTACCGATGGGGGTAGACCTTCCGTCACCTCCGACGCACCAAACCCAATACTCGATTGAAGAGTCCGTTGCTAAGATGATCCAGTCCATGTCTATGGCGTGGGGGTTCAGGGTGCCTGTCTATCCGAAAATATCAGGGACGAGGACCGCCAAGGCTGTACTGAACAATCTTGTAAGGAATCCATATGCCGCAGGACTGTCGATCGACGGTGAAGACGGAGGCACAGGTGCGGCGTACAACGTATCAATGGATACAATGGGACATCCCATTGCATCAAATATAAGAGATTGTTATCACGACCTGGTTGCTCAGGGCAAGCAAAACGAACTCCCATTGATCGCGTCAGGCGGAATCGGTAAAAAAGGCAACCTCGCGGCAAATGCAGCTGCGTTATTCATGCTCGGCGCATCTGCCGTGTCAATCGGGAAATATATAATGCAGGCCGCGGCAGGGTGTTTCGGCGATGAAATGAACCGCTGCAACGTCTGCAATCTCGGCAAATGCCCTCGCGGCATCACTACCCAGGACCCGAAACTATACAGAAGGCTCGACCCGGATGTAGTCGCAGAGAGGGTTGTTGAAGTATATAAATCATTGGATATCGAGCTGAAGAAAATTTTTGCGCCGATGGGCAGGAGTACGGAATTGCCTATCGGCATGTCTGACGGTATCGGTACCGATGACCACGCGATTGCCGAGAGGTTGCATATAAGTTATGTATGTTGATTTGGAAATATGAAAAAAACAACTATAAAAGGAAACATTAAAGGCAACAGGACCCCTTCGAGGATCTTTGAGGAAGAGATCCAGGATGCTGTCCGTAACGGCGCAAGGGACCTTCAGGTCATTGCCGATGGACAGCATGGCATAGGCGGCAGGATCTGGCCAAGAGGTGAAGGGATAAAAATAACTGTTGAAGGCCCTGTCGGGCAGCGGCTTGGCAGCATGGGCATGTTCGGCACTGAGATTGTCATTAATGGAAGCGTTTCTGATGATGCAGGCTGGATAAACTGCGGCGCTAAAATAACCGTGCTTGGCGACGTCACAAACGGCGCCCACAATGCAGCAGCACAGGGAATACTCTATGTGCAGGGCGGTGGTGGAGCGCGCTGCGACACGATGACAAAGCACAATCCCAGATTCGACCCGCCCCAGTCATGGTATTTTCGCGACGTTGGCGACACCTTTGCGGAATTTAAAGCGGGCGGTATTGCGGTTGTCTGCGGAGTGGACCCGCGAAATCCCGAAAACATCCTAGGCTATCGTCCGTGCGTCGGGATGGTGGGCGGGGCGGTTTATTTCCGCGGGCCTATTCAAGGATACAGCGCAGGCGACGTTCAGCTTCTTGAACTCACTGATCAGGACTGGCAGTGGCTTACCGAAAACATGAAGCCGTACCTTGAGGCAATAGAACGCATTGAATATTATGATGAGCTCACCCGTTCAAAAGACACCTGGAAAAAACTTATTCCCTTCACTGCGCAGGAACGGGCAAAGAAAAAAGCCTTCAAAATGTCCATCACCGATTTCCGCAATAATATCTGGGAGACGGGCGTCGGCAAGGGCGGGATATTTGCAGAGTATTTGGGCCACCCCTCAACGGTCCTTCCATATGTCACAACCGGAGAAGACAGGAGATACCGGCCGGTATGGAACAATTACAAATATGCCCCGCCTTGCGAACATGCATGTCCAAGCGGGATACCGACACAGAAACGAGCACAACTGATAAGGGAAGGAAAATTAAAGGAGGCACTTCAGCTTGTGCTTCAATACAGCCCGCTTCCCGCATCCGTATGCGGTGAGATATGTCCGAACCTCTGCATGCAGTCATGCACAAGGGCGCAGGTTGATACGCCGTTTAATGTCAGGGAGCTTGGAAAGGCAAGCGTGGACCTCAAGCTTCCCAAACGCGAAAAAAAGACCGGTAGGAAAGTCGCCGTGATCGGCGGCGGCCCCGGCGGATTATCCGCTGCGTGGCAGCTTGCTCTAAAGGGACACGATGTTGACCTCTATGAGGCTGCGGAAAAGCTCGGAGGCAAGCTTGAGCTTTGCATTCCCCGTGAAAGAATGCCCCAGGAGATTCTGCAAAAAGAGCTTTCACGTTTTGAAGAGATAGGCGTCAAAGTCCATCTCGGCGCAATAGTTAACAGGAAATCATTTGATGACATATACAAAAAACACGATGCGGTTGTGGTCGCTTGCGGAGCGCATAAGCCGAGGATGATGAACGTCCACGGTTCGGATGATATGGTCTCCGCATATGACTTTTTAAAGGGAATAAATATCGGTGATGTTCCGAACATGAAAGATAAAAGAGTGGTCGTCATAGGCGCCGGTAATGTCGGGATGGACGTTGCAGCCCAGGCATACCACTGCGGCGCAAAGGAAGTGACCGCTGTTGATATTCAAAAACCCGCGGCATTCGGCAAGGAGCTGGAGATTGCCCAGGCACTTGGGACAAAGATCGTCTGGCCTAAATTTACGGACAAGTTTGTGAAGAAGGAAAAGAAGATTTACTTCACCGACGGCTCATCGCTTGATGCAGACGTTGTCGTCATCTCCATTGGCGATACACCGTTGACAGAATTTCTCCCGCCCTCAGTGCATACAAACAAACAGGGCTGGATCGAAGCCGACGAGGCAGGACACACTTCCGATCCAAAGGTCTTCGCAATCGGCGACGCCACAAAACTCGGCCTCGTAACACACGCCATCGGACACGGCAGAAAGTCAGCGGATGCCATTCACGCACTGCTTTCAGGAAGATCATATTACATGCCGGCCCCAAAACCAATGGTCGCATATGACAAGATAAAAACCTCATATTACGACATCTGCAAAGGTGAGCCCTTCAAGCCCAGGACGGAAGCAACCCGCTGCATGTCCTGCGCTGTATGCCGCGACTGCCACATGTGTGAGGCGACATGTTACTATGGAGCAATCAGCCGAAAGGACACCCCTGATGGCTCATACGAATACGTGGTAGATGAAAACCTCTGCATAGGCTGCAGCTTCTGCGCCGGCATCTGCCCGTGCGGCGTGTGGGAGATGGTGGAGAATATTTAATCTGCAGTGGCATATTGCAATATGCCATTGCTTTTCAGACACCCAGAATCTCCCTGAGCGTCCTTAAATTCAACACATCCTCTTCATTATATTTCAGCAGCGTTGCAAGCGCTTCCCGGTCGCCGTCGCTGACGTAATTCCACCACAACTGCACTGCGGCCCATCCGTCGACTCCTGTCAATTCCCTTGCGATCCCGAGCTGCCTTTCAACGCTCTTTAAGCCGCCTTTCAGATTTCTCTTCCAGCAGGCGTACATAAGGTCTTCATGAAGACAGCATTCCGTGAGGTCGACATTGAGCTTTGCATTAATAAAGGGCAGATCAAACCGCGATCCGTTATAAGTATAGAGCTTTGTCACATTCCCGATAGCCGTTATCAGGCTGTCAGACGATATTTCGTCACCAACCAACTGCATGACGTGGCTGTCATTTCCGTTTTCTCTATAAATACCAATAACTGTTAATTCACTCTCAACGGGACTCAACCCCGTGGTCTCTATGTCAAGATAAGCGCGATAATGCATCAAAAGATACCTTTCCTGTTTGAAAATTTTAAATGCTTCAAGGTGGGGAAGTCAAGAAAAGTCCTGATTCCCGCAGGGGCAATTCATGAACTGCCCCTGCATACATTGCTCCTGTAAAGTCAAACCATTAAAATACCATTATGAAACCTCAAACAAATGAAATCACCGTCAGATCAATCCTGACCAAATCCGGCATCCCGGGCATGAAATACTGCGTCAATCCCTATGTAGGCTGCGCGCACGCATGCCTTTACTGTTACGCGACCTTCATGAAAAGGTTTACAGGCCATCATGAGCCCTGGGGCAGCTTTGTTGATGTAAAGATAAATGCACCGGAGGTCTTGCGGCGACAGCTCAAGCGGGCCGAAAGAGGCACTGTGATGGTAAGTTCCGTGACTGACGCATATCAGGCGGTTGAGGCAAGGTACAAACTCACGCGCAAATGTCTGGAGGTACTTTCGCTGTTTAAATTCCCTGTAAGCATTCTTACAAAATCCCCGCTTGTAACAAGAGACATGGACATTATTTCAAAAATGGACGAGGTTGAAGTCGGCTTGACCATTACTACAGATGATGACCGGACAAGAAAGATATTCGAGCCTTCTGCCCCTCCGGTCGCGGCCCGTATTGATGCATTGAAAAAGCTTCACCAGGCAGGAATTAACACCTATGTCTTTATAGGCCCCCTTCTCCCCATGGACCCTGAATCACTGGCAAAACAGATAAGCCCTTACGCAGGCAGCATCCTCATTGACAGGATGAATTATGTCAGCAAAACAGAACGGGTCTACAAAAATAACAGGCTGGAAAAATGGCTTGACGCTGACTTTATAGACGATATCATTTCCCGTCTGAAGAAGAACCTTTCTGCAAATGACATATCCATTATTTGCTGACCACTTTTATATTTACTGCTCTTAGTTTTTTCAACGATTAACAAACCGCTGCAGCAAGTCCGCATTTACCCTAATGCATTGTCTTAAGTTGCCTTTTGAAATTGCCGATACAGATCCATAACACGCGAGCAACCGCAGTGCGTTCGGATATGCCTAATTATAATTTATGAAACTTTTATACAAAATTCTGGGGATAAGTTTATTAATTTCCTTATTTGCCGGTATAGCTATTTTAGCCAGTATAAGAGGCATTCACTCATTAAGAAATGATTTCATGGATGTAACGGAAAAAAACCTCCCGTTAGTTGAAATGCTCGATGATCTGAGATTCACAGGTCTGAGAATAGTTGCTTCTACGAATGAACTCTGCCTTATTCTCGCTGAGCAGAAGCATGCATCAGAAAGAGCGGAAACTGATATCCAGGGAGAGCAGGAGGAATATCTTATAACCAATGCGGTAACTGCATATAACACTACATTTAACAAATATGAAAAATATGTTTATAAACATTCCCCTCAGGATCAGACTTACGTGGATAAATTAAAGACATCAGGACAAAAGCTGATCCAGGGAAGCAATCATATTATTGAACTGAAGCAAAACGGAATAAAAGGCGCTGTAATACTGGAGAACAAGGAAGAATTTGAAGAAGCAGAAGTGTCATTTCTAAATGAAATAAGCACCGCACTTGAACATGAAACATCGCAGCTTGCCGAAAAAAAAGAACAGGTACTGTTAACGTCGGACTCGGCAATTGAAACAATAAAAATCATCAGCTTTTCTGCGTTTTTTCTTTCCTTCAGCAGCAGTATATTGATGGCCGTATTCATTACGCGTCCGGTGGAAAGATTAAAACTCGCCGCCATCAGAATAGGACAGGGAGATCTTGACACGAGAGTAACGGTCCGGTCCGGAGACGAGATCGGAGAACTGGCGCGGTCTTTTAATAAAATGGCGGGAGACCTGAAGGACGGACAGAATAACTTATTGTCAATAACCGATAAACTTAAGCAGAGCAATAATGACCTGGCTAAATTTCTCCAGATAGCATCCCATGATCTGCAGGAGCCCCTCCGTAAGGTCATAGTCTTTGGAGACCGGCTGCAGGAAAAATATTCCATGGCGCTTGATGATAAAGGGAAAGATTACTTCCGCCGGCTGCAGAGATCAACTAGGCGTATGCAGCGTCTCATTGATGACCTTGTCGAGTTCTCAAGGGTCACAGCTGCCGCAAAGTCACTCGATAAGGTGGACCTTTCAGCAGTCGCCGGAGAGGTCCTGAACGACCTGATGACAGTCGTCCGGCAAACAGAGGCCCGAATAGAGATCGGGGAGCTCTCTTCCCTGCACGCGGACCCGGCCCTGATGAAACAGCTCCTTCATCACCTGATAGACAACTCCCTGAAGTTCAGAAAAAAGGACGCGTCACCGGCCATCAGGATTTCAGGTTCATTTATAAGCCACCCAGGGAACGGCAAGGGTCATTTAGAGAAGGAATTTTATCAGTTGAGCGTTACGGACAACGGGATCGGCTTCGGCCAGAAATACTCAGATCGTATTTTTGATGTGTTCCAGCGGCTTAACAGCAAGAAAGAATATGAAGGCACAGGCATCGGGCTTTCCATATGCCGCAAGATCGTCGAACGGCATGGCGGGACCATCACGGCAAAAGGAGTCCCCGGTGAGGGCGCAACATTTATAATTGAACTTCCGCTGAGACAAAATCCGGCAGGTGATGATGAAAATATACCGGTTTAATCATAAGTGGGTCCTTCCTGAATCATTTGTTTGTTTTCTTGACGTTCTGTTTACCGGGGAAGCACAGGCGGGCATGCTTTAATGCCCTTTCTCAAGTTCTGCTGTAATTCGCCGATTGAATAAAAAATATTCGTGACATGCCGAATATCAAAACTGCTTACAGGAATGCTATGTTCAAGAATAGAATATTAAGATACATTTTTATCATCCTGTTATTTGTGGGGATACTGTTCCCTGCAGCCAATATTTATCTGGTGCTTCCGTATTTCACGGACCTGTTCATAAACAATGTTGAGGATGAAGCTGTGAGGCTGGGGAACCATCTGTCAGACTTATATTTCAATGAGAACAAGCCCGTTGAAACAGCCGATGTCAAAATAATTGAAAACAACATTAATAAACACATTCAGCACCTGCACCTGATCAACTTAAAAATATTCTCTCCTGAAGGTAACATTTTATATTCAGTCAATAAAAAAGACATTGGCACCGTCAACCAGAAAGATTATTTTCACAATGTTGTTGCAAAGGGCTCACCTTATACCAAGCTTGTCGAAAAAGACACAATATCCCTGGAAGGCCAGAATGTTATTGCCGATGTCATAGAGACCTATGTCCCCATCATGTCAAAAGGCAGGTTCATGGGCGCCTTCGAAATTTATTATGACGTAACGAACAAGAAGGAGGCGTTAAATAAAGTCATTTTAAAGGCGTCTGTTATCCCCGTTGCCATGACTTTCGGCGGGTTCATACTTACCATCATGATACTTTTACGGCTTGACAAGACCATGAGCAGGCAGAAAAAAACCGAAGAGGAACTGAAGATCTATTCCGTCAGGCTGCAAAACAGCAATAAGGAACTGCAGGATTTCGCCCATATCGCTTCTCATGACCTTCAGGAACCCCTCAGAAAGATAACCGCGTTCAGCGACCGTCTTAAGATCAGATATGCAGACGCCCTTGATGAGACCGGACTGGATTATATCAAAAGAATGCAGAACGCCGCATATCGCATGCAGAAACTCATTGAAGGACTCATGGCCTATTCACGGGTCACTACAAAGGCGCAGCCTTTTGAAACAGTCAACCTTTCTTCAATTGCTCATGAGGTGTTATCGGACCTGGAAGTGCGCATCCAGAATTCCGGAGGCAGGGTGGAAATCGGGGAATTGCCCACAGTGCATGCCGACCCCCTTCAGATGAGACAGTTATTTCAGAACCTCATTGCAAACGCCCTGAAATTCCATAAGCAAGAGAGTTCTCCCGTGGTAAAGGTCTATGCCGATACATCCTCGGAATCAAACGGGGAGGTATGCAGGGTGACGGTCAAAGACAACGGCATCGGGTTCGACGAAAAATACGCGGACCGCATATTCGGAGTATTTCAGAGGCTCCACGGCAAACAGGAATATGAAGGCTCCGGCATCGGGCTTTCGGTCTGCCGCCGGATCGTAGAGAGACACGGCGGGACTATTACTGCTAAAAGCGCTCCCGGTGAGGGAGCGACCTTTACCATAGATTTACCACTTAACCAGGACCAGGGAGGGAACAATGGAAGATAAGGCAAAGTCGATCACGATCCTTATGGCCGATGACGATGAAGACGACCGCATGATGACCAAGGAGGCTTTTGAAGAGGCCAGACTGGTCAATGAGCTGCGTTTTGTAGAGGACGGTGAAGAACTTCTCGATTATTTGAACCATCGCGGCAAATACTCCGATCCCGCTCATTCTCCGCGGCCGGGGCTGATCCTGCTCGACCTCAACATGCCGAGAAAAGACGGACGTGAAGCGCTCAGGGACATCAAGGCTGACCCTGACCTCAAACAGATCCCGATTGTCGTGCTGACCACTTCAAAGGCTGAAGAGGACATCTATCGCAGCTATGACCTGGGGGTCAACTCCTTTATCACAAAACCGGTCTCTTTTGAGGGAATGGTCTTTGTGATAAGCACGCTTGCGCAGTACTGGTTCCAGATAGTCAGGCTGCCGGAAAGAAAACAATAATACATGACTAATGAACGGATAAAAATACTGCTCGTGGATGATGATGAGGATGATTACCTTCTGACAAAAGACCTCTTCTCCCAGATCAGCAACTTATCATATGATCTTGAATGGATATCATCCTATTGCGACGCGCTGAAGGTGCTCAGCGGGTGCAAGTTCGATATTTGTCTGTTCGATTACAGGCTCGGTGAATATACCGGACTGGACCTCCTGCGGGAGGCGGTAAGCGCCGGATGCAAAGCGCCTATTATATTATTAACAGGTCAGGGGGACAACGGCATAGATATAGAAGCCATCAAGAGGGGGGCGTCGGATTATCTGAACAAGTCGGAGATAACCTCCCAACTGCTGGAGAGAGCGGTCCGCTATGCCATCGAGCGCAAGCGCACGGAGGAAAGAATCGTCCATATGGCGTATTACGACGGTCTGACCAATCTGCCTAACCGTTCCCTGTTTCTCGACCGTCTGAGTCAGGCGCTTGCTCACTCAAGCCGCTACAAGGACAGCTGCGCCCTCCTGTTTATCGATCTTGATAATTTCAAACGGATAAATGACACGCTTGATCACCGTACAGGTGACCTGCTGCTCCAGGGCGTCGCCGAACGGCTAAACAGCTTTGTCCGGTCTGCGGATACTATAGCCCGTCACAGGGTCAGGGCGCTGGCCAGTACCGTGGCCCGGCTGGGGGGGGATGAATTTACCGTACTTCTGACCGAGATCCATTCCATGCAGGACGCGGCAAAGGTGTCACAGCGCATACTGTATTCACTCAGCAATCCATTCCACCTTGACGGTCATGAGGTATTCATAACAGCCAGCATAGGGATAGCCCTCTATCCGGCAGACGGCGAGGACATAGACACCCTCATAAAAAATGCCGATACAGCCATGTATCACGCAAAGAACAACGGCAAAAACCACTTTCAGTTTTATAAATTCTCCATGAACTCGACCGCGCTGGAAAGGCTTAATATGGAAAACGATCTCAGGCGGGCGATCACCGGCAACGAACTGTCGCTTTTGTACCAGCCGAGGATAAATATCGGCAGCGGGACCATAGTAGGCGCCGAGGCCCTTATCCGCTGGCAGCATCCTGAACTGGGCCTGATCTCACCGGCCCGTTTTATTCCCCTTGCCGAAGAAACCGGCCTTATCATTCCGATCGGAGAGTGGGTCCTCAAGACAGCCTGCAGACAGAAAAGAGAATGGCATAGAAAAGACCCTGTGCATGCCCCGGTCTCCGTTTCAGTAAACATCTCCGGCCATCAGTTCAGCCAGGGGAACCTGGTAAATATCATGGAAAAAATACTGGTGGACACCGGGCTTGATCCCTCCTGCCTTGAGCTGGAGATTACTGAAAGTGTGATAATGAAAAACGCGGATTCAACAGTTGCCCTGCTGCACAAACTGAAAGACATGGGAGTAAAGCTTTCAATGGATGACTTCGGCACCGGCTATTCTTCATTCAACTATTTAAAACGTTTCCCCCTGGACATTATAAAGATCGACCGGTCCTTCATTAAAGACATAACCAACAGCCCCAGAGACGCGGCTATCATCAAGGCAATGATTGTAATGGCCCATACGCTTGAAATGAAAGTGGTGGCCGAGGGAGTGGAGACCGAGGAACAGTTGAGCTTGCTGCAGGACATGGGGTGCGATGAAATGCAGGGTTTCCTTCTGTGCCGTCCGCTTCCCGCGGAACACGTGCACGAGTTTCTGGAAATCTGGGACGGGATGCTAATAAATAATGAAAAACCATAACGAGTTGGACAGGAGAAGCCATAAACGCTTTGTCATCACCTTAAACGCGAAAGTAATTGTTGGCGGTAAAAGCTACGCAGGCGTGATAGGCAACGTGTCTGAAGAAGGCGTATCATCTACCATCACGACATACATTAAAACAGATGACCAGTTTGCTCCCCATAAAATCATCCAGCTGGTTTTTGATTTGCCGTCGGGTGACGAGGTAAATCTGGATTGTGAAATCAGGTGGTATCTGAGGCCCAGAGAACATGCGTCGAACCTGATCCTGGGCCTGTACATAGTAGACCCTCCTTCAAAATACACGGAATGGATCAACCGCTTCAGGTAACCCCGGAGAGGTTTCCTTATTACCAGCCAATATATATAGCATCATCAGGGCCGACTGCCTTCAATTCTCAAGATTG
The DNA here is from genome assembly GCA_020053105.1 of Thermodesulfovibrionia bacterium. GTDB lineage: Bacteria > Nitrospirota > Thermodesulfovibrionia > UBA6902 > UBA6902 > UBA6902. Next base: position 27,327 of record JAGVNU010000090.1, read on the forward strand.
ATTCCAATTTATCCGATAAATATATAACGTATTTTCCCATTGATGACAGCGCATATGATCCGATCAGAGACATGAAGAAACTGATTAATGGACATTAGGACGGTTAAGTAGTGAAGTTATTCAGACTTAAATTAGGCCATAAATTTTTAGCGGGGACTTTGGGGACAATCCTTCTGCTGGGGTTGCTGCTGATTGTTTTTATAAGATCGGCATTGACCCAGAAACTCATATTGGAGATACAGGAAAAGGGCATATACATAGCAAAACACCTCGCCGATGCAAGTGTTGGCCCCCTGTTGAAGGACCAAACAGGCAATCTTCAGTTGATGATCGATGAACTGACCTCGGACAGTGATGTGGAATATGTATTTATACGGGACACTCACGAAGGAATCCCTGCGTCTACGTTCAAAGACGGCTTCCCTGCAGACTTGAAAGACATAAACATTCCCGATTCCTCGCAGGAATACGGCATGAAATCTTACAAGTCCGAAGGGGTGAACATGTATGACATAGCCGTTCCGATAATGAAAGGCGAACTCGGGACCGTGCATGTAGGAATATCCGAGGCCTTTATCAGGGGAAGCGTTGCCGATATTATCAGCCTGATCCTGGAAATAGTGGCCGGGATATTGGTCCTTGGGACCGTGGCAGCGATTATTTTCGCACGGAGAGTGACAAAACCCCTTTCAGAGCTTGTCGAAACGTCAAAAAAAATAGGCGGCGGTAATTTTGATATAAAAGTTATTGTCAGGACAGATGATGAACTCGGACAACTGGGACTGACCTTCAATACGATGGTCGATCATTTGAAGGACACGACTGTTTCAAGGGACGAATTGAAAAGATCTTATGAATTCACCAAAACAGTGCTTAACAGCATGAACGACTCCGTGTCTATTATCGATGTAGGCACTTTCAGGATAATCGGGGTCAACACAATTTTCCTGAAGGAATTCGGAGTTGAAGAAGCGGAAGTTATAGGTAAAACATGTTATGAAGTGACCCATAAGCAGCTCCATCCCTGCGCGCCCCCCCATGATATATGCCCGCTCATGGAAACAATGAATACCGGGAAGTACTCGCACGCCGAACACAGGCACTATACAAAAGACGGTGACATAAGGTATGTGGAAGTCTCTACCTCTCCTATATTTGATAACAGCGGCAGACTCATTCAGGTCGTACATGTTTCAAATGACGTTACTGACCGGAAGATGATAGAAGAGAGACTGCTGGCGGAAGGTGACAGGGCGCAGAATTACCTGGACATTGCGGGGGTCATGCTGCTGGCGATTGATGCAGACCGGAAGGTCACACTTATAAACAAAAAGGGGTGCGATATTCTGGGTCATGAAGAAAGCGACGTTGTCGGGAAAAACTGGTTTGATAATTTCATCCCTGAAAGATCGAGAGACGAAGCAAAAGCCGCTTTTGACAGGCTGATGACCGGTGAAATGACGTCTGCCGGATATTTTGAAAATTTCGTATTGACTCATTATGGCACGGAAAAAATCATTGCCTGGCAAAATACCATACTGAGGGACCACAGAGGCAATGTCATCGGTACGCTAAGCTCCGGAGAGGACATAACTAAACGCAGGCAGGCGGAGGCCGAAGTGGCCCGGAACCAGGAGGAGCTGATTAACAATCATGAGGCGTTAAACAAACTCTTCAGGGCAGTCGAGATCGCCAATAAAGAACAGCAGAAAATCATGGATTCGCTGGGGGACATTATCATACTCACCGACGACGAAGGGAAAATAAAGAGGATAAACAGCGCCATAAGGAAATTTACGGATAAACCTTACCACGAAATCCTCGACCATATATGGGAAGAACTGATATATGAGAATGAACTGGAAGCCACCACTCTCTACGAAGGAAGGACCGAACTCCTGCACAAGCCGTCCCAAAAATGGTTCGAGCTTCAGGCCTATCCCTTTGAGTACGTCGAACTCGGGTTTTCCGGGAATGTCATTACAATCCACGAAACAACGGAGATAAAAAAGATCACTGAGGAGCTTGAAAATTACAGCAAGAGGACGAATGAAGACCGTATGAAACTGCAAAATGCCCTTGACCAGATATCCGCGCTTATGCAGAACGTCGCCAGACAAACAGACACAAGCATCAGACTTACCAGCGATAATCTGAAGAAATGCTATGAAGTAAAGAATTGCTCCACAAAAGACTGCGCGTGTTACGGGAAAGGACCCATGCGGTGCTGGCAGGTTGCAGGGACTTTTTGCGGCGGGAAAGTCCAGGGGTCCTTTGCGCACAAGTACAATAACTGCTCTGGGTGCGAGGTATTCAAAGAAGCCACGCAAGATCCCTTTTACCAGATAGGCGAGCACTTTAACAATATGATGCATGTCCTTGAGGTAAAAAGCCGGGAGCTTGAGGATGCATATTCGGAGCTCAAGAACACCCAGGCACAGATACTCCAGCGCGAAAAAATGGCCTCCATCGGCCAGCTTGCGGCTGGTGTGGCGCACGAGATCAACAACCCCACCGGGTTCATAATGAGCAACCTCGGTACCCTCGGCAAATACGTTGACAAGCTGACAGAGTATATCAATGCCCAGTCCCTTGCCCTGGAGTCCATAAAAGCGGAAGAATTATCGGCGGGGCTGAAAGAAACCAGGAAAAAGCTGAAACTCGATTACGTAATCGGGGATGTCGGACAGCTTATTCAGGAGTCGATCGACGGGGCCGAGAGGATAAAAAAGATAGTCCAGAACCTCAAGAACTTTTCAAGGGTCGACCAGGCGGAGTATAAGGCCGCCGACATCAATGAGTGCATTGAAAGCACATTAAACATAGTCTGGAACGAGCTGAAATACAAAACAACGGTAGAGAAAGAATATGGCTCTCTGCCTCTTATCAAATGCTATCCGCAGCAGCTAAACCAGATATTTATGAACCTTCTTGTCAATGCGGCCCAGGCGATAGAGAAGCAGGGGACCATAAAAATAAAGACATGGAACGGGAACGGGGACGGGACGGTAAACATCTCTATATCGGACACCGGAAGCGGGATACCAGAGGACAAGTTAGATAAGATCTTCGATCCGTTTTTTACCACTAAACCGGTCGGCAAAGGCACGGGTCTCGGGCTGAGCATTGTCTATGACATTGTAAAGAAACACAAGGGAGACATTCGGGTGGAAAGCACGGTTGGAAGCGGCACGGCATTTACAATAAAGATACCCGTTGTGGAGGAACCACAGCATTGAGCAAGCAAACCGGCACAGATACTCTCAGCAGCGCTCAGAAATCCAGAGAGCAGCTTATAGCTGAAGTGGGGGCATTACAAAGCCGGATTGAGGAACACAAATGCATGGAAGATGCACTACGGTCATCAGAAGAATACTTCCGTTCATTTATTGAAAGCTCCCAGGACTGTATGTGCAACATTTCCGTTGACGGGCTTTATATGAGTATGAACCCGACAGGCTGTATTCTCAACGGCATTGACTGCCAGGAAGATATTATCGGCACCGGCTTTACGGAAAATATTTCAGAAAACAGGGAGGCAGTTGAAAAAGCCCTCGCACAGGCCGCAAAAGGAGAGAAGGTCTCCGTTCAGTTTCAAACTGTCAATAAAAAGGGGAGCGAGATGTGGTGGGACTCGAAATTAACTCCTGTAGCGGACATTGACGGCAGTATCAAGAGCATCCTGCTGGTTTCAAGAGATATAAGCGAATATAAGAAAATGGAGGAGTCTCTGATCCAGGCGCAAGAAATGCTCATTAAAGAACATGATGAATTAAGCCTGTTGTTCAGGGAGGTGGAAGCAGGAAGAAGGGAATGGGAAAACACAATGGATTGTGTCGGAGATATTTTAATATTAACCGACATGGAGGGAAGGATCAAAAGATACAATAAGCCCCTTTCACTGTTAACAAATAAATCCATGGAAGAACTCATCGGACAAGACTGGGAATCCGTAATGAGTGGCTACGGGCTGGAAACCGTAACTTTTTATGCGGGAAGCATAGAGCTCCACCACAAACCTACACGGAGATGGTTCACTCTAAGTTCATATCCGTTTAAGGACAGCAGCACGGAATTTGCGGGCGCAGTCATAACGCTGCACGAAACTACGGAAGTTAAGCAGATAACTGAAGAGCTGGAGCAATCCAACAGGAAAATAGAAAAAAACAGGGAAAAGCTTCAAACAGCCCTTAATGAGATCTCCGGCCTCATCCAGAATGTTACCACACGCACTGATACAAGCATCCGGCTTGACAATCCCAATCTGAAAATATGCTATGAATTAAAAAAATGCGCCAAAAAAGACTGCCCGTGCTATGGGAAAGAGGCCACGAGATGCTGGCAGGCTGCAGGCACTTTCTGCGGCGGCCAAGTTCAGGGAGTGTTTGCGCAAAAATATGGGAACTGCCTGGCATGCGAAGTGTACAAAGAAGCTACATCAGATCCCATATACCAGATAGGCGAACAGTTCAACAACATGATGCATGTGCTTGAAGTCAGAAGCCGCGAACTTGAGAATGCATATTCGGAGCTGAAGGCCACCCAGGCGCAGATACTGCAAAGGGAAAAAATGGCCTCCATCGGACAGCTTGCCGCAGGTGTGGCCCATGAAATCAATAATCCCATGGGCTTTATCACCAGCAACCTGGGCACCCTCGAAAAATATACACACAAATTTACTGCCTATATTGATGCCCAGTCCGAGGCGCTGGCCTCTTTTGAATCAGAGGAAGTTACGGCAAAGCTTAAAGACATCCGCAATAAATTGAAGCTGGATTACGTCTGTGAAGATATAGGAAAATTAATAGAGGAGTCACAGGAAGGCGCTGAACGCGTGAAAAAAATCGTCCAGAACCTCAAGACCTTCTCCAGAGTGGACCAGGCGGAATATAAACCCGCTGATATCAATGAGTGCATAGAAAGCACATTAAACATCGTCTGGAACGAGTTGAAATACAAAACCACGGTGGAGAAAGAATATGGAGAGCTTCCTCCGGTCAAATGCTACCCGCAGCAGCTGAACCAGGTATTTATGAACCTCATGGTCAATGCAGCGCAAGCGATAGAAAAGCAGGGGGTCATAAAAATAAAGACGTGGAACGCAGACGGGGCGATACATATATCGATATCGGACACGGGCAGCGGCATCCCCGAAGACAAACTTAGCAAGATCTTCGATCCATTCTTTACAACAAAGCCTGTCGGCCAGGGGACCGGCCTCGGATTGAGCATAACTTATGACATAGTCAAAAAACATAAAGGGGAGATAAGCGTTGAAAGCGAAGTCGGAAAGGGGACTGTTTTTAATATAAGAATTCCAGTCACGGAGGATAAGCAGGAATGAATGAAGACGTAAAGATATTGTGTGTAGATGATGAAAAAAGTGTTCTCAAATCTTTAGAGAGGCTTTTTCTTGATACGGATTATGAAATTTTAACGGCGATGTCCGGGGACGAAGGACTCGAGCTGCTCAGGAACTCAGGGCAGATCCAACTGGTTGTATCAGACTTCAGAATGCCTAAGATGAACGGTGTTGACTTTCTCAAGGAAGTCTATAAATACTGGCCTGACACTGTGAGGATTGTGCTTTCGGGATATGCCGACACTGCAGCAATAGTCGAGGCCATTAATGAAGGCAAAATATATAAGTTCATACCAAAACCATGGAATGATGATGAACTGAAAATTACAATATCCCATGCCCTTGAACATTACTTTACTAAACAGAGGAATATTGAGCTTGCAGTGCAGCTTGAAAAGGCGAATACGGAACTTATTGAAATAAATTCCAGCCTCGAGAAACTTGTAGAGGAAAGAACATCCGAACTATCGCTTCAGAACAGGATACTGACCGCCTCTCAAAATATCCTCGATGCGCTTCCTGTCGGCGTTGTAGGCATTGACCCGGAAGGATTAATAGTGCAGTGCAACAAGAAGGGCCTGGAGATTTTCAGACTGGATGAAGGCAATATCCTGGGCATGGACAGAAGAGATTCCCTCCCGGAAAATATAAATAATTTAGTCGAAGATATTATCAGGGAAAAAACACTTACTGCTCATATTGCAGATAACGGCTCTCATATCTCGGTCAAAGGGGTATACATGCAACACTCAAGCGGACAGGAAGGGATCATTCTCGTACTTGACGCCGGGGAAAAACCGTAATGGAAACAGCAAATGAAATAAAATCCGAGGCGCCGATGGAGATCCTCTTTGTCGATGATGAAGTGAACGTCCTCCACTCATTAAGACGCCTGTTTATGGATGAAGATTATGAAATCCTCGTTGCAAATTCAGGAGAAGAGGCGCTCGAAATTCTTAAGGTAAATTCCCAAATAGGCCTCATCGTCTCGGACCAGAGAATGCCGGGACTGACAGGTGTTGATTTCCTTGAACAGGCAAAAGAGATTGTCCCGGATGCGCTGAGGATACTGCTGACAGGTTATGCCGACATTAATGCCGTGGCAGATGCAATAAACAGGGGCGGGGCCTACAGGTACGTAACTAAGCCCTGGAAGGACGAGGAGCTTTTACAGGTCATAGGTGAGGCGGCACAGCATTATTCACTCAGAAAAGAAAACAAACGGCTTAATGAAATTGTAAAAAAGCAGAACCTGGAACTTAAGAACTGGAATTCCCAGCTTGAGTTTTTTGTACAGGAACAGACCCTTGAAATACAGAAAAAAAACAAGGAACTGGAGGGTCTGAATGAGAACCTGAAGAGAAATTTCAAGAACTCCATCCGCGCCTTCTCAAGCCTCCTGGAACTCCGGGACAGGAAAACCGGATCTCATTCAAAAAATGTTGCGGAGTTCTCAGTAAAGATAGCGAGGGACATGAACTTGCCTGAAAAGGACAGGGAAACGATTACTGTTGCAGCGCTCTTGCATGACATCGGGAAAATAGGCATCCCCGATGCGCTGCTTCTGAGGGATTTTGACGATATGGACAAGGGAGCAAAGAAGGAATTCATGCTGCATTCGGTAAGGGGACAGGCCGCGGTCGATTCAGTTGAAGACCTGAGACCTGCCGGGATTTTAATAAGGCACCACCATGAATGGCTCAACGGACACGGCTATCCGGACGGGCTTTCAGGAGGTAAAATCCCGATAGGCGCACGGATTATTGCAGTCGCTGATTTTATAGATAATACTATCAGGGAACTGGACAGGGACGGCGCATTTGAAATAGCGCTGGACAAAGTCAGAAACTGGCTGGGCACACGGTTTGATTCCCAATTATATCCGCACATTGAAAAAGAGATTAAAGGCGTCTATTCAAAAATACTTCCTCAAGGCAAGATCAGGATGCTTGAGGTAGAGCTTAATGTAAACGATATTAAGGAAGGGATGATACTTTCACGGGACGTGAATAGCGGAACAGGGCTTATCCTCCTGTCCAGGGGGACCATTCTGAACACGAAAAGCATTTTGGCCCTCAGGCGTTATTATCAGCTTGATCCGTCAAGGACCGGCATATTCGTGGCAGTGGAAAGATAACATGATTGAATACGACGAATTTGAAAATAAAATGGTGCTGAAACTCGTCTACTACGGCCCTGCCCTCTCCGGGAAGACAACCAACCTGCTCAGCCTTCACGATATACTGGACCAGGACGGAAGGGGGGACCTAACTGTCCTCGATACGAAGGACGACCGGACGATCTTTTTTGATCTGCTGCCTTTTTTTCTTACTGCCCCGAGCGGGCTTAAAATCAAGCTTAAAGTATTTACCGTCCCCGGACAGGTCAAGCATGATGCAACCAGAAAGGCAGTACTCCAGAGGGCCGACGGCGTGGCCTTTATTGCCGACTCTCAATTGTCCGAAGAAACAAATAATTCTGAAAGCTTCAGTAATCTTGAAAAAAATCTGGAGTTTGTAGGGCTTGATATTGAAAAGTTACCTCTTGTCATACAGTTCAACAAGAGAGACTTAACGAATATCATTAACGAAGATGATATAACCCGAATCTGGGAGCCTACCGGCATTCCCGTGGTTTTGTCCTCGGCGCTTGCTGGACACGGTGTCGTTGAGACATTCCGCAGGCTAGTTGAGTTGACCTATGGCCACATTGACAGGAAGTACCTGCTGGGCGCAAATCACGGTCTGGATAAAAACATGTTCATGCAGAAATTAACAGGGGGAACCGTAAACGATGCGGGATTCAAGGACAACCGGCATATCGCTGCGGAATATTAATGATAGAAGATAATCAGGGCGTTCAATACGACTATGTAGTCGGTGAGGAAAAGCAACTCAACGAACTCATCAAAGGGCCGGACATAATGCCCCTCCTTAAAAGCGCCGTCAATGCAGGCGCGTCATCGGCAGCGCTGGTAAATTCTGCCGGAGAGACATTGTTTCGATATGGTGATACGGACCGGGAGGCGGGTCTCACCGTAAAGAAGCCCGTTTACCTCGAAGGAGAAACAGCCGGTCACATCATCATTAACGGACATAGTGACAGAAAACACCTTCTTGAAGCCATTGGCGAGTTAATGTTTAACGCCGTGAAAATCATCCTGCAGAGCAACTTCAAGACCCTGCTTGCAACCGAAACGCACAAGACCGTTGTTTACCAGTCCTACGAAGAACTGATAGAAACAAACCGGAAGCTGAAACTCTCTGAAGGGAAATACAGGGAACTTGCAAGCAGCCTTGAGAAACAGGTACAGGAGCGCACTGAGGAATTAAATAGGGCGCACGCAAGACTGTTACATCAGGAAAAACTGGTTTCAGTCGGACAGCTTGCCGCAGGCGTGGCCCATGAGATAAACAATCCGCTGGGATTCATATCAAGCAACATAAATACATTGAATCAATACGTCTTGAAATTAAAAGAAATGCTGTCTTTTTACCATGCAGCCTTCGATAAAAAAGGGCCTTCCGGTGAGTGCGTGGAAGAATCAAAAGAAAAATGGAAAAGACTGAAACTTGATTTTGTATTTAAAGATGTCGATGATCTGATCAAAGAAAGCCTTGACGGGGCGCAAAGGGTCAAGAAGATTGTTTCCGACCTCAAAGGGTTTTCCCATATCGATGAAGATCATGAGTCTGATGCCGATATCAACGCCGAAATCGACAGGACCTTAAACGTCCTGACCCACGAAATACCTCAGGAGGTAGAGATTGTAAAAGATTATGGCAAACTCCCCTCGTTCTCCTGCAACCCCGCGCATATCTGTCAGGCCTTTTTCAATATAATCCTTAATGCCCTCCAGGCAGGCGCAAAGGGACTTACGCTGAGAATTGCCACACGAAGCGCAAATAACATGATTGCAATTCACTTTTCCGATAACGGGCCAGGAATACCTGAGAGCATAAGAAACCGGATATTTGAACCTTTCTTTACAACAAAAGAAGTAGGCAAAGGTACTGGTATGGGATTAAACGTTACATTTGAAATTATCACTTCGTACAGAGGCGCCATAGAGGTAGAAAGCGAGGCAGGGAAAGGCACGACATTCAGTATTATGCTGCCATTGCCGCAGAAGGTTGAAAATGTCTAAGTACGCAGGATTATTCAAGAGCCCGGCGGTGAACGAAGCGCCCGTCGTCGTCCATGACAACGGGGACGATGAACTTCCGAAGACAAAGGACCCTTTCACTCTCCTGCTCGTAGATGATGAAGCAGGTGTGCTGAGAGCTATCAGCAGGGTATTCATGGAAGAAAATTACGAAATACTCACTGCCGGATCCGCGGACGAAGCGCTTGATATGCTCGATAAGACAAAGGTGCATCTGATTATCTCAGACCACAGGATGCCCGGCATGACAGGGGCCCAACTGCTCAAGGAAATAAAACAGAGGTGGCCCGACACGATAAGGATCATGCTGACGGGACATGCGGACATCCAATCGATAATGGGAGCGGTAAATGAAGGCGCGGTCTATAAATTCATCACCAAGCCATGGAATGATGAAGACCTCCGCCTTACCGTCAGCCTGGCATTTCAGCAGTATGCCCTTATACAGGAAAACAAAAAGCTCAAGGACATAACCAAAAAGCAGGAACTGAAAATCAAAAACTATTCCGCCCTTGTAAACGAAGACCGCGGCGCCATGGGGAGCATACTGGTCAAATCAGGAGTGCTGAATAAAGAAGACCTCAAAAGGGCGCTGAAGGAAAAGAACAAGGAGGAATTCATCAGTGAGGCGCTTGTACGGCTCGGTATAACAACGGAATCAAAAATCATAAAGGCAATGCAGTGCCACATGAACATCGAATATGTTGACCTTGAAGAGATAACTCTCAACGCCGGCGTCGTCAAATTTCTTCCCAGGGATTACTGCGAGCGGAACCGCCTGGTCCCGATAATGCTCGACGGCAGACAGTTACGGATAGCGATGGCCGATCCTTCCGATATTTTTAAATGCGACAATATTACATTTATGACGGGGCTTAAGGTCGTACCGGTGATAGCGAGCAGTTCCAGGATCATGCATCACTTACAGAAGATATATGGGGACAAGAACGCTGACCTGGCTGATAACATTGACGACATATCCGAGATTGAACCTTTCGATGAAATTGATATCATTATAAGTGAAGAAGACCCGGACATCAATATCCAGGAGCTGATCGGCACTTCAGAGGTCCCCCCGATCATAAGGATAGTAAACGCTATTATTTCCGAGGCCATCCGTTACAAGGCAAGCGACGTACATATTGAGCCAAAACCCAAATACACGATTGTAAGGTACAGGATCGACGGCATGCTCCATACGAAAATCAAGATACCCTCTGATTTTCATCTTGCCGCCATATCAAGGATAAAGATACTGGCCAAGATGGATATCTCCGAACGCCGGAAGCCCCAGGACGGCAGGATCACCGTCAAGTCCGGCACACGTCTCGTCGATATAAGGGTGTCCACAATGCCTACAATAAACGGCGAAAAAATAGTAATGAGGATACTCGATAAGAGCGCGGCGATAAAGCAGATAGATGAACTGGGGGTATTGCCTGATGACCTTCATAAGCTTCACACCATTCTTAAAAAACCGCAGGGGATGATTATCTCCACCGGCCCTACGGGGAGCGGGAAGACTACCATGCTGTATTCAATACTGAACACGATGATAAACAGCACAAAGAATTTCGAGACCATTGAGGACCCTGTAGAGTATTTCCTTGAAGGCGCAAACCAGGTATTTGTGCTTGACAAAATCGGCCTCTCTTTTGCGTCTGTTTTACGTTCTACCCTGAGGCAGGACCCTGACGTCATACTTGTAGGAGAAATAAGAGACTACGAAACCGCGGACGTGGCCTTTAAAGCAGCATTGACAGGCCATATGGTGCTGTCGACTTTACATACAAATAATTCCGTTGCATCCATAACCCGGATGATAGATATGGGGGTAAAACCGTATCTCATCGCCTCGGCCCTTGAAGGCATCCTTGCGCAGAGACTCGCGAGAAGAATCTGCAAATATTGCAAGGTTGAAGAAACTCCTGACAAAGAACTGCTGCAGTTACTCAAAATCCCGGAGCATTCAATTGGAGAGAAGATATTTACCGGCAGAGGGTGCGATAAGTGCAATAATACAGGCTATCTGGGAAGGATGGGTATATTCGAGATTTTTATTATGAATGACGATTTCCGTCATCTTATCAGCAGCAATTACAAAGAAGCCGAACTCATAAATCTGGCCCGCACAAGCGGCATGCGGACACTGATTGAAGACGGGATAGAAAAAGTAAAGCATGGAGAAACAACCCTTGAAGAACTCATCCGGGTCATAGGCCCGCAGACAAAGCATGAGCGCCAATGTGACAGCTGCAAAAGGACCATAGATGCAAAATTTGTCTTCTGCCCTTACTGCGGGACCTTCAAACAAAATATTTGCAGGCAATGTATGGTCCCACTGGCTGAAGACTGGAACATCTGTCCTCAGTGCGGCTCATCAAAATTTTTCACACCCAACACAGGAATAAAAGGAGATTAAAAATGGACAATGCAATATTATTAGTTGATGACGAACCCAATGTAGTTTCGTCACTTAAAAGGGCACTGATGGATGAACCTTATAAAATCCATACTGCAAGCAGTGGAGTTGAAGGGCTCAGCATTCTCAAAGAAAACAGGATAAAGCTTGTCATCTCCGATGAGAAAATGCCAGGCATGTCAGGGAGTGAATTCTTATCAGTAGTTAAACAACTGTTTCCCGACACTATCAGGATCATCCTCACCGGACACGCGAGCATACAGGCGGCAATGAATGCGGTAAACAACGGGGAGATATACAGATTTTTTGCCAAGCCATGGAACGAGATTGAATTAAAACTCTCTATCCGTTCGGCCATTGAAAAGTATGACCTTGAGGCGGAAAACACAAAACTTCTTAAGACCGTAAAACGCCAGGCGAGCGAACTTCATCTGCTTGAGAAATCCTACCCCGGCATTACCAGCATGCAGAAGGACGCAGAGGGCAATCTGGTCCTTCCTGAAATATCCGCTTCTGATGGCGATATGTCCACAATCATGTCCCAGATAGAATCAGAGTTAAAATAAAGGCGGTTACAACCGCCCTGCCCTCTTTATTGTCCTTCATTTATACAAGCACTTGACTTCCCATCATGAAGTGATATACTCCAAACATAAAGGGACTTGCTAATGAAGTAATTTACAAAAACTTTTAACGGCGCTGTTTTTAGCCGAGCCATGACATAAAAAATGCGTAATATAACGTGATCAGGAAATTGCATATGAAGATTTGTTCGGTATATTTCAGGGACTGCATAGCTCTGAGGAATGGACAGGGTGGACAGGAACTGTGGATTTAAAAGATGGGATCAGCAATTCAGAACATAAGGAACTGCACATCCTCATCCTCGAAGACGCGCCTGCGGACGCCGAGCTGATTGAGTCTGAATTAAAAAAGGGAGGCATTGTGTTCATTTCAAAGCGTGTTGATACCGAGAACGCCTTCCGCAGAATGCTGGATGAATTTTCCCCTGACCTTATTCTTTCGGACTATCATCTCCCTACTTTTTCCGGCATGTCGGCATTGATGATTGCGCTGGGAAAATGCCCGGAGACTCCTTTCATCTTTATAAGCGGCGCCATGGGAGAGGAACTTGCTGTAGAGATGCTGAAAAAAGGGGCCACCGATTACGTGATAAAAGACAGACTGAAGAGAATCGTGCCCGCAGTGCAGAGGGCGCTGAAGGAAAAAGAGGAACGGACCAAGCATAAGCTGACCGAGAAGTCCCTGATCGAGAGCAAAGAGCGGTACCGCCGCATTACCGCGGCCATATCGGATTATATATACAAGGTCCGCGTTGAAAACGGCATGCCGGTTGAGACAACGCACGGAGAGGCCTGCTCCATTGTGACAGGCTACACCAGCGAGGACTTTCTCTCCGATCCTCATCTCTGGCTCAGGATGGTGCTCAAAGAAGACCAGGACCTTGTAAGAAAACAGGCAGGGGAAGCTCTTGCTGGACATCCTGCAAAGCCGGCAGAGCACCGGATCGTCAGGAAGGACGGTCAGATTCGCTGGGTAGAGAGCACAATTGTCCCCAATTATAACGCCCAGGGGAATCTCCTGTCTTATGATGGGATATTGCGGGACATTACAGAACGCAAAAACATCGAGGCGCAGCTCCTGCACTCGCAGAAGATGGAAGCCGTCGGCCGCCTAGCCGGGGGAATGGCCCATGACTTTAACAACATCCTGGCCGCCATTGTCAACTATCTCTACCTCCTTAGAAGCAGTTTAAACGACAATGCTTCCGCACAGACCGATATCGACCGCATCTATTCACTGGCCATGAAGGCCTCCGAAATAACGAAGGGGCTTCTCGCTTTCAGCAGAAACCATATCGCTGATTTCGTGCCGGTGAATTTAAATGACGCGGTAAAAAACATGGTAAAACTTCTGTCGAAATTTATCGGGGAAGATATACGTCTCGATGTGAGGTTGATTGATAAAAGCTTAATCATCATGGCCGATATCACCCAAATAGAGCAGATCATTATCAATCTCGCTACAAACGCCCGCGACGCCATGATGGATGGCGGAAGCATCATAATAAAAACGGAATTGATCGCTGTCGATGATGAATTCATAAGCGGTCTCGGATTGGTCAAACCCGGGACTTATGCGCGCCTCACCTTTGCCGATACCGGAACAGGCATGGATGAAGAAACGCGGCAAAGGATATTTGAACCGTTTTATACAACAAAGGAGAGCGGCAAGGGCTCGGGCCTCGGGCTGTCGATTATTTATGGGATAGTGAAGCAGCATGCCGGCTATATCAATGTCAGTAGTGTACCGGGAAGGGGGGCGACCTTTGCAATATATTTCCAGACCGTCGATTCGGCCGTTGCCGGCAAAACCGTAACAAGGCCTTTGGACCTTACCGGTAATGCCGAAACCATCCTGGTGGCTGAAGATGCGGCGGAGGTGAGAAATTCCACAAAATTCATCCTGGAGCGCTTCGGATATAAAGTCATCGAAGCCTCAGACGGGGAAGATGCAATAAGGAAATTCAACGAAAACAGGGACAATATTGATCTTCTGTTTTTCGACGTCATAATGCCGCATATGAACGGCAGGGAGGCATATGAGGAAATAAAAAAAATAGAGCCGGGGATCAGGGCGGTTTTTGCAAGCGGTTACAGCGCCGAGATACTGGACAAAGAGAGAATCGTAAAAGACGGTCTCAAATTCGTCTCAAAACCTCTTTCTCCGGACAAGCTCCTGTCAACAATAAAAGAGGCCCTCCAAAATGGATAAGAAAGTCCCCAATAACATACTTGTCGTAGACGATGACCCCGGCCTCCTCGAATCAACATCGTTGCTGCTTATACATGAAGGTTATGCTGTGACATCCTGCAGCAGTGCGCATGAGGCCCTGACAAAAATCCAGGAGAATAATATCGACGTGGTCCTGTCTGATATCAAAATGCCCGAAGTTTCAGGGATCGAGCTGCTTAAAAAAATACATAAAATAAACGCCGGGCTGCCGGTCATCTTAATGACCGCGTATGCCGAACTGGATACGGCAGTTGACGCCGTCAAGGCGGGAGTATTTGACTTCCTGATAAAGCCTGCTCCCCCTGAGTATCTTCTCCATTCCATCCAAAAGGCTTTTCAGAATGTGAACCTGTTAAAGCTTAAGGAAAATTACAAACTTTATCTTGAAGATATGGTCGCTGAAAGGACAAAGAATTTAGCCGCTGAAATAAACGAACGCATACGCAAAGAGGAATCCCTCAGGCTGTCGGAGAAGCGGCTCCGCGAACTTTCCTCCCGCCTTCAGAAAGTGGAAGAGACCGAAAGAAAAAAGATCGCCGGGGAACTTCATGATAAATGCGGACAGAACCTGACAGCGCTGAGCATCAACCTTAATATCATTCAAACCCAGCTGCCTGCCGGGGTAGTAGAAAAAATCGGCTCCCGGTTGACGGATTCCCTGGCCCTTGTCGAAGAAATAGCAAAGCTTGTGCGCAATGTAATGGATGATTTGCGTCCGGATGTCCTGGATGACTATGGCCTTGTCCCTGCGCTCCGGTGGTATGGGGCCCAGTTCGGGAAAAGGACCGGCATATCGGTATCAGTACAGGGAGATGATCCGCCATTACGGCTTCCTGAAGAAATCGAGTCAGCCCTTTTCCGCATCAGCCAGGAGGCGCTGACGAACGTTGCCAAACACTCGGAGGCAAAAGAAGTTGTCCTGACAATAGAAAAGACGGAAAACCTGGTGTGCCTTACCATAAAAGATGACGGCAGGGGCTTTGATCTGTTGTCCAGTCCAATGGCAGGGGAACGTCATGGATGGGGAATGCTTATCATGCAGGAACGGGCACAGGCGGTTGGAGGGCAACTTCATGTTGAATCCGGGCCAGAAAAAAGCACAAGAATTATTGTTGAGGTAAAAGTAGAAGAAGACAAGATTCCGGTATCAAACCGGAATGACAGACAAAGAAAAGGCGGGAATCTCACGATAATGTCCCATAGGAAAGACAATAGAAAATGATCATAAAAGTTTTCTTGGCAGACGACCATGCATTAATACGTGAAGGATTGCGCTCTGTACTGGAAGCAGAGAGTGACATCAAAGTAGTAGGTACAGCTGAAAACGGTCGTGATACCTTACGCCAGGTCCGGCAATTAGAACCTGATATAGTAATTATGGACATTTCCATGCCCGGACTCAATGGCATCGAGGCAACAGCGCAATTACAAGAAGCCGGCCCATCTACCCGGGTGATAATCCTCTCCATGCATCATACATCCGAACATATCTTTCAGGCCTTAAAGGCAGGCGCATACGGTTATTTGTTAAAGGAGTCCTCTGGCCAGGAAATTGTAAATGCGGTCCGGAAAGTATACTCCGGGCATCGCTATCTCAGTCAACGCATCGAGGAAACAGTTATTGACGCTTATACTCAGCGAAACCAGCCGGTCCCTTCTGCCGGCCCTCTTGAGAAGCTTGGCCCGCGTGAAAGAGAAATCCTCCAGCTCGTTGTCGAGGGCAAGTCCAGTTCGAGGATAGCAGAAACACTCTTTATTTCTCCCAAAACCGTTGAAACTTACCGAAGCAGGTTAATGAAAAAGCTTGGGATCAAAGACATCCCGTCGCTTGTAAAGTTTGCCATCCAGCATGGAGTGACGTCCCTCGATAACTGAGACACCTTTTCTTCGTTTGCCATTTCCGGGATTTGTCCCGGCGCCTCTTTTCAAACATTCCCTACATGTTTTTTCAAGCTCTCCCGACTATTTATGGATGGAAAAATCCCGAACACAATATAAGACGTTGAAAGGAAGACATCAGCATGATTAGTGAAGTTTCCAGCCATATGGCAGAATACAATATCACATATAATAAGCCCGTCCGTCGTGCACGCGGGGAAGAGAATGCGGGAAACAACAGTATTGAAGACCCCGCCACTATTGCCGGTCAAAAGCCTGAAACGTCAAATTCCAGCAAAGATAGCCCTGAGGTTGAAGAACTGAAGCGCAGGGACAGGGAACTGCGTCAAAACGCTATAGTTCACGGCACCTCGTTCGTTTATCTGACAGGTCCCGATGGACATATTTACATAGCAGGAAGGAAAGTTTCACTGGATGCCTCAGAAGTGCCGAATAACCCGCAAGCAACTATTGATAAGGCCCTGGAAATCCGCAGGGCTGTAAACTCTCTGGAAGCCCATTCTCTGCAGGACTTACATCTGCTGATCGCTGCTTCAAAAATGGAGGCAAGGGCGAGGGCTGCGCTAATTAGTGAGTCAAAGGGAACCAGGGGTGAAAAAATATGGGAGACATTTAATGATAAATAAAAATCAACCCGGAAGACCGATTATTTTAATCGCTGATGACCATGATGTTATGCGTGGGTTATTACGCCACTGGTTGGCAATTAATTTCCCTGCCTTCCATATTATGGAAGCGAAAAACGGCGAAGAAGCTGTGTACCTCGCCCTTGCCTGGAAGCCTGAAGTCATACTTATGGACATCTGGATGTCTGAAATGAACGGCTTTGAAGCCACCCGTCGTATCAAGACAACAGCTCCGGATATCAAGATAGTGATAATTACCGCTGATGAAAATAACCACTGCAGGGGCAGGGCTTCGCTGGCAGGAGCTGACGCATACTTTTTGAAACGAGAAATAGCTGATGACCTGATCACGGTCCTGAGAGGATTTATATATCAAGATGCCCTTGCACAGACAGAATGAAATGATTTGCATGAATATTATAAACAACCCAGCCATCATACCCCCCTCCTTGATGGTAATATGTGAGGGTGAAAGAGTTATATTTCACCCTCACCATTTTCCCGGCGTGGACATGCCTGCCACAGAGGGCGGGCCTTAATGAAACTGGTCCATAAACTAATAGCGGGCTTTTTAGTGATCTCGGCTTTGATCTGGATTGCCGGACTATACGCTTACAAGGTCAGTTACAGATCATTGCGAAACACTTATATAAGCAACAATGAAGCGCTGGCCAGGGAGATGATGGATTCAATAGACAGGTCCATTCACAACAGGATCGAGGCGTTAATGTCCTATTCAAATGATGTAATGTTACGGGAGACGATTATAGAATCAAATCAAAGCTTCGACAAAATGCATGACGTATATCCGCTCATCAACAAAAGAGACCGGGAATGGACCTCCGCGCCTAAAGAACAGGTAAGTCCCTTCATGCAGGGACTTATAAATAATACCCTGGCCGATGAATTACGGGAAATAGCGGATTTCTATGCAAGACACTACGGGTTTAAGCTGTATGGTGAAGTGTTTGTAACAAATAAATACGGGGCCAATGTTGCCCAGACCGGTAAAACGACCGATTACAGGCAGGATGATGAAGATTGGTGGCAGCGTGCAAAGAAAGAAGGGTCATATATACAGGATATAAGCTATGACGACAGCTCAGATGTATATTCCACAGATATTGCAATAAGAATAAATGATAATGATGGGAATTTTATCGGAGTTATGAAGGTAGCCATGAATATTGAAGAGGTAATAAATATTCTGGGCGATATAACGCGTGGAGGGATATATCCGGAGCATAACAGCATGAAGATGCTGCTGCTTACCCGCGAAGGCAAAATAATATTCTCAAGTGATAAAAAGGACGTATTTCTTGATAATGTGTCCAACCTGATGCCGGTACCGGGTACAGTACCCGAACATCCCAGTACAGACAGGAGAAGTTATTTTATCACCAGAGACAGGCTTAACCGCACGTTGGTGACCTCCGCCCATTCCACAGGACATATGGAATACAAAGGTTTTGATTGGACGATGCTGATAATGCTTGACGAACAAGATGCCTTTGCACCATTACTCCAGGTAAAAAACAACATATTGGTAGTTTCATTTGCCGTGACATTGCTGGCCCTTTTAGCCGGGGGTTTCATGTCCGCCAGGATACTTGGAAATTTGCGCAGGCTTCAGGACGCTTCAGCGAAAATCGGAGAAGGGGACCTGTCCTGCCGGATTGAAGTTACTTCAAAAGACGAAATAGGGGACCTGTCTTTGGCTTTCAATAAAATGGCCCAATCTCTAAAAGAGCGGACCGATGACTTAAAGAATGAAATACTTACACGCATGGCTGCAGAGGAGAAATCTGCCAACGCAGCGCAGGAATGGGCCAGGACTTTTGACTCAATATCTGATTTTGTTTCAATCCACAGCAATGATTTCAGGATCATAAGGGCAAACCAGTCCCTGGCCGATTTCCTGGGCATAAGCAAAGAGGAGGTCACGGGAAAGTTCTGCTATGAAATGTTTCACGGCACGAAAGGACCCGAAGCAGATTGTCCCCACGTCAGGACTATAGAGACAAAAGGACCTGTAACCGGAGAACGCTGCGACCGGGGAACACACTGTCATTCAATGGTGAGTACATCTCCCATTTTCAATAAACAGTGTGAGGTAATAGGGACTGTTCATATAGTAAAGAATATTACGGAAATGAAAAAACTTGAAGAGCAGCTTCGTCAGGCCCAGAAGATGGAATCAGTCGGACAGCTTGCAGGCGGAGTGGCGCATGATTTCAATAACATCCTTGCCGCCATCATTAATTACAATTACATAATGAAGGACATGACGCCGGGAGACCCCGACTATTTAAATGCAATTGACAAGATATCTTCTCTGGCAGAACGGGCCGCACATATAACCCGCAGTCTCCTTACCTATAGCAGAAAACAGTTATTCGAACTCAACCCTCTGAATATCAATAGTATATTAAATAACATAGACCAGCTCCTTCATACTTTTATTGATAAAAACATTGAACTTGTAACGCATCCCGCTGAAGACGATCTTATAATTATGGCCGACGAAAATCAAATAGGACAATGCCTCGTGAATCTTGTTTCAAACGCCCGGGATGCAATGCCGGAGGGGGGAAGTCTCACGATAACAACAGAGGCCATGGGTATAAATACCGCTTTCATTCTTTCACACGGCTTCGGGATTCCCGGCGCATACGCGCTTATATCCGTCACCGACACAGGCACGGGAATGGATGAAGAGACCATGCTGAAGATATTTGATCCTTTTTTTACGACAAAGGAAGTCGGGAAAGGCACTGGGCTCGGACTTTCTATGGCTTTTGGAATCATAAGACAGCATGAGGGATATATCGATGTTTACAGCAGGCAGGGCCATGGGACAACGTTCAAGTTGTATTTCCCGCTGCTTAATAAAGATAAACTTTTATCACAGGCAAAGGAGTCTATCGGAAATGATCAGGACAATCCAAAAGAACATACTTGTCGTGGATGACGAAAAGGACATGAGGGAATCCATCTCTCTCATTCTTAAGAAAAAACTTAATGGAGGGGCAGATTACTCTGTCATTACCTGCGGCAATGCGCACGAGGCCCTTGCAGCAATTAAAGAAAACAACATCGACGTAGTCATATCCGACATCAAAATGCCTGTAACATCGGGACTCGAAATGCTTGATCAGATACGGGTTTTCAACAAACAGTTACCGGTGCTTTTGATGACGGCATATGCTGATTTAGATGTATCACTGAAAGCAATAAGAGAAGGCGCCTTTGATTTTATATTGAAGCCTATCCATCCTGATTATCTTGTCCATTCAGTCAACAAGGCGCTTCAATATGGGAATTTAATTAAATTTAAGGAGCAATATAAGCGTTACCTTGAAACATCGGTTGCTGAGAGGACAAATGAACTCGAAATATCGACGAAGGATGCGGCGAACTTCAGTCATGAATTGATCAAACGTTTAACTGCTGTGGCGGAATTCAGGGACACAGAGGCAGGGGCGCATGTATCCAGGATCGGTACATATGCCATGATGATTGCCCAAAAACTGGAGATGCCCCTGGAATTCATCCGGAATATAAAAGATGCCAGTCCTCTTCATGACATAGGAAAGCTGGGGGTATGTGAAAATATACTTTTTAAACCGGGCCATTTAACATTGGAAGAATATGAAGTCATGAAGACCCACACAATCGAAGGGGCAAGGATCCTGTCAAAGTCTTCAAATCCTGTTATTAGAATGGCGGAATCCATCGCACTTACCCATCATGAGAGGTGGGACGGAACAGGGTATCCACACGGATTGCGGGGCGAAGAAATTCCTTTTGAAGGAAGAATAGTCAGCATCTGTGATCAATATGACGCGATCAGGAGCGAACGGGCATACAAGCCGGAGTATTCACATGTGGAAACAGTCAGGATAATTACAGAAGGAGACGGAAGGACCATGCCGGAACATTTTGCCCCTGAGGTCTTGAGGGCATTTGTCCGAATAGCTGACCAATTTGATGAGGTATATAATTCGTATAACAACAATTCAGTATGCGTTCTAAGGTGATTGGCGGGATTGCCGGCATATTCGTGAGAAAAAATCTCGATGAACTAATAAAAGAGACTGTGCCCCACACTCATATCCAATTATCGCTTCCATAAAGAAGCTTACTTGTACATCATTCCAGAATACCGATTAATTGACAACACATCTTTTTATAAGGTATCTTTATAATTCATGATTTGACGGGCCTATAGCTCAGTTGGTTAGAGCGCACGCCTGATAAGCGTGAGGTCAGTGGTTCAAATCCACTTAGGCCCACCAGAAAGTTCGTTGAAATTAATCATTGAAAAGTGTAAATTAGTACGTCGGGGGTGTAGCTCAGCTGGGAGAGCGCCTGGTTTGCAACCAGGAGGTCATCGGTTCGATCCCGTTCACCTCCACCATTTTTTTTATTGACCTGTTGCATTTTAATTTTGCTTCATGTTATCATTTTTACCTGGTTGATAAAA
>JAGVNU010000022.1 GCA_020053105.1 Thermodesulfovibrionia bacterium
AAGACTAATTCAGCTACATCGTCAATCATTCAGCCTCAAAACCCTGAAGCGTGCTCACTTCCAACTCGACCATGATTACAACCAATACTTACGGATAACAGATATTAGACAGAAGGAGGCATATTCAATATGCTGCTTTCTGTGTAGCACAATATTGTCTCCTTCTGTATAGCACAATATTGAAAAATATTTATTTCTAACTTATTGGTTTTAATAGATTTAGAAGAGACCCGTTTGAAAGCCACTTATTCCCTCAGATTCAAAATGTTTGGAAATCAATTAGAGCGTACTAAAATTTTACAGAAGAACCTGTTGAAAATCAAGCAAAATAATTTAGTTGTAAGGGAGGTTTATATTTCAGGGGTCATTAGTTTATAATTTTGACTGTCTATCGGGGACCGGGCAAAAAAATAATCTTCATATATCTGAGATCGCACGATTGACCAATATCATGGTCCATTGTGTTGAGGAGGGGACATTATGACGATCAATTCCAAAAGCAACTCTCATGTTTTGTCTGCTAAAAAAGACCCATGGACTGATTATTATAACTTTGCAATCGACTCCGGCGTGGCGGAGAAGGAAGCGCAATGCTATGTAGAATGGGCAAAGCAGTTCTTCATTTTTATAAAAATGCCTTTGCGCAACTGTACGGCAAAAGATATAAAGGGCTTCCTCGATCATCTTGCCGATAGTGTGGATGCACGGCAGGTTGAGCAGGCAAGAGAGGGCCTCCGGCTGATGTTCAGGGATTTTCTTAAAGTGTCATGGATCAAATCCTCTCTCCCTGAAAAAAAAGGTTTACCGGCAGGGGCAATTTACCCTGACGGGCACGTTCATGAATTGCCCCTGCAATCTGAGACTGGAGAAGACCATTTTTTTGAACAAATAATTAAGAAATTGAGGACCGGTATTCGCTATCTGCATTACTCCATACGCACAGAGCAGGCATATATACAATGGGTGCGCCGCTTTATGCATTTTCACAAGATGAAGCCTGCCGGAAATCTGTCGTCCGCTGACGTCAAGGCATACCTGGAACATCTTGCCGTACAGAGAAGTGTCTCTGCCAGCACTCAGAACCAGGCGTTGAATGCGCTTGTCTTTCTGTTTGAGCATGTATTAAAAAAGGAATTGGGAGTTATTGGGGAATTTACAAGGGCAAAGCGTCCGGTCCGCCTGCCTGTTGTGCTCACGCGGGAGGAGGTTGATAAATTATTAAAGGCATTGCCGCAGACTTACTCATTGATGGCGGGGCTGCTGTATGGAAGCGGTCTGCGCCTTATGGAATGCGTCAGGCTGCGAGTCAAGGATATTGACTTTGCGCAAAAGCAGATAATCGTGCGGGACGGAAAAGGGCAGAAGGACAGAATAACCGTGCTTCCTAAAAGGTTCCATGAAGTGTTGAAAAAACAACTGGAGTTTGTAAAAAGCATGCATGACGAAGACCTTTCAAAAGGTCACGGGGAAGTTTATCTGTGGACCTCTATTGAACGCAAATTTAAAAGCGCTTCAAAAGAATGGATCTGGCAGTATGTGTTCCCGTCCGGCAACCTCTCGGTAGACCCGAGAAGCGGAAAGGTGCGGCGGCACCATGTCAACGAAAACGCTCTTCAAAAGGAGCTTAAGAAATCCGTTTATGAACTGGGCATTCATAAAAAAGTAAGCTGTCATACCCTGCGGCATTCTTTCGCAACGCACCTGCTTGAAAGCGGCTACGACATCCGCACTGTTCAGGAACTGCTCGGGCACGCCGATGTTTCCACAACTATGATATATACTCACGTCCTGAATACGCCGGGGCTGGCGGTGAGGAGTCCGGTGGATTAAGAAAGCTGTCAGCGGTCAGATGCTGAATGCTGAGAGCTGCGGCATTCATTTGCGACTCATCCGGGAAGAAACTGCTTGATATGACCTGCCTGCAGCGATAAAATAATAACAGCCCGGATTCCGGAACTGTTCCCGGTTGACATTTAATACTGTAAGCCATACATTATTATGGTTTCAAAAACTATCAGCTAAAGGAGAATGAAGGGGTAAACAGAGAGACTGCGGCCAGGGACTATTAATGATATACTCTGAATATGCTGCAATGGTCCTGATGCTGGTTGCCGCTTATAGTCGCTTCGACCTCTGACCCTGGAGACATCATGTTAGATAAACGATACAATCCCAAAGATATAGAAAAGAAGTGGTATGACTTCTGGCTTGAGAAGGGGTATTTTAAGGCTGAGGCTAAAAGCAGCAAACCGTCCTACTGCATAGTCATCCCTCCTCCTAATGTCACCGGCTCCCTGCATATCGGCCACGCGCTTGATATAACACTTCAGGATATTCTGGTCAGATGGAAGAGGATGTCGGGTTTTAATACGCTGTGGCTTCCGGGCACCGACCATGCCGGAATCGCGACACAGAATGTGGTTGAAAAGTCCCTTCAGAGTCAGGGAGAGGACAGGCACAAACTGGGCAGGGAAAAGTTCATTGAACGCGTATGGGAGTGGAAGAAGCTCTACGGCGGGACCATTATCAATCAGCTCAAAAGCATGGGCGCCTCATGCGACTGGAGCCGGGAGCGGTTTACCCTTGATGAAGGACTGTCAAAGGCGGTCAGAGAGGTCTTTGTCCGGCTGTACGGGGAAGGCCTTATCTACAGGGGCGATTACATTATTAACTGGTGTCCCCGGTGCCATACTGCATTGTCCGATCTTGAGGTCGAGCATGAAGATGTAAAAGGTAAGCTCTGGTACATAAAATACAAATTCACACATAAGGCCGGATATATCACGGTTGCGACTACAAGACCTGAAACCTATCTGGGCGACACAGCGGTTGCCGTGAACCCTGCTGATAAAAGATATAAGGACATTATCGGCAAGACCGTCAAGCTGCCTGTCCTGAACAGGGAGATCCCGGTCATAGCAGACGAGTTCGTTGATTCCTCATTCGGCACTGGGGCGGTAAAAGTGACTCCTGCCCATGACCCCAATGATTTTGAAATAGCAAAGAGACACAACCTTCCTTTTATAAAAATAATGACCGGTGACGGAAAGATGTCGGAAGAGGCAGGCCCGTACAGGGGACAGGACAGGTTTGTCTGCAGAAAGAATGTGCTGAACGACCTGGAGGACCTTGGTCATCTTGAAAAAGTAACTGATCACGACCTGGCAATCGGACACTGTTACAGGTGCAAAACAGTTGTTGAGCCGTACCTGTCCAAGCAGTGGTTTGTGAAGATTAAATCTCTTGCTGACGAGGCTATAAAGGTCGTGAAAGACGGGCAAGTCAAGATCATCCCCACGGGATGGGAAAACAGCTATTTCGACTGGATGGAGAACATTAAAGACTGGTGCATCTCAAGGCAGATATGGTGGGGCCACAGGATCCCTGTCTGGTACTGCAAGGGCTGTGACGAGCTCATTGTATCCATGGAAACTCCCTTGACCTGCAAGTGCGGAAGCGGCAATCTGGTGCAGGATGAGGACGTGCTTGACACATGGTTTTCATCAGCGCTCTGGCCGTTTTCAACCCTGGGCTGGCCTGAGAATACTGATGAGCTTAAGACCTTTTATCCTACCAGTGTGCTGATCACTGGCTTTGATATCCTTTTCTTCTGGGTCGCGCGCATGATCATGATGGGGATGAAGGTAATGAACAGGCAGCCGTTTGATCATGTATACATCCATGCCCTTATAAGAGACGCCGAAGGTATGAAGATGAGTAAATCAAAGGGCAATGTCGTGGACCCTCTGAAGATGACAGATGCCTATGGGACCGATGCCTTCAGGTTCACTCTCGCTGCTTACGCTGCACAGGGGAGGGACATCAAGTTCAGTGAGAAACGGGTGGAGGGTTACGGGCATTTCCTCAATAAGATATGGAATGTGGCGAGATTTATTTCCATGAACATGAAAGAGGGGGACCGGGTATTGTCTCTGGAAGAGCTGCGCAGCAGTGATGTGTCCGGCAGACTTAACCTTGCCGAGAGGTGGATACTGAGCCGGCTGTCCGATATTTGTTCGGATGTCAACAAAGCGCTTGAGGAATACAGGTTCAACGACGCTGCAGGGATTTTATACCAGTTTATGTGGCACGAGCTGTGTGACTGGTATGTGGAGATGATAAAGCCTGAGCTTTACGGCGATAACGCGGATGCAAAGATGGTTGCATTGAGCACGCTGGTGCATGTCTTTGAAACAGGGCTTTCACTCCTGCATCCTGTCATGCCTTTTATAACAGAAGAAATATGGCAGCAGCTCCCGTCGAAAAAAGACGTTGACAGCCTCTGTGTCCGTAAATACCCTGACGCTGATGCAGGGACAAAAGACAAAGACGCTGAAGAGCAAATGTCTGTCATTATGAATGTAGTGGAAGGCATAAGGAGCATAAGAGGGGAACTGAATATCCCGCCTTCACTTGAACTGAAGGCCCTGATAAAAACGCTCGACAGCGTGGAGGATGTCCTTAACCGGAATATTTCGTATATCATGAAAATGGCCAGGGTACAGGAAATTAAAATAGGCAGGGACATTAAATTGCCGAAAAATTCTGCCACTGCAATAAAACCTTCCATGGAGATATATGTGCCCCTTACAGGTTTAATAGACGTTGATGTTGAAATTAATCGCCTGAAAAAGGCATTTGCAAAGACCGAAAAGGACCTTGTGTTTATACAGAAGAAGCTCATGAATGAAGATTTCAGGGTCAAGGCCCCCAGAGCGGTCCTTGATGAGAACCAGGCCAAGTATGATGAATATCGGGACAAGCTGCAGGGGATACAGGACAGCATTGATAAGCTTAAGAAGTGGGGGAATTGAATTAACAGGCGGCATATAACCGGAAATGAACAATATGTTTTCACACATTGATGAAACTCTTATAAACGCGCTCAAAGAGGACCTGGGCAGCGGCGATGTAACAACCGCGGCCCTAATTCCTGAAGACCATGTTTCCGAGGCGCTCCTGGTTGCCAAAGGGGACATCGTCCTTGCAGGCCTTCCATTTGCGGAAAGGGTTTTTCAATTAGTTGATAGCAGTCTTATATTCAAGTCCCTTAAACGAGAAGGAAGCCGGGTGGGGAAGGGCAGTATAATCGCGAGGGCCAAAGGCAAGACTGCCGGCCTTCTTATCGCTGAAAGGACGGCCCTTAACCTGCTTCAGAGAATGTCCGGCATTGCTACCCTTACGAATGAATATATTGAAGCTGTAAGGGGATTGAATGTTGCGATCACAGATACCAGAAAGACCGCCCCCGGGCTCAGATTTTTTGACAAGTATGCCGTGAGCATGGGGGGAGGGATGAACCACCGTTACGGGCTTTATGACGGCGTGCTCATAAAGGACAATCATATTGCTGCAGCAGGCGGGGTCGGAAAGGCTGTAAAGCTGGCCCGCGCAAGTGCGCATCACTTATTAAAGATTGAGGTTGAGGTCAATAATATTTCTGAGGTAAAAGAGGCCCTTTCAGCCGGAGCTGACATTATCATGCTTGATAATATGGATGTTGATATGATGAAAAAGGCCGTGGGCGTCATTCGTCAAAAGAAATCAGGTGTATTGATAGAGGCCTCAGGCAACATGAATCTGGATAATATACGGGAAGCTGCGGAGACAGGAGTTGACCTGATCTCTGTCGGCGCTTTGACCCATTCTGCCCCTGCTGCTGATCTGAGTCTGCAAATCCGGTCCGTATGATTGTTAAGTAGTTTGACAAGCAGCTTGTGCAATCCTTATAATTTAAACTCTAATTTGATTCAGAAGGTCTTTGATATGCGTTGGAAAATTTCAGACATTCCCGATGGCGGACTGACAGAGGAGCTGGACCTGCCCGTTGAAGTAAGGGAAGGCGCCGGGACTGATATCGCGCATGTTTTTCTCAGGGTCTTCCGGTTCGGTAAAAAAGTAGTGGCAGACGGCACGGTGAGCATCACCGTATCGCTTAATTGCAGCCGTTGTTTAAAGCCGGTTTCGTATCCGGTGGAAACGAAGTTCAGCGAAGAGTATAATCCTGCAGAGGACCTTGACAAGGAAGAAGAACAGGAATTAACTGACAGGGAACTGGACCTCAGTTATTACAGTAATGATGAGCTGGACATTTCGGAAATGATCAGGGAGCAGGTATTGCTCTCTGTTCCCATGAAGCCTCTGTGCGTAGCGGACTGTAAGGGTATCTGTCCGGCATGCGGCCGGGACCTGAATGACGGGGCCTGCGGATGCAAAACAGAGGAGGTGGACCCGAGACTGGCGCCGCTCAGTAAATTTAAGGAATTGATGAAAGACCGCGGCAGGTCCTGATGAAAGGGTGTCTGCCGGTATATATTAATGATGCAAAGAGATGAAATCTGAGTTTAGGTTGCAAGAAATCCATTAAATCAATTAAAGCAGGAGGAGAAGATGCCGAATCCAACATCAAAACACTCGAAGTCCAGGCGTGACAAAAGACGGGCAAACTGGAAGATAACCGTGCCGAATGTCTCTGTGTGTCCGGAATGCCAGGAACCCAAGCTGCCGCACAGGGTATGTATGAGCTGCGGGACTTATAACGG
>JAGVNU010000004.1 GCA_020053105.1 Thermodesulfovibrionia bacterium
CCTTTCATGACCCAGGTCACGGCCAACTACGTTCATCATGAACTGTCCTCAATACCTATATTGGACACCTCCGCCTTTTTGGTGCTGAACCTCAGGGATGCTGAAACCAAGATCAAGTCTGCCAAGCATCTTGAAGAGGTTGAGAAGATTATACCAATCATTATTGCCGGCACAAAGGCTATCGGGTTAAAGATATATGAACCCTTTGTGAAATATGCTGAGAGAAAGTATATTCTGAGAAATGTAACTGCTAAGAAGACCCTGAGTTTCTTTTCAGGAATGAGCAGGGAAAGCATCCCAAGGATAATCATGCATACTTCCCCTGAACTCTTTGGTGAAGAGATTGAAAACCCCGGAGGCTTCCACTTCTCCCATGTTGGGTCAGCCATAAACAATGAAGAAGCCTACCAGAAGGTTTTACACTACCTTAACGCAGGAGCAACTGTAGATTTAGGATTATTCGATCTTGAGCAAAACTTAAGGATATCAAATCCTAAACAGACCGTTGGCGAGGTTTTCGGGAGGGTAGATATGGGGCTTTCAGAGGATATTGTGTTCTCGAAAGGAAAAGTCTCTGAGAACGAAGCCCCATTTTTTGCCTTTAAGCTTGCCCTTAGCCAACCCTCTAGTCACATATCTTTTTCCACGGACAGTCCTGCCAATGCCTCATTTGAGGCGTACCCCAAGATATTTTCGTGGCTGATGAAGGCAGAGAATAGGGCCAACCTGTTCGATAAAGAGCTTCCGGATTCTGAGTACTCTCTCCTGGACATTGCAAGGATTACCAGGCATAATCCTGCATATATCCTTGGTTTAAAAAATAAAGGGCATTTAGGGGTGGGAGCAGAAGCAGATATCGCCATCTATGATATTAACGAAGATACAAAACCGTCTGAACTGGAGGCTTGCTTCAAAGACTGTGCCTGGCTGATAAAGAGTGGATGTATTGTTGTGGAGGATCACAGGATAGTAAATGACCAAGTAGAAAAGAAGACTTACTACAGAGGCGTGGAGCCACTTGACTATGAACCTGCAAAGATTCTGACAAGCTACAGTACCTTCCGATTCGAGAACCTTATGGTAGATGAGGTTTTTACCGCGAAAGAGGTTAAGGTCTGACCTTTTTGAACTCTCTCCCTTTCCATAGCATGTAAATGGCCGGATATATAGCCAGTTCAAGAATAGTGGATGTAATTACGCCGCCTACCATCGGAGCGGCGATCCGTTTCATTACATCCGCGCCTGTGCCGTGGCTGAACATGATGGGAATAAGACCGGCCAGAATGACGCTTACTGTCATAATCTTAGGGCGTATCCTTTTGACGGCGCCGTACATGACAGATTCCCTGAGATCGGCCTGACTTCGCAACCTGCCTTCCTGACGCCACTTCTCATGGGCGATGTCAAGATACAGGAGCATGACGACCCCGGTTTCCGCGTCCAAACCCGCCAGGGCGATGATCCCCACCCATACGGCAATGCTCATATTGTAATTGAGGAGATAGAGGAGCCAGAAGGAGCCGACCAGCGAAAAGGGAACGGCTAAAAGAACGATCATCGTCTTAGTTATGCTCTTTGTGTTGAGAAAGATAAGCACAAAGATAATGAGCGCGGTAAGCGGGACAACCATCTTTAATCTTTCGTGCGTTTTTACCAGATACTCGTACTCCCCGCTCCATTCCAGACGGTATCCTGAAGGTATATTTACGGAGGCGACCCGTTTCTTGGCGTCATCCACGTACCCGCCCACATCCCTGCCGGAAAAATCCAGATAGACGTATAACGACAGCAGCCCGGCTTCACTCTTTATACCCGTTGGCCCTTTAATTATCCTGATATCTGCTAACTGTCCAATCGGCACCTGAACAAGGGAAGGGGAGCCGGCAGAAGTGTCCCCCATGCCGTCACCAGAGGATTGTCCACCCATCCTCACAGGCACCAGTACCCGCTTCAGCTTCTCCAGATCATTCCGCAATTCCCGCGCATACCTCACATTGACGGGATAGCGTTCTCGTCCCTCAACGGTGATAGTCAGGTTCATCCCTCCCACCGCCGCCTGAATAACTTCCTGAACGTCATCGACGCTCAATCCGTAGCGGGCGATTTCTTCACGTTTAATATTGAAATCCATGAAGTATCCCGTAGTCAGCCGTTCCGCATAGGCGCTTCTGGTGCCGGGAACGTCCTTTACCACCTTTTCTATCTCCTTGCCTATTCTCTCCAATTCATCGATGCGGGGACCCAGGACCTTGATACCCACAGGCGTCCTGATACCGGTAGAGAGCATGTCAATCCGCGCCTTGATAGGCATGGTAAAGGAATTGGCAACCCCCGGTATGGTCAGGGCATCATTCATCTCGCTTTTCAGGGCTTCTACGGTCATGCCCTTGCGCCACTCGGATTCCGGTTTCAGATTGATGACCGTCTCAAACATCTCCAGCGGCGCCGGGTCGGTGGCCGTTTCCGCACGTCCGGCCTTGCCGAATACCTGGGCTACTTCAGGGATATTCATTAAGATTTTGTCCTGCAGCTTCAGCAGACTGGAGACCTCGGTGATGGATGCGGCGGGTACGGTAACGGGCATATAAAAGAGCGTGCCTTCGTAGAGCGGCGGCATGAATTCCGACCCAAGTTTAAGAAAGGGGTAAGCCGTCAGTGCCATGACGATCACGGCAAGAAAAATCACAGTTTTACGGAAGCGCAGGGAAAAATGAGCCACGGGTTCGTAAAGCTTGCGGAGTATGATACTGATGGGGTTTTTATCCTCATGCCTGATATTGCCCCGTATAAAAATGGTCATCAGGACAGGGGTCAACGTAACAGCGAGAAAGGAGGAGAAGAGCATGGCAAAGGTCTTCGTATAGGCAAGGGGCTTAAAAAGCCTTCCCGCCTGGGCCTGGAGGGTGAAAACGGGCAGGAAACCTACGCTGATAACGAGAAGCGCAAAGAAAAGCGACGGCCCCACCTCCTTGGCGGCCTCGATGATAACATCTGTGCGGTTTCCTGGTCGGCCCTTTTCTTCCCACTCCTCAAGCTTTTTGTGGGCGTTTTCCACCATGATGATTGAGGCGTCCACCATGGCGCCGATGGCGATGGCAATCCCG
>JAGVNU010000008.1 GCA_020053105.1 Thermodesulfovibrionia bacterium
CGAAAAGATTCATAGAGACTAACGATGCGGATTATCAAAGCATATATGACTATATAAAAAAAATAGATATGTATCTTACTTTTCCTGAAAATGGAAATGGTCAATGAAGAAGAAGATCATTATCGGAGTAGCCGTATTTTCCGTTCTCTTCATTTTGGGCGGCCTGTATATAATCACGACAATCGAATCAGGGACCGCGACCCTGGACAATCTGATTACGCTCCATCAGGTGGAGATCCTCAGGGAGCAATTATTGCTCCAGATAAAAAGGGTGCAGGCTGACATTAATCTCAAAAATACCCGCTACGCCAGAGGCCTGGATACCGTAATTGACAATGTGAAAGATATGGAGAAGATGGCGCACGCCTGTCTGGACTGCCATCATTCCGAAGAAGTGACCCTCAGACTCCAAAATATGCAGGAGGAGGTACATGAGTATAAAAAGATAATAAGCAGGATCTTTACTATAAGGGCTGATCTAAAGAGGCTGGAAGAAGAGGAGGACAGGGCCTTCAGTGCAGGCGAGCAGCTTATTGCTACAGTCAGTGAAATGATTACAATGGCGAGCAGCAGGCTGGACGTCAAAACGCAGACCTCCCTGAGAAAAATAACCGGTACAAAAACCATTCTCTATGTCCTCGTGATTGTGCTCCCTTTATTTACCGGAATAATGGGCATTATTTTTATAAGAGGGCTGACTCATCCCATCAATGTGCTGCTGCAGGCAACGCGGAAAATAAAAAGAGGAGAACTGGACTATAAAATAGAGGGACTGAAGGACGAATTCGGAGAATTGGCGGATTCCTTCAACGAGATGTCCCGGTCGCTCGAGGATTCGATGCGCAGCATCCGTGAAAACGAGAAACGGTACCGGCTGCTGTTTGAAAGCGCCGGGGACGCTATCTTCATGCTTGAAATCGAGGGGGAAGATGCGGGCAGGATAGTGTCCGCCAACAGGGCTGCGGCAGACATGCACGGATACACGGTGGATGAACTATTACGGCTTAACCTGGTTAAAGACCTTGATGCGCCGGATGACTCCAGGGAAGCGCCGGAACGTATCAAACGCATATTGAACGGAGAATGGATAAAGGAAGAGATCTACCACCGGACAAAAGACGGCAGGGTCTTCCCGGTTGAGGTCAGCGCGGGCCTGCTTGAATTCATGGGGCATAAATATATTCTGGCTTTTGACAGGGACATCACCGAACGAAAAAAATCCGAAGAGGCGATAATAAGGTCCTATATCATGTTTGTGACGGTGCTGGACAGTATCGACGCTATTATTTATGTTGCTGATATGAAAACCTATGAGATACTGTATATCAATAGTTATGCGAGAAAGATATTCGGCGACCTCGAAGGAAAGACCTGCTGGCAGACGCTTCAGTCCGGCCGGTCCGGGCCCTGCGATTTCTGTTCAAACGATAAGCTGCTTAATCCCGACGGCAGCCCGGCCGGGGTGTACCACTGGGAATTCCAGAATACCGTCAACAGCAGATGGTATGAAATCCGCGATAGCGCGATTGAGTGGATAGACGGCCGGCTCGTCAGGATGGAGATCGCTACTGATATTACAGAGCGCAAAAAGCTGGAGGAAACCCTGAAAAGGGCGGAGCAGATGAAGCTGGTCGGTGAGTGGGCCGCTGGTCTGGCACACGAGATCAAAAATTCTCTGGCGGGAATAAAGATTTCAGTTGAGGTACTGGGTTCCGAGGCAAACATGCCGCAAGAGGACAAGGAAACCATTTTCAGGGCAGTGGATGAGATCAGGCGCATTGAGATGCTTTTAAAAAGCCTGCTCAGTTTTGCAAAGCCCCCGAAACTCCAGCTCCTGGTAACGGACATAAACGAAATTATCGATAAAACCATTGACTTCTCACTTAAGCGGTCTTATCTGACGCCGGAGGAGACGGAAGTAGAAATTATAAAGGAGCTTGATCCCGGACTTCCCAGGACACTGGCTGACGCCCAGCAGATGCAGCAGGTATTTATGAATTTATTGCTGAACGCGCGGGATGCCATGAAAGGAGGAGGTACGCTTACCGCCAGGTCATACTATGATACGAAGGAGGACACTATTCATGTGGAGATATCCGATACCGGCGAAGGGGTGGACGAGATGCTTCAGGACAAGATCTTCCAGCCCTTTGTTACAACAAAGTCAAAGGGCACGGGACTGGGACTGGCGATTTCAAAAAGGATCATCGAGCAGCACGGCGGCAGCATATCAGCGGGGAATAGACCGGGCGGGGGGGGGATATTTCATATAAGCCTTCCGGTCAAGCATGAATAAACCCAAGAACGGCAATTATATCCACAGATTTCACAGATAGTGACAATGATATAAAGGAGATAGGCACATACAAAAGGTGAAAGTAAGTTTAGCTTTTAATAAATCTATGATAATCTGCGTTGATCTGCGGATAAATGCTATTTTATCTGAACCTGATCCCCGCCCTGTAGTGGTCCCTGCCGCTGCTCGTGCTCCAGACCACAGTCCCGGTTCTGTTAGCCACCCCTTTTATTGAAAGCATCTGACCACGCTCAAGGGGGAAATAAGTTTCCAAGCCCATTCCGGCATAGCTTATATCAATGAGGCCGCCCTTTATTTCCATAAGCCCGGTATCTTTTACGGTAAAGCTGATTGTCTTTGACGCAGACCTTCTTCTAAACATCCTGTTCCTCTTTCCGTTTATGCCGTTCCTTTTGGCTGATTCCTTTTTGCCATCCAGCGCCGCCTTCATTAAATGCCTGATCTGGGAAAAATTGAAAGGTTTATCAATATAGAAGGCCTCTCCGCTTTCAATGACCTTTTTCAAATCATCCAGTATATGGCTCGCGCTCATGAGCATGACATTGGTTTCAGGAGATACATAGTGTATGTCCTTCATGAC
>JAGVNU010000017.1 GCA_020053105.1 Thermodesulfovibrionia bacterium
AGAAATTAAGGTCTATATCGAAGTAAAGAACGATTCTGTTGAAATAACCAATATCGAAGGCAACCTTGAGAAGGTCTCAAAAATAGGCGTGCCGCAGGGAGGAAACGTGGTAGTGCCAGGGATTACTTTAATGGTCAAAAAAGGAATGATCCCGATCTCTGACTGGTATTCAGTGGGTCATAACGGACCCGGCATTTATAATCTAAGGGTCGCGCTTGATGAATCTTTTTCCGAGAACCAGCCGGTAATTGTTTACGTGCAAGTTGTAGGAAACAGAGGGGAAAAATTGATTTCAGGGCAAAAGGAGATTCAACTGAAGGAAAATAAATAGTAGAGTAAAAGAGAGGTCTTCCAACCTCCCTCTCCTCATCAAACCGTGCGGACGGTTTTTCCGTACACGGCTTTCGTCTGGCTTTTCCCTTGGCAGGAGATGGATTCATCCAGCATCGAAGAAAGAGAGATCAGCCCCATCTTTTTAAGCTCTGATTGAGGAAGTGTGTAAAGAATAGTTCCCAAGGTACGCCTTTTTGCCTTAAAGCTCCTCAAACGTGCCCTTATATAACCATCAAGTTCTCCGAACAATTTCTTCACAGTTCCGCCTTTGAAATAATTTCCCCAACCCCGGATTACAGGATTGAGAAAACGTATTACAGTCTCAATACTTACAGGTTGTTGGCGTCTTGTCCGCCGTTTTATCTCTTCCTTGAACTTCTTCTTTGCTTTATCCTTCGGTCTTCTCCAGCGTCCATTAAAATGGAAACCAAGGAACTCAACCCCTTTCTTTCTTGCATGGATGATCTTTGTCTTTTCAGGACTGAGTTTCAACTTTAACTCACCCTCCATAATCTCCCTTGCTCGTTTCAGTGCATTTTCTGCATCTGATTCGAACTTGCTGAAAATAACGATATCATCGGCGTATCTAAGGAGCAGATAACCATAGTCGCCCATTCTCCTGTCGAAATGATTCAGATAAATATTCGACAGCAAGGGGCTGATGTTTCCGCCCTGAGGAGTGCCTTCTATGCTCTCCTCTAATATGCCATCATTCATTATTCCACTTTTCAGGAACGATTCTATGAGAGAAAGAACTCTGCCGTCTGCGATCTTTTCACAAACAAGATCCATCATTATTTGATGGTCAACATGGTCGAAGAATCCCTCAATATCGGCATCCACTGTCCAGTGGTAGCCTCTTTCAAGGAATGCTTCACCCTTCCGTACTGCCGCATGGGCATTAGTGTTGGGTCTATAACCATGACTCTGGGGTAGGAATATTTCTTCAAAGATGGGTTCAAGTACGTTCTTTAATGCCTGCTGGACTACTCTGTCTCTAACTGTAGGAATCCCAAGTTTCCTCATCTTCCCGTTGTCTTTTGGGATCAATATTCTTAAGACCGGGCTTGGTTCATAGCGTTTCTCTTTGAGCAGTCTCTGTATTTCGGCTAAATTCTGTTGTAGATTTTGTTCGAATTGTTCAATGGTTATGTTGTCTATTCCAGCACTTCCTCTATTTGCTTTTACTCTTTTCCATGCCTTTTCAAGGTTCTTTTGATCCCATACTTTATGTATGAGAGCAAATGCCTTGAATTTGTCATGGTATTGCTGATTCCATTTCTTCATTTACTGTCTCCATCGGTTTCGGCTTACAGCAGTTGTTCCACTATCTTCACATACTGTCACCAGAGAGCGTTTTATTGCCATTTTGGCTGTGCTTACCGTTCTGGTATCTTCTCTTGATCCGATTGGTGTTATCGTGCTGTTCACTTCAACTCTATCCAGACCAGAACCCCTTCGCTGAGTCAAGTTTTCTCCTCGAACCGTCGCCCCCTGCACCCTGCGGCACAGGTTCGGTTTGTCACTGGTTTGACTTTCATTGCTACTATGAGTTCGTCCGACGTCTGATAACGCATCGCTCTGACTTTCCCGAAAGGTTATATCTTCGGCTACCTTTATCCCTTCAATTGTATTCATTGACCCAGAAACATGTAGGGTTTGAATTCAGCATCAGGGAGGACGTTATCAGACCTCCCTCGGTCACACAAGAAAGCATTCGCAACCATCTCGACTGTGATCACCCCAGTAATCATTACCTGCTCAAGCTTCCATTTGTTCACGGAATGTCGCATCATACTAAGGCCACTTACAGTTCACTTGCGGTTTCGAGCTGTGGTTACCGATATTAGGGAACTCCGCACAATACTTCGCAGTACTGCACTTCCCGTTCTCTTCACATGGGAGCAGACCCATGCGGTGGGATTTTAACCCTAT
Source organism: Thermodesulfovibrionia bacterium (assembly GCA_020053105.1). Classification (GTDB taxonomy): domain Bacteria; phylum Nitrospirota; class Thermodesulfovibrionia; order UBA6902; family UBA6902; genus UBA6902. The sequence continues at coordinate 2,269 of JAGVNU010000017.1, forward strand.
GGGCATAACGCCCCAAGAGGCGTCTTTTTGAGATGTCCTGTTTGTCATACTTTCTTTTCCTGTGCTTCGAGGCACGCGTGAAGCCCCCCGCAGCAGAGCTTCGGAGGATAGTTAATCAAGATTAACACTTATTAAAAGTTTACACATTTAAACGCCGATTTTCATGCCACACATCATGATTACTTAGATCGTTCCGCAAACCCGAATGCAATAGTCAGCGCAATTCGCAAGATTTAAATAGAATGAATTATCATTATGAATTTAGTCGTTATGGTCTTGAAGCTCATGTAATATTTTTGAAAACGCGTCTGCTGTGTGCATGAGGGATCAACACCTGCGACGGAATATTTCAAGAGGTGAAAAAGCAATGG
>JAGVNU010000036.1 GCA_020053105.1 Thermodesulfovibrionia bacterium
AATCTCTTAACGAAATGACCTGCAGCTACAGTGAAAAAGTCAGGGCGCTCACTGTGGAAATCAATGAGTTGAAAAGTGCTGTGACAGAGCTTAAGTCCCTTACCGAAGAAGGGAAAGATACAGGGGCCGCATTAAAGAAGGCATTGGATAAGGACAGGCAGATTAAAAGGTTACTGGACAGCATTAAGATATGAAAAACAGATGGGTCATCATAATCCCGCTTTTGATAGCAGTCGCAGCAGCGGTGTACGGGTTGTCCGGACAGGCGCATGAGTTTTCGTATGACAAGTGCGTGCTGTGTCATTCCGATGTTAAAGATGACCCGGGCAGCATAAAACCTACTATCACGCTGGCATGCAATGCCTGTCATCTTAAACTGGAAAAGAAAAAGTCTCACCCGTCGGACATATACCCGACCATGGCCATCCCGGAAGACATGCCGCTGACGGACGGAAAACTAACTTGCATCACCTGCCACTTCGTCCATCCGGAAGACAACACGCAGCATTTAACGGACAGCCGCCTCTTTTTAAGAAGACAGTCAAGGGGCATTTTCTTCTGCACTATCTGCCACAAGATAGATAAGAACAGGCACCTTGTTTATGAAAACGTCCATACAGGTACATATAAGGTAACGGACAGGACGACACGCATAGACAGTGTGTCGCTGGAATGCATTGAATGTCATGATACATATGCCAAGTCCCCGGAAGAAGCGCTCGGCGCCGGCACATGGAACCATAGCAACAAAGCATACAACCATCCCATAGGCGTCTCCTATAATAAAATCACTTCGCGGAAAATACAAAAGTTCAGGCCGGAAAGTATGTTAAACAAAGAAATAAGGCTGTTCAACGGAAAAATCGGCTGCGGCACATGCCACAACATATATTCTCAGGAAAATAAAATGCTGGCAATAAATAACAGGGGAAGCCGGTTGTGCCTTGAGTGTCATATTAAATAAAGGAACTTACAATGAAATTTAACAGACGCAGATACATAAATGACACAAGAGTGCAGATACGTTATGCCCTGCTGTTCGTCATCATTTCTCTCATTGGTAATATTCTTGCTGTAACCGCCTTCAACTTGCTTGCCCTGAAGCAGCTGGATATACTGATGTGGAGCACACACATCAGCATCACTTCAACAGACGAACTGGTCCGGCCCGTTTTCATTGTTGTTAATGTTGTTAATTTTGTTTTTGTCGCAGTTCTGCTGGGCCTGACAGGGTTCCTGATGCTTAAAAAAACTTCCGGACCGCTCATAAGGATGTCCAGGGACATCAGAAAGATCACAGAAGGGGACCTGTCTTCTCGTATAGCGCTGAGACAAAAAGATGATTTCAAGGATGTTGCCGATGAACTCAACCGGATGACCGGGGAATTAAGGGAAAGATTTATTAACCTTAAAGATAAGTATGAAGGGCTCTCAGGATCATTGCTGATGATCGGGAAGGACATCAGTAAAAAAGAAGATTCAATAAATGATTACAATTCAATTCTCAAGAATATAGACGGGGTGGAAACAGAATTAAACAAACTGGAACTCTGAGAGAAAAGCAATCAGCTTTCTACACCGTACTGATTTAATTTCCGGTAAAGTGTCCTCAAGCCAATCCCCAGGGTCCTCGCTGCTTCAGCTTTATTGCCCCTGGATTTATCAAGGGCCTCCAGTATCGCCTTTTTCTCAATATCAAAAAGATTCCTGGCCACTTTGCCGGATGCCTGATCTTTTTGTCCGATTGTCATGAACGGCGGAAGACTGTCCACATCCATAATATCCCCGATACTCATAACAACGGCGCTCTCAACGCAATTCATCAACTCCCTTATATTGCCGTGCCAGCTGTATGATTTGATCAGCTTCATGGCATCGCGGGATATCCCTTTTATCTGTTTATTATGGATCTCCGTAAATCTTTTCAGATGATAATCCAAAAGCAGGGGAATGTCCTCCACCCTTTCCCTCAGAGGCGGCACATCAATAGTTACGACCTTTAATCTGTAAAAAAGATCGTCCCTGAACTTTTCTTCCTTTACAAGCTGCTCAAGGTTCTTGTTCGTGGCCGAAACAATCCTGACATCGACTTTAATCGTCCGGGTGCCGCCTACCCTCTCAAATTCCGATTCCTGTAAAAATCTCAGGAGCTTGATCTGAATGGAAGGTGGAAGATCTCCTATTTCATCGAGGAACAGCGTTCCTCCGTCTGCAAGCTCGAACCGCCCTTTTTTCATGTACAACGCGCCTGTAAAAGCCCCTTTCTCATGCCCGAAAAGTTCGCTCTCCAGCACCCCTTCGGCAAGGGCCGAGCAATTCACTTTTATAAAGGGCCCGTGTGCAACAAGGCTGTTATAATGAATTACATTCGCAACAAGCTCCTTGCCTGTTCCGCTCTCCCCCTGGATCAATACAGTCGCCTTGGTGGATGAGACGCGGTCGACCAGCCCCAATATATTTCTTATCCCCTCCGATTTGCCGACAAGAGCTGTCGCATCGATTTTCTCTCTTATCCTCTGCTTCAAAAGAATATTCTCTGACTTCAGCTTCTTGTTCTCAATGGCATTTTTTAAAGTTATTTCAAGCTTATTAAGATCAATCGGTTTAGTCAGATAATCATAGGCGCCCCTTCTCATTGCATCGACCGCCGACTCAATTGTTGAGAAACCGGTTATGAGAATTACAACCACATCTATATTGTCCTCCCGGACCTTTTCCAGTAATTCAAGGCCGTCCATCCCGGGCATTTTCATATCGCTGAGGACCACTTCTATATCACTGTTGTCCGCAAGCTCTCTGAGGGCCTCCTTGCCATTGGCAGCCGTGTAGGCCGTATATTCCATTGACAGGTATTTCGCCAGATTATCGCGAATTGACTTTTCGTCATCTACTATCAGGATTGAAGGTTTCATTGCAATAAACTAACCTCTTTCCAGGGGGAGGAACACCTCAAAAACAGTCCCCTCTCCCATTTTACTTGTGCAGTTTATTCTTCCTCCGTGACTTTCCACGATCCGCTGAACAATGGAAAGTCCCAGTCCCAGGCCGCCTTCTCTGGTGCTGAAAAAGGGAGAGAATATCCGCCCCAGATTTGTTTCAGGAATTCCCTCTCCTGTATCTTTGACTCGTATGATAACATTTTCATCAACCAGAGCTGTTTGCAAGGCAAGCTCTCCGCCGTCCTTCATCGCCCTGACAGCATTCTGGGTGAGGTTTATCAATACTTCCCTGAACTGCCAGTTATCAAATTTAATGACCGGAATATTCTCATCGAGAGATAAGGCAAGCGTAATACCGGAATCCTTCGCGCTTTCCGATATCAGATCAGAGACTTCCTTGACCACCTGGTTGATATTGTTATTGACAAGGCGGGGCTCGGGGAATTTAGCAAACTTCACGAATTGCTCAAGTATATTGTTGATCCTGTTTATCTCCGATTTAATCAACATCGCCGATTCATGGGCCGAAGAATCAGTCCCGAATTTGCCGGCAAGATCTCTCATGAGCATTTGAGCATTTATGGACAGGGAATTCAACGGGTTCTTTATCTCATGGGTGACACCGGCCGCTATCTGACCTACTGCCGCTATTTTTTCGGTCCTTATAAGCGCATTCTGTGTCTTTTGCAGCTGCTCGTTGGCGTTCTGCAATTCGACGGTCCGCTCCCTCACCTTCCTTTCAAGCTCCTCATTGAACTTCCGGAGAAATTCATCATTACCCTGAAGCTTCTCCGCCATACGGTTAAAAGAATTATACAGCTGACCTATTTCAGTCCTGGATTCAGTATAGACCCTTTTATCGAGTTTACCCTCTGCAAATTCAATGGTTGCTGCAGCGAGAGTCTTGATAGGACGCACAACATTTTTCAAGAGCATGATATGTCCAGCATAAATGGACAATCCGCCAATTGTAATAAATACGAGATAGATAAAGAGAATGACCCACATGTTTGCCAATGACTCTTCGATCAACTTGTTTATTATGGACAGATGGACTTTATTTATCTTGTCTGTACTTTCTTCAATACCATAAGCATACTCCTCCAGCCCAATGAGAGAATCCCTGTCAAAGTGTCCTGTCTTCATATAGTCATTCATAAATTCATTTATGACTTCCAGTCCCTTAACATCATCCAACACCCTGTCTAAAAGTTCAAGCTCGGCATTATTTTCTCCGGTCAGCGCTTTGAGTTCATGACTTTTATAGTCTTCCACCTTTTTCTTCAGTTCTGAAATTACATCGATGGCCTCTCTTGAGTACAGATCGTCCTGTTCAATCAGCAGGTGATGCATGGAAAGTATGAGCCTGTACGCGTCAGAATGCATACTGTCAACTTCCACAATATCCTTGCTCAATTCTTCGATCTGGTAAGCATTATGAAGGATGTCTTTCGTAAGGTAAATACTTACCCCCCCAACTAAAATAACTATTGTAAATGCGATCGCATTTACAATAGTTATACTTTTACCGAGTTTCTTAAGCATGATTAGAATAGATCCCTGATGCCGGCAATAATAATGAATTCATTTATAATCTTTGAGAGGTTAAACGAACATCATTTTTTGTATGGTAATAAAAAATATGGATGCTACAGATAACGTATTCAGCCTATTTTAAAAACTAATAAGTTATTCTAACGGAAAGTATGCCAAAATGGCAAACTAATTATTCTGATATAAACCAGCCTATCAAACAAGCTTAGGGCATTATCATGCTGATGAGGGAAATTCAGATGATCGCGAAGAAATTTTGTTATTTTTTTCCATCCTATTTTATTTTTTGTAGCAAAAAAGGCATCTAACTCTATATAATATTTCTTTATTTCACTTCAGATAAGGGGTATATCATGATAATCGGTAAACCGTTTCTTACATCAGAACAGATTCAAAAGAGGGTAAGAGAACTTGCCAGAAAGATATCCGAAGACTATGAAGGGAAGGAAATTCTGGCAGTGGGCATATTGAAGGGCGCCTTTATGTTTTTCGCTGATATTGTCAAGCAGATACAGGTGCCTCTGGACATTGATTTTCTGGTTGCGTCTAGCTACATAAAAACCGAAACAACCGGCAAAGTAAAGATCCATGCCGACCTGAGGGAAGATATAAAAGGAAAACACCTGCTTCTTTTTGAAGATATAGTAGATACCGGACTGACTCTGAAATACATAAAAGACACCCTCCTCAGCAGGCAGCCGGCCTCATTAAAGATATGTGCCTTCCTTGATAAAAAAGCCCACAGACAGGTCGACCTGGAGCCGGACTATACGGGATATAAAATACCTGATGAATTCGTGGTCGGATACGGTCTCGATTACGATAACAAATACAGAAACCTTCCTTATATAGCTGTCTTCAAGGAAGACAGCTCGCATTAACTGGGCCACAGGAACAAAGCGCAGCAGGAAGATCTGAAGTAGCAACTCATGGAAGTATGGGGTAAAATGTTAAGCCATGTTACACGTTGTCCTCTATCAGCCAGAGATCCCTCCGAATACAGGCAATATATCAAGGCAGTGCGTAGGCATGAACGCCTGTCTACATCTGATCTGTCCCGCAGGATTTGACATAAGTGACAGTGCAGTGAGGCGGGCCGGGCTGGACCACTGGAGTGAATTGAATCTTACAGTCCACAGGACCCCTGATGAGTTTTTGAAATGGCTGGGGGAACGTCAACCCTGGCTGGTCACCAAGCATGGCAAAGTGCGCTTCGACATCCCGGAATATGCAGACGAAGACATCCTCATCTTTGGCAGTGAAACAAGAGGTCTTCCTCAGGAGTGGCTGCATAAATGGCCTGAACGTACTGTGTATGTCCCGATCTTAGGCAAGGTGCGGAGTTATAACCTGGCAAACACGGTAAGTGTGCTCCTCGCCCATGCCAGCCTGAAGGCTGGTTTGTATGGAGATGGCGCAAGCCCTGCTCTATGACATTTTCAGGGACTCCGTAGAACTTTCGCTAAATGGACTTTAACGCATAGGATTTTTCAAGCTGAGCCCTTGAAAAAAATGGTGCCGAAGACCGGACTCGAACCGGTACGGAAATTACTTTCCGAGGGATTTTAAGTCCCTTGCGTCTGCCAATTCCGCCACTCCGGCATTGAACATGTAATAGTCCAAAGTGCAAAAGCGCAGCAGTAAAAAACACCCGAATTTTGCGCTTTGATATTATACACAATTCTGCAGAGCAATAGCATAATGGCGCAATAGTCCATAGAGCAATGATACGGGCCTGCGCTAGCGTCATGGAAAGATAAGGGACCCGTCTTTTCACATAATACTGAAAAACTCATCAACTACTTTAGGGTCGAGATGTGTGCCAGAGATGGACCTTATGTATTCAAGAACTTTATCGAGTTGCCAGGCCCCCCGGTAGGGGCGGTCGGATATAAGTGCGTCGAATATGTCCACAAGTGCGAATATACGCGCTGATATCGGGATCTGCTCGCCTTTGAGGCCGGTCGGATATCCGGTCCCGTCCCATTTCTCATGATGATAATATGGAATGTCCAAAGCCGGGCGCAGGAAAGAGATGGGCGAAAGAATCTCATAAGCAATAACAGGGTGGCGTTTCATCAGGACCCATTCCTCTTCAGTGAGTTTGCCGGGTTTGAGAAGGACACCGTCAGGCACCCCGAGTTTGCCTATATCATGCAGGAGCGCCCCCCGGCGGATATGCATAAGCTCTTCATTTTTTATCCCCATTCTACTTGATAATTTCAGAGTCAATTCCGTAACACGCTGTGAGTGCCCCTCGGTCTCATTGTCCCGGAAATCCAGGGCCCGGGACCAGCCATCAATTGTAGATTCGTAAGCCATTATGAGATCTTCATAAGTGTGATGAAGGTCTTCCACCATATTTGCATTGTCGATCGCTATAGCAGCCTGACCTGCAAGAGTTTTTAAAAAATCCATCCATTCCGGATCATGTTCTCTTGCTGAACGATGGTAGATCTCCAGCACCCCTTTGACCTCTCCTTTGGCAATGAGGGGAGTGGCGATATAAGCCATGAAGCCTTCTGCCTTGATTAACGATGTGGACAAAATGCCATCAGGTGGTTTCATGAAATCATTAATTACTAAAGGCTTGCGCTCAATCGCAGCGCGGCCTGCGTAACCTTTGCCAAGCCTCAACGAGGAGCTTTTTATAATGTCAGTTCTGAAACCTTTGCCTGCCGCATACTCAAGTGAGTGGGAATGCGGATTGAAAAGCAGAACGCTGGCCGCGTCAATACGGAGCTGATTAAGGACCTGCTCCAGCAGGATATTGAGCGTAATGCTCAGGTCCAGGCTCGATGAAATGGCCTTGTCAATAGTGTGCAGGGAATTTATGTAGCTGAACTGCTTTTTGATCTTGTCTTCATTTTTCTTCTTGTCAGATATGTCCCGGACAACATGGATTAATCCCACAAGTTCGTTATTTTTGTCTATACGGGGCATCGCCCTTATTTCTATATATTTATTCAAGTAAGGCTCGAATACTTCAAATGCCACAGGCAGGCCTGTTTTTAGGCTGTCGCAGCTGGAACATTGCTGTGGCGGGCTTTCAGTTCCATGGTAATACCTGAAACATTTTGCCTTCGTAAGTTCTGGAAGGGGCAGTTTGAGAATTTCCGCTGCGGCCCTATTTGCATGTATAATATTAAATTCACTGTCATGGATAGTAATCATATCGGTGATGGTATTAAATGTGTCCTCCCAGTCATTTTTGTTCTGGAGAAGTATTTCTTCGATTTGTTTCCGCTCAGTGATTTGAAGCTCGAGGCTCATGTTCATTTCCATTAAATTATCTTTGGACTTTTCCAGGTTTTCAACCATGTTGTTGAATGATGCGGCCAGATGGCCTATTTCGTCATTCCTTCCTACATTGACCCTGTATCCCAGTTCTCCGCAGCCAATTTTTTCTACTCCCCTGGTCAGTTCTCTGATCGGCCTTGTAACTCTCGTAAATATGAAAACCGTTATAGCTCCGCCTGAAATTAAACCCCCGAGGATTATGGCCATAATTATTCTGACAATGTGGTCGATACTGTTCATAATAGACTGCTCTGAAAGACCTAAACGCACTACCCCGATGTCGCCGTTGAATATAGGCACGGCAATATCATCGTAAGTTCTTTTGTCCATATCTACATGTTTAAGGCTATATGACTGACCTTTTACAAGAGGGTTTGATTCTATTAATTCCGCCGGGAATGATTCCCTGAAGGTATGCGCAAGTATTTTATTTTTCCCGTCTAAAATAAAAATATACTCTATGTCTTCATCCTTTTTCTTGCGTTCATTAAGGAGTAACTTCATATCAATAAAATTGCCGGTTGATATTAGACTGATGCTTTCTGCGGCAATATAATGAGCAATATATTTGCCCTTATTTTCAAATTCAGTTTCAAGATGATTTGTAAGAGTGTTCTGAGTGATATTTATTATCAAGATTCCAAGCAGCAATATTAATCCTGAAGTTGCGATCAGAAACTTGGTACGCAGGCTGACTGTCTGAATGATTTCCTGCAATCTCTTTATGGCTGGCTGTATTTTAGCTGAGGCCTGACGATTTTGGCTGTAATCATTCGAATTAATTTCAGGGTGATTATCAATCTGTTTATTTTCAATATGGTTAAAATTATTATTCATTATTTATTCCCCTGAGCCAAAATCTCATTATTATGCATTACGTTATAAGTAACGGAGTTTTACCGGCAATTCTTAAGCCAGTCAATTTCCAGCGAATATGGAAGGCTGTAGAAAAAAATTCAGGGAAAGAATGGCAGACGTGCCTATTAAAATTAAACGTGCGGAACAGACAGCAGGGTCACCTGCATTTTCAAAGGGCTTAGGGGTAAGCATTAAGCCTGTCCCTATTCGGAAAGGGATAAACAGCGCTTGTATCTAAATGCTTATCAGATCAGAAGCTGATGACCTTTCTCTCTTTAGCCAACTCGACAAAAAATTCCATCCCTTTAAGCTCCGCTGTCGGAATTAAATCATCTGGAGACAGGCCCCTGAATTCATAACAGGGCCTGCACACATAAATCTTCACATTCTGATCTATGAGATAATCAATACTTCCGCTGACCGGCGGAGGTCCGATAGGGATTACCTTCGGATACATTTTCCTGTTTGCAAGGAACACCGCGTCATGGAAGAGAAACATGGTCACGTCCAGTCCCTCGGCTTCCGACATCACCGCGCATGTGCATGCAAGGCCTGCCCTTGTCGGATCAGTCGGGCCCCACGTGGTTTGAATAAGTATCTTGTCCATTTAATTGCCTCCTTAATGCCGATAAAAACAAGATTGCACTTCCCTTGGTAAAAGAAGTGCAATTCTATTGGTGAATAATGTGAAGACCGAATCAGGCCTCGGCTACAACTTCTCTTTCATCTTTGGACTTTGCCAGCGCAGCCTGTTTGGCCTCATATGCCGCAAGGACATCAGCGTAATTAAATGTCCCTGTGATCGCGGCCTTGGGGCATTTGGCAGCGCAGATGCCGCAGCCTATACATTTATCCTGGTTTATGACATGCAATTTTTTCAGTTCACCTGATGCCGCAAAGACCGGACATATCCTGGCACACGCATGACAGCCTATGCACTTATCAGTAACAAACGCCTTAGGCCTCTTGGGAATATAATCCACGATCGCATTCGTCGGGCACTTTGTTATACAGAGACCGCAGACTTTGCATTTATCAAGATCAATCCTCGAAAGATAGTTCGTGACCTTTACTGCATTGTATGGGCATACCTTGACACAGAGCCCGCAGGCAATACATCCCATCTGGCAATTCTTCTTGGTGACAGGCCCCTTGTCTTTTGAATGACAACTTACCAGGACCTCTTTAGCCATAGGTAAAATTTCTATCACTTTTGTAGGACAGGTCTGTGCACATACTCCACAGGCAGTGCATTTAACCGGGTCGATTACAGGAAGGTTTTCTTCTCTCATCGTAATGGCGCCGAAAGGACAGGCACGCGAGCATGAGCCATAACCGAGACATCCGTATATACATGCCTTGTCGCCTCCGCTTGCTAGTATGGCGGCCTTACAATCTTTAATGCCCTCGTATTTAAATCTGCGGACTGATTTGGAACATCCTCCCTGACAGAACACCCTGGCGATCCTGGGCTCTGTTATTTCAGCTACCTTGCCGGTAATTCTGGCGACTGCCTCCGCACTTGCGGCACCGCCGGGGGTACATAAATTCGGCTTGACGTCGGGATTTGTAACAACCGCCTCTGCGTACTGACGGCAGCCCGGATATCCGCAGGCCCCGCAGTGGGCATGCGCAAGGAACTCTGATACCTGCTCAACCCTGGGATCCTCTTTCACTGCATATTTTTTAGCTGCAAATGCAAGACCCATACCGAAAACAGCGCTAATTCCTAATAAAAATGCTGCCGTAAATTTCAAGAGTTCCATGAGATCAACCGTTTCCCGCACCTCAACTCCTCCGCCGACTCCGGCGTAAAGCAGAGAAGTGCTGAAGGCAAGGATTACAGTCGTAAATAAGGATATTTTCATTTTCATTCTGTTATCTAAATCTGCCATGCTGTCCCTTTATAACATATTTATTTCTGCAAATGAAAGATAGTCTCTCATCTGATAATAATAAGCTTCATTTTTCATAATGTTATCAATCCTGAAAAACCTGTAAACGCAAGAGCGATCAGCCCTGCAAGAATAAACGATATCGGCAGCCCCCTGAAAGGGCGCGGGACATCAGCAACCTCAAGCTTCTCCCGGATGCTTGCCATAATAATAAGGGCAAGCCCGAAGCCTATTCCCGAACCAAGCGCAAAGGCCATGCTCTCAAGAAAATTATACTGTTCCCCGGCATTTTTCAGGGGAACGGCGATTATAATACAGTTCGTTGTAATCAGGGCCAGATACACTCCGAGTTTGTAATACATGGTAGGACTGACTTTTTTCATAATCGTGTCCGCTGACTGCACGAAAGCAGCGACGATGCCGATGAAGATAATAATCTTAAGGAACGTCAGTTGAAGAGGTATCATTATGAACTGGTATACAACCCAGCTTAAGGCGGCGCTCACAACCATAACCATCGTAAAGGTTATACTCATCCCTACTGACGTCTCCATCTTTTTGGATACCCCGAAGAATATACAGAGACCCAGGAACATGGTGAAGACGAAGTTATTGATTAATGCCGATGATACTATTAATTGGAAAAGCTTGACGAAATCAATATGCATATTGCAACCTCTTTAAATTAGATTAGACTCCTGATGCGCCTTTACCGCCAAAGAATCTCATATCAATCCAGTTAAAAAATCCCATAAGCAGGCCCACGGCCAGAAAGCCGCCTGCCGGCAGTATCATGATAAGCAGCGGACTCCCTGAAACGATAGGGTATCCGAACAGCGTCCCCTTGCCCAGAAGTTCCCTGAAAAAACTGATCACTATCATGGCGAGCAAAAAGCCGACCCCCATGCCGAAGCCGTCACATGCTGAAGAAAACACCTTGTTTTTGCTTGCATAGACCTCCGCCCTCGCAAATATCGATGCGAACGCGACTATTATCTGGATATAAAGACCAATCTCCTTATATATGGGTCTTGCGTATGTCGCCATTAATAAATCTATTATGGTGACGTATCCCGCAATGACAAGCATGAAAATCGGTATTCGAATCTTGGGGTGTATAAACTTTCTCATTAAGGAGATTGTCATATTCACCATCGTCTGAACAAACACGACCGAAATACCAAGGGCCACGCCGTTCTTCATGCCGTTTGTGACGGCAATCGACGGACATAAGCTGATGGCCATACGGAATATCGTATTTTCCCCGAACATTCCGTTTTTGATTAATTCAAGATTGCTTTTGGGTTTTAGGCTCATCCCTGCACCTCTTTGGACAATTTTTCTTTCAATAATTTAACGCCGTTTCTGACCCCGTCCTCTGTCACGGCGCGGCTGGATATTGTCGCGCCTGTTATGGCCTGTATTTTGTCCGGTGTTTCACCTTTGATAACAACAAGGGTATCAACTGTCTTGCCTTCGAACTGCTCCAGGAAATAGTCTTTTTGTATCTCGTCTCCCAGTCCGGGGGTTTCTCCGTGACCTAATATACTTATTTTCTTTACGACAAAATCCTTATCGACAGATGCAAGGATATGAATATAACTCGAATAGCCTTTGCCAAACCCTTCAACAATATAACCGATGTCCTGTGGGTCCACACACTCCTTTTCTTCTTTCATCTTTCCCGTCTTCTCATCCTTAACACTAACCGTTTTTAATTCCCCGCATTTACGGGCCGCATAATATTCCGCGTGCTTCTCATGCGGCTCCCAAGCGCCCAGGCTGGCAATCTTGTCCGCCTCGGGCATCATCAGCTTAAGCGCTGCTTCCTTTTCCTCTTTGGCTTTAATAAACATAATGGGAGATGTCTTGGCATACACAAACGCCATTATCAATCCGCCGATAACATATATCACTACAAGGTTGATCGTTATCTTTATCATGTCCTTTCCTGTCATTTCTTCTGCTCCTTATTCACGTTGACTGCACCGAACATCTTCGATTTTACGCCTCTGTCAATCAATGGGGCAAAACAGTTCATGAGTAATATTGCAAACATCACGCCTTCCGGGAAACCGCCCTTGAGTCTTATCATCATAGTGATTGCGCCGCAGCCGATCCCGAATATTATCTGCCCTTTTCTGATTGATGGACATGTTACGTAATCAGTGGCCATAAAAAACGCGCCGAGAATCAGACCGCCGCTGAGAAGATGGACAATGGGGTCCCCGGTAAAAAGTCCGCCATTGCCGCCGAGGGCCCATGCCATCACCCCTACCGTGGCAATAAAGGAAAAAGGTATATGCCATGTTATGTATCCCCTGTAAAGGAGCAGGGCTGCGCCGAGCAGAAGGGCGATTACAGATGTCTCACCGAGTGACCCCGCCCTGTTTCCCATAAGCAGGCTAGTATAAAGATCGGCCTTATCTCCGAATATTTCTATCAGTTTTGCCATGCCTTCCTCTTTCAGTATGCCCAACGGCGTAGCAGTTGTTTTTGCATCCATTGCAACAAATTGCGCGGTAGGCTCAGACCAGATAGTCATAAGCTTGGGAAATGATATCAATAAAAACGCCCTGCCGATAAGGGCGGGATTAAAGACGTTATAACCTAACCCTCCAAAGAGCAGTTTTGTAATGACGATGGCTATCAATGAACCTATTATGGGGATGTAAAATGGAACACTGGCCGGAAGGTTCAGTCCGAGCAGAAGTCCTGTCAAGAAGGCGCTCCCGTCTCCTATCGAGCTTTTCTTCTTGAGACTGGTTTGATAGAAATGTTCTGAAAGGACCGCCGACAATATACAAAGGCCGGTTACAAATGCCGCCCTCGGCCCGAAATAATATACAGACATTATGAAAGCGGGAAGAAGGGAGAGATTGACCGTCCACATGATGCGGGCGACTGTCTCATCGCCCCTGACGTGCGGACTTACAGAAACTGTTAATTCATGAGCCTTTGCTTCAGTTGCCATTTATTCCTCTCAAAAAATTTATGATCGTTATGTATGTAGGGACACGTTGCAACGTGTTTTACGGTTTCACCTGAGATTTTGCAAGTCTTATAAACTGGACCATAGGTCTCTTTGCCGGACAGACGTAAGCGCATGAACCGCATTCAAAACAGTCGAAGAGATTGTTTGCCTTGGCATCTTCATAGAAACCCTTCTCAGAATAAATACTCAGAATCGACGGATTAAGCCCCATGGGACAAACGTCAATACAACTTCCGCACCTTATACATGCAGAATATTGGTCCGTTGAGACAAACTCGTCTTCAGCAAGGACCAGGATTCCCGATGTCCCTTTTACAACCGGCACATCAAGGGTCCACTGCGCAAATCCCATCATCGGTCCCCCTGATATGACTTTAACAGCGCCTTCAACAAGACCGCCGCACTGTTCAATGACATCCGACATGAGAGTGCCGATCCTCACCATCATATTTTTGGGTTCCTTAATTCCGTTGCCGGTCACTGTGACGACCCTCTCTATAAGAGGTTTGCCGAAGCGGACCGCTTCATAAACAGCCAGCGCCGTCCCGACATTCTGCACTACCACGCCTACATCCATAGGGAGCCCCTTGCTCGGGACCTCTCTGCCCTTTACTGCTTTGATCAACATCTTTTCAGCGCCCTGCGGGTATTTTATCTCCAGCGGCCAGACTTTAATGTTTGACTCTCCTGATGCAGCGGATTCCATAGCTTTTATAGCATCAGGTTTATTTACCTCTATACCTATATGTCCCTCTTTTACTCCGAGAGACTTCATGATAATTTTCAAACCTTCGACAACTTCCCTGGGGCGTTCTACCATCAGTCTGTGGTCAGCAGTTAAATAAGGTTCACACTCGGCCCCGTTTATTATCACCGCATCTATTGTTTTTTCTTTTGGCGGAGAGAGTTTTACATTCGTAGGAAACGCGGCTCCTCCCATCCCTACTATTCCCGCATCCTTTATAAGTGTCTTGATCTCATCTGCGGAAAGGTTCATATAATCGGGATGTTCTATAAATGATAGGGCCTCATCCTTTCCATCGCTCTCAATAACTATTGACTGCACCATCCTGCCCGCGGAAGTCGGGAAATCAGCTATTGCTATTACCTTCCCCGATATGGAGGAATGAACAGGAGAAGAGACAAAACCCGTGGTAGATCCTATGGCCTGGCCTCTCTTGACTTCATCGCCGATGTTGACTGCAGGTTTTGCAGGCGCCCCTATGTGCTGGCTTACCGGGACTACAATCCTCAGAGGGAGTTTAGCTTGAGTGATAGATTTAGCTGAGGCCAATTCCTTGTGATATTTGGGATGAATCCCTCTTTCAAACGTAGCAGTTTTACTCATTGACCTTTTCCTTCAACATAAAATATTTTCAAAAAAAGACAAATTTTAAGTTTTGTTTATATGTTTATAAATTCTGCTTTTTGAAGAGAATCTGAATCAAACGTATATTGATAACATTTCCCAAAATGAATGTCAAGGAATAAATATATAAACAAATATGTTCATCAGAATATTTTATTTTTGACAAGCTATAAACGGACTTATTACGTAAACATTCACAGTTTATTGTCCATGCATTTTCATGCTTATTATTCATGAGCACATGTGCGCCGGATTAATAGCATTTTTCTTGCCAGAGACTTTACATGGTACACACTGTGTGATAGACTACCGTATGATTAAGAGCAGATTATTCTGGATCATATCTGCAGCTTTTATTTTCGTAATTATTATTATACTTAATTACTCTGAAGACAGCGTGAAGATACTCCCTTCATTGCAGACTTCCTCCATGAAAAATCTGTACCTGAAGCATAAAGAAGGCGATAAGGTTAAATGGGAACTTTCCTCCGATAAGGCGATCCTGCCGTTAGGGAATAAGGAGGTCTTTCTCGAATCTTTAGTCCTTAAGATAAATCAAACTCCGGAGATTTATCTTACCAGTGGAAGCGGCATTTACGAAATTGAGCAGGGCAACGTTACGCTCAACAAACCCGTGGAACTGAAAATCAGGGAGGCAAAATTTGCAACAGACTCCCTGAAGTGGAACAGCAAAGAAGAATTAATCACTACGGATGATGAAATCAAACTCAGCGGCAATAGTTTTCTGATTACAGGGACCGGCCTTTCAGCAAAAGTACAGGAGCAACAGGTAAGGATCATAAAAGATGTCAAAGCAATTTTTTATCGTTAATTTTATCGTATCAGCATTACTGGCACATTGTACCGTATTCGCCGCCACTCTGGTAGACAAGAAAGAAAAAAAAACCGTAACAATTACGTCTGAGACGCTTACGGCAGACAATAAAAATAGTACCGCGATATTCGAAGGCGCAGTCGTCGCAAGAACCGATGACATAACAATGTATTCAGACAAAATGACTGTTTATTATGATAATGCCAGGAACAAAGTCATAAAAATACATGCCCTTGGCCATGTAAAGGTCCACAAAGAGGAAAAGGCCTTATTTTCAGACGAAGCCATCTACCTTGAAGAAGACGAAAAAATTATTTTCACCGGAAATCCTAAAGCTGTTGATGGAGAAAATGTCATTTCAGGGACACAAATTATTTTTTATTTAAAAGACGACCGCGCTGAAGTCCAGGGCAGCAGGGTCGTTTTACAGAATAAGCAAGGGATAAACTGATGCATTCGGTGGAAGTCAGCAAGCTCAAGAAAAGTTACAACGAAAAAAACGTAGTCACCGACATCAGCCTGAATATTAATTCTGGAGAAATAGTTGGACTTCTCGGGCCAAATGGGGCAGGGAAAACCACCACTTTCTATATGATCCTGGGACTCATACATCCGGATTCAGGCGATATATTACTTGATGGTGAAAATTTGAGCAATTCCCCGATGTATAAAAGGGCGAGAAAAGGGATCGGCTATCTGCCGCAGGAAGCCTCCATTTTCAGAAAACTGAAAGTCGAAGATAACATAAAAGCAGTTCTTGAAATAACAAATACCGATAAAATTTCAAAGCAGGAAAAGCTTGAAAGCATAATCCAGGAATTCAACCTTGCACCCATTGCAAAGAGATACGGCTATCATCTATCAGGCGGTGAACGGAGAAAAGTGGAGATAGCAAGGGCCATAGCTGTCGACCCGGTATTCATACTCCTTGACGAGCCCTTCGCCGGCATAGACCCGCTCGCCGTTAACGAATTAAAAAATACACTGCGCCATCTGGCGGACAAAGGAATCGGCCTTGTTATCACGGACCACAATGTACGCGAGACTTTATCTATAACCGACCGTGCATATATAATAAATGACGGACGTATTCTGGCGCACGGCGTTCCGGCTGAACTTATCACAAATGAATTGGTGAAAAAAAGTTATCTAGGAGAAGGTTTCAGACTATAATGGCACAGGAACAGAGACTCGAACTCAGACTATCACAGAAGTTAATCCTGACCCCTCAACTTCAGCAGTCTATAAAGCTGTTACAACTGCCTCTGCTGGAACTCACGCAGGACATCAACCAGGAACTCATGAATAACCCTCTGCTTGAAGAAAATGTTGAGCGGGAAAACGAGGCAGGAAATGAGCAGCCCGGAACAGCCGTGGAGGAAGAAACATTTCATGAACCCTCGGACGATTCAGAAGCCCCCCTCGAAAAAATATTCGGATTTACTACCGACAGTTACTTTGAAGAAAGAGAAAGCGACGGGAGGGATTTCGGCTACTTCAACGACGGGGCGGAAGAGATCAACTCTCCCTTTGAGCGCAACAGGAGTAAAACCAACTTGTACGAACACCTCCTCTGGCAGTTAAGACTTTCCTCCTTATCCGGCCCTGTAGGTAAAACTGCCGAGATCATCATAAACAACCTGAACGATTATGGCTACCTGCAGGCCTCTCTCGATGAAATAGCAGAAATGGCGGAAACAGATCAGGCAGTTGCTGAGGAGGCCCTCAAATTCATTCAGGGGCTCGACCCCTCCGGTGTCGGCGCCAGGCATCTCCAGGAGTGCCTTCTTTTACAGTTGCCTCCTCTGAACCTTAAAGATACCCTCGTAGAACATATACTCACTGACGGCTTTCCCGAACTCGAAGGTAAAAAATATAAACAGCTTGCCGCTAAACTAAAGACATCCATTGATGACATTTTCGCGGCGGTCAAGATCATTGAGGGGCTCGAACCAAGGCCGGGCAGAAACTATTCAAGCGACGAACCTGTTCATATAATCCCTGACGTTTATGTTGAAGAGTCAGACGGCAAGTTCATAATCACCTTAAATGAAGAAGGCATCCCGAAACTCAGGCTGTCAAATTACTACAGAAGACTTCTGGCAAACAAAAAGACCCTTGGTCCGGAGGAGAAACTGTTCCTTGAGGAAAAACTGCGTTCAGCCATCTGGCTGCTGAGAAGTCTGGACCAGAGAAACAAAACAATCTACAAAGTGACTGAAAGCATTCTGAAGTTCCAGGAAAATTTCTTCAGAAAAGGGCATAAATATCTCAGACCCCTGAACCTGAGAGATATTGCAGAAGATCTTGGCATGCACGAAAGCACGATAAGCAGGGTCACTTCCAATAAATATATCCAATGTCCCCAGGGACTCCTGAACTTCAGACATTTTTTCAGCAACGCGGTCCCATCGTCTGGAGGAGATATGTCATCGTCGACAGTTAAAGATATTATCAGGCAGATCATCACCGATGAAGATTCAAAGGACCCTCTGAACGACCAGAAAATAGTGGAAATACTGAAAAACAGGGGCATAAGTGTCGCGCGCAGGACCGCGGCAAAGTACAGGGAAGAACTCAAAATATCGTCTCATTTAAAACGCAAGAAATGGTTCTAAGATAATCATCCGGCGACTCGTGCAGTATAAAATATAGTTGCGCAAAAATTGGACTACATAATTCAGGCAAGTATCTTACAAGGAGAGAAATAAATGAACATAATAATTAATTGCAGACAGATGGAACTCACGAAAAACCTCAAGGAATATGCTGAAGAAAAAATAGGCAAGTTCAAAAAATATCTCGGTGATGTCTCAGAAGCGACCGTTACCCTGAGCGTCGAAAAATACAGGCATACAGCGGAAGTGCTCCTGAAAGTAAACGGGGCATTCATTCAGGCGGTAAGCACAACAGGAGAAATGTATTCATCCATTGATGAGGTAGTGGAAAAACTGGCCGTGCAGGTCAAGAAATTCAAAGACAAATCTGTATCTTTAAGGAAGAACAAGGGCAAATCCGATTTGCTGCCGGAAGCGGTTGAGACCCTGCCTACGATCATAAAAAACAAGGCCTATAATATAAAGCCAATGAGCGTGGAAGAGGCCGCCATGCAGATGGACCTGCTGGATAAAGATTTTTTTGTATTTACTAATGCGTCCTCAGGCAATATCAATGTCCTGCACAAAAGAAACGACGGGAACTTCGGACTTATTGAACCCATAAAGTGAAACGACATAAAAAAAATCAGCTCCTTACAATAATCCTGACGGGCCTCTCGGGGGCAGGGAAAACAGTTGCACTCAATGCCTTTGAAGACAGCGGTTTTTTCTGTGTGGACAACCTTCCCCTGAAACTTATCGAGACCTTTGTCACTTTAAGCAGCAAAACTCCGACCATATCAAAGATCGCTATCGGGATCGACATCAGAGAGAGGAAGTTTCTGACTGACTTCTCTAATGCTGTTTCATCCTTAAGAGAAAAACATAAAATAGAAATCATATTCCTTGAGGCATCCGACGAAGCCCTCATCAGACGCTTCAAGGAAACAAGAAGACCGCATCCGCTTGGGCATAAGGACCTCAGAAAAGCCATTCAGAGGGAGACCAGACTCCTTTCTTCAATTCGTCTGGAAGCCAATACGGTCATTGAAACTTCCGCCCTTACTCCGCATCAGCTGCGGAAATTCATAACAGAATTATACCTTAGGAAGGGCCCAAAAAAAATGACCGTCAGTCTTGTATCTTTCGGGTACAAATTCGGTATCCCGCCGGAAGCGGACCTGCTTTTTGATGTACGGTTCCTGCCAAACCCGTATTTCATAGAAAAATTGAAACCCTTTCCAGGGACTTCCGCGAAGGTGAGAAGATTTGTGCTTTCCCATGCCGGAACCAGGGAATTTTTCAATAAACTCTATCCTCTTCTGAACCATATAGTCCCGCTGTATTCACAGGAAGGAAGGAGTTATCTCACCATCGGCATAGGCTGCACCGGGGGAAGACACAGGTCCCCTGCCATCGTGCAGGACATTGAAAAGAACTTCAAGAAGCAAAACATAAAAACAACGGTAACGCACAGGGACCTGGACCGGGCATCCTCATGAGATCTGTCCGCAAGACACATGAAGCGTAAAACGATTTCATCTTCAAATCCGGTATACCTTGACAACAACGCCTCTACCCCGTTGGCTCACGGGGTCGCCGATGCGATGGCCGCGTGTCTCAAATCCAACTTCGGCAATCCCTCAAGCTCTCATGTTTATGGAGAAGCCGCAAGTCAAGCCATTGAACATGCGCGCAAACAAGTGGCCGGCTTGATTAATGCGAAGCCTGAAGAAATAATATTCACATCCGGAGGCACCGAGGCAAATAATCTGGCCATACGCGGAAGTGCGCTAAGGTTCAAATCCGGACATATAATCTCTTCATGCGTCGAACACCCTTCTGTGATGAAACCATTGAAATACCTTGAAGGCCTCGGCTTTAAGATTACATATCTCCCGGTTGATAAATACGGCATTGTTGATCCCGCTGTTCTCAAAAAACTCATCAGGGAAAATACAATTTTAATAACCATTATGCATTCCAATAATGAGACCGGCTCTATCCAGCCGATAGCAGAGATCGGGAAGACAGCAAGCAGCAGCGGTATTGTTTTCCATTGCGACGCCGCCCAATCCGTCGGCAAGGTCCCTGTTGACGTAAAAAAGTTGAAGGTCGATCTTTTAACAATCGTCCCCCACAAATTTTACGGCCCGAAAGGGACAGGCGCGCTTTTTGTAAAACGCGGCGTGGAACTTAAACCTGTCTTGTACGGCGCTTCTCACGAAAAAGGATTAAGGCCGGGCACGGAAAATGTCTGTTCTATAGTGGGACTTGGCAAGGCCTCGGAGATTGCTGAAAAGGAGCTGCCCGACAGAGTGCAGTTGATGAAGGACCTTACCGGATATTTCTACAATGAACTACGCAGAGAAATTCCGGGTATAAGACTTAACGGCCACCCGACCAAACGACTGCCGAACACACTGAATCTTTCATTCCCTGACATTCAGGGCAATATCCTGTTAGAGAAGTTGAAAAAGGAAATCGCTGCCTCAACCGGCTCCGCATGTCACGAAGGCAAACATAAACCATCTTCTGTTTTAAAGGCCATGGGATTAAGCGACAGAGAGGCTCTGTCGGCACTAAGGTTAAGTCTTGGAATTAATAATACAGAAGTTCAAATCAGAAGGGCCGTAAAGTCTATTGCAGAAGCTTACAGGAATCTTTGAGATCTTTCTCTTCTACCGGGCCGTAAACAGTCAGCGCAAAGGCACTGTCCCCGGCGGTCTCCCCGGCCAGGTGTCTCACCTTTTCAATTGTGACCGATTCAACCATCCGGATTATTTCTTCGGGAGAATAATACTTCCCGTAATATATTTCCTGTTTTGCTATATTCGTCATCTTGTTGCTCGTTGATTCAAGGGCAAGCAGGAGATTGCCTTTCAGCTGGGCCTTGGCCCTCTGAAGTTCATCAGCTGTAATGGAATGCGGAAGGCCCTTCATTTCATCAACCGTTATATTGATGACTTCACTGACATGTTTTTTATCAGTGCCGGCATAAACGGCCCACAATCCCGTATCAGAATAAGCGGCATGATAAGAATAAATGGAATATACCAGCCCCCTCTGCTCCCTCACATTCTGAAACAACCTTGAGCTGATGCCGGAACCCAGTATGGTATTAAGCAGGTGCATCGAGTACCTGTCTTCACTGCTGTAAGGGAGGCCTTTAAGTCCGAGACATACATGCGCTTCTGACAGGTCTTTAGTGACTATATTTATTTTATTCGTGAATACGGGGACCAGTTCACTTTTCTTTTCTCCCTGTCTATTAAGGCTGCCGATAGTCCTGTTGAGTCCGTCAATCAGTTCCTCCTCGATAAAATTGCCGCTGCAGGACACTATAATATTTTCAGCTCCGTAATATTTATTTATGTGATCGATAAGATCATTCCTGGTAAAGCTACTGATTGTTTCCACCCCGCCGAGGACTGTCTGCCCAAGGCCTTTGTCACCCCATATATGCTTGCCGAACAGCTCGTGAACATAATCCGAAGGATTGTCTTCAACCATTTTAATCTCTTCATACACGATGTTCTTTTCTTTTTCAATATCGGTTTCGGGAAAAGTCGACTTCAGGAATATGTCCGATAAAAGATCAAGCGCCGGCCTAAGATATTCAGCAAGCACCTTCACATAAAACACTGTATACTCAGTGGACGTATAAGCATTTATTTCCCCGCCCAGTGAATCAATTTCTACTGCTATGTCCTGTGCAGTACAGCTCTGGGTCCCCTTGAAAAACATGTGTTCCAGAAAATGTGAAATGCCGTTTTTGCCGGGGGTTTCATAACGGGAGCCGATCTTGATCCAGAAGCCGATACAAACAGAATGCATTTCATGCGCGGCTTCCATGAGGACCGGGATATTATTGCCGAGGTTTATTTTTTTATACATTTATATCTCTCAGAAAAAAATGCGGTCATTTAGCAGACAGGGGAGTTACCCCCGTCTGCCGGCTGTTGACTTTCTTCTGTACGGATTTAGTGATAAGTAGTTTGATGGTTATTATAGAGGGTTGAAACTTCTCTTGCAACAAAATTAAGCCTGTCGCTGTATTCCATTACAGGCCCCTGAATTCCTATCAGGCTTCCTGCTCTTTAAGGGCCTCTTTTCTGCTGAGACGTATCCTGCCCATCTTGTCAATCTCAATCACTTTAACAGGCACGCCTTCCTCCCCCTCTTTGAGAACATCTTCAACCTTTGCGACCCTTTTGTCCGAAATTTGTGATATATGCAGTAAACCTTCAGTGCCCGGTAATATCTCTACAAACGCACCAAAATCTACTATCCTCTTTACCTTTCCTATGTAAATCTTTCCAAGCTCGGCCTCGGCAATAATCCCTTCAATGATACTGATCGCCTTTTGTGCCGACTCTTCATCAATAGACGCGATATTTATATTGCCCGAATCATCAATGTCGATCTTTACTCCGGTCTGTTCAACTATGCCCCTGATTACCTTGCCGCCGGTGCCGATGACCTCCCTGATTTTGTCGGGCCTTATCTTCATGGTAAAAATCCTGGGGGCATGTGCCGCAAGATGGTCTCTTGGACTGGAAAGGATTTCCTTCATCTTGCCCAGTATATGGAGCCTTCCCTTTTTTGCCTGGTCAAGGGCATTTGCCATAATGTCCCTGCTCACGCCGCTAATTTTAACATCCATCTGAAACGCTGTAATGCCTTCTTCGGTGCCAGTGACCTTGAAATCCATATCTCCGAGGTGGTCCTCAAGACCGAGGATGTCCGTAAGAACAACTGTCCTTTCGCCCTCTTTTATGAGTCCCATGGCAATGCCCGCAACAGGCGACTTAATCGGAACGCCTGCATCCATAAGGGCAAGTGTTCCGCCGCAAACCGTGGCCATTGATGATGAGCCGTTTGATTCCAGGATATCAGATACTATTCTGATGGTATACGGGAATTCAGCCTTGGGAGGAAGGATCTCCTTTAAGGCCCTTTCAGCCAGCATGCCGTGCCCTATCTCCCTCCGGCCCGCGGAACGGAGGAATTTGACCTCTCCCACACTGAACGGCGGGAAGTTATAGTGAAGCATAAAGGCCTTCTTTGATTCTCCTTCAAGGGCGTCGATCCTCTGTTCATCCTCTGAAGTGCCGAGAGTGACCACTGCAAGGGCCTGGGTCTCTCCCCTTACAAACAGGGCTGAGCCGTGTGCCCGCGGCAGGATCCCGACATCGGCGCTTATCTTCCGCACCTCATCAGCCCTGCGGCCGTCGGCCCTGATCCCTTGGTCCAGAACCATGTTCCTCACAAGGTCCTTTTCCAGTTTATTGAATAAAAACGCTATGTCCTTTGAAATGTCCTCATCCCCCGTATTGAGTCCTGTTACAACTTCTTTAAGGATATTATTCAGGGTATCCTGTCTCAGCAGTTTATCGGGGATGACGATGGCCTGTTTTATTTTTTCAAGTGAAATGGCCGAAACCGACCTCATAAGTTCCTCGTTTAATTGAGGAGGCGTAACGAGTCTTTTGGGTTTTCCGATTAAGGCAACTAACTGCTTCTGGAGATTAACAACATTTTTGATTTCCTTATGAGCTATATCAAGCGCTTCAAGCAGAACGGATTCTGTAATCTCAAGCCCCCCGCCTTCAACCATCAATACAGCATCCGCTGTACCTGCAACAACAAGGGTAAAATCACATTCTTCTATCTCCTGCAGATCCGGATTGACAACAAAAGAGTCTTTCAATATACCCATTCTTACTGCGCCTACAGGGCCGTCAAACGGGATATCGGATATGCTCAGAGCAGCAGACATGCCGATAATTCCAAGGATGTCTGAAATATTTTCATTCCCGAATGATAATACCGATACGATCCCCTGCGTCTCCGAATAAAAACCGTCAGGGAAAATAGGTCTTATTGGTCTGTCGATAAGCCGGGAGGTAAGGACTTCTTTTTCACTCGGTCTGCCCTCCCTTTTAAAAAACCCTCCTGGGATTTTGCCGGCGGCGTAAGCCTTTTCCTGATAATCAACAGTGAGGGGGAAAAAATCCACATCTGCTTTTGGTTCTTTTTTGGCAACGGCTGTTGCCAGTATGACTGTGTCGCCATATCTGGCGATTATTGATCCATCAGCCTGTTTTGCGAATCGTCCTGTCTCAAGATAAAGCGGTTTTCCTTTAAGTTCAAGCTCAACATTTGTCATTCATTTCTACTTTCTTAATCCAAGCTGTTTTACAAGCTTATCATAGCGTTCCTTGTCAGATGCCTTCAGGTAACTCAGGAGCTTGCGTCTCTGTCCCACCAGTTTCAGAAGTCCTCTGCGGGAGTGATGATCTTTTTTATGCGTCTGAAAATGCAGGTTAAGATCATTGAGCCTCTCGCTGATAAGGGCTATCTGTACTTCAGGGGACCCGGTATCTCCGTCATGAAGCTTGTACTGTCCGATTATGTTTTCTTTCTTTTCTTTTTCTAAAGCCATAACGTCACCTTTCTTTTATTTAAGAGATAGATATTAACACAAGTTAAATTCTTAAGTAAAGACATCAGAGCATTTCTTTGATTACTAATTTTTTGGTTCCCGGATAATTATTAGTATAAGTGATTATATCATAAAAACATAGACACAAAAGCTGAAAATACCGGGCATCCACAATGCGCCGAAGATTGAAAAAACAATCCAGAGGAAATGAATAAGAACAATGATGTCAGCCGCTATTATATAGAACACAAGAAACGCAATTCATAATGCAGGGGCAGAGTACGCTGCCTACAGGAACGGCAATTGGACATCTTTCACCTTGCAAAAACTTTTTCTGTGTATCGGACACGGCCCGTGCGCATTTATACATTCAATATGTTCCCTGGTGCCGTACCCTTTATGCCCTTTAAAGTTAAATTCCGGATACCTGTCATGGTAGTCAAGCATAATATCATCTCTGACGACCTTGGCGATAATGGAGGCCGCGGCAATGGCCGCACTGACAGACTCGCCTTTGATAAATGACTTTTGATGAAGATTAACCTCCGTAAGCCTGACAGCATCTATAAGCAGAAGGTCCGGCCTGGCCCCAAGGTCGTTCACGGCCATTTTCATCGCCAGCTTTGTAGCCTGAAGAATGTTAATCCTGTCAATGATGTCCGCTTCCACAATGCCGACCCCGATCGCATCAGCCGTTCCGACAATTTCCCAGAATAATCTTTTACGGTCTTTTTCAGCAGTTTGTTTTGAATCCCTGAGTCCTCTGATAACAAGCCCGGAAGGAAGGATTACTGCGGCAGCAACAACAGGCCCGGCCAACGGCCCCCGGCCGGCCTCATCGATTCCGGCAATTAACTTATACTCCTTACGTAATATTTCATCATGGGAAAAAATAAGGGCGGCAGTTTGATCTGATGGAGGTTTTTTTGGCGTGATTCCCATCCGAGGGTCATTTAAATTTATGTATTTCGGAAAAATCCCGAAATACATAAATTTAGTTACAATAGCACGTTAATTCCGTTTTTCTAATTTTAATCTATCGGCGCCGACTTATTGCTGCTCTGCAAAAGACTTATCTTTTATCTTCGCTGCCTTGCCCTTCTTGTCCCGCAGATAATACAGTTTTGCCCTTCTTACATCTCCCTGTTTAACAACTGTAATTTTCTCAATAAGGGGTGAATGGAGAGGGAATATTTTTTCCACTCCGACCCCATAAGATATTTTTCTCACCATAAAGGTCTCACGCGCCCCGCTGCCCTTTCGCCCGATGCAAATGCCCGCAAACGTCTGGAGCCTTTCTTTTTCTCCCTCCCTGACTTTCATGCTTACACTGACCGTATCTCCCACGCGGAACGGGGTTATTTCTTTCTTGAAACCCTCTTCTATGACTTTAACAGCATTCATTCTTTCCTCCTGCTTTAATTTATATTTCTTTTATTCTGAAAATTATTACATCAATAAAGAGTAGTAGAATACCAGCTATCCCTGTTTGAAATCAAGGGTCTTCACCGGAAGAGGCTTCAATCTCAGAAAGAATTTTCTTATCGTCCCCGGTAAGCTTCATCCGCCGGATAAGATCGGGTCTGACTTCCAGCGTCTTTCTTAACGCCTGTTTTCTCCTCCAGCGGTCTATTTCCCTGTGGTCCCCGGAAACAAGCACCTGGGGAACATGTAAGCCCCTGAATTCCCGCGGTCTTGTATAATGCGGATAATCGAGCAGGCCCCATGAAAATGATTCGTCCTCAATAGATCTTTCATCGCCGAGCGCACCGGGGACCAGCCTTGCCACTGCGTCAATGACTACAAGGGCCGCGAGTTCTCCCCCGGTCAACACATAATCTCCGATTGAAATTTCTTCGTCCACGAGGGTCTTTACCCTTTCATCTATCCCTTCATAGCGCCCGCAGATAAAGACAAACCTTTTCTCTTCTCTTGAATAGTCTTCTGCAATGGATTGATCAAAAGGCCTGCCCTGCGGCGTCAGGAGAACGACCTTCCGGGGTTCTCCATCCTCCCTGAGAAAGTCCATCGCCTTAAATATGGGCTCAGGCTTAAAGACCATCCCGGCCCCGCCCCCGAAGGGAGAGTCATCGACGGTCCTGTGCGCATCCGATGAAAAGTCCCTGATATTATGAAGTGCAACATCAAGCAGGCCCTTTGCCCTAGCCCTTTTTATAATGCTTTCATTAAGATAGGAAGTAAATATTTCGGGGAATATTGTTAAGACATCACACTTCATTTTCTGCTGGAGATAAAAATTCAAGAGAAGAAGCGGCCTTCCCTTCTTCTCTTATATATTTTGAATTTAATGTAATGCTTTTATGCGATGGGATGAATAAACCTATTCGAGTATCTCAAGCACGCAGCGTTTACCGAGCTTTGTGCCGGCAGCGCTTAAAATGGTCCTCATTGCCCGTGCTGTTTTACCCTGCTTTCCAATGACCTTTCCAAGATCGGTCTGGGCCACACGCAATTCATAGACTGTTGTTCTTTCTCCTTCAACTTCGGCAACTGAAACATCCTCCGGCTTATCCACGAGGGCCTTCGCCATGTCTTCGATCAGCAGTTTCATATCCACCTCCATTTGCATCCGGACTGATTTTTACAGACCCGAAATGTTCAAAAGTTTCTTAACAACAGAAGTTGGTTGTGCGCCGCAGCCAAGCCAGTATTTGGCCCTCTCCGTATCGATCTTGATTTCAGAGGGTTCCTTTAACGGATCATATGTTCCGATAATCTCCAGAAACGGTCCGTCCCTTCTCGTGCTTGATTCAGTCACGATGACTCTGTAAAAAGGTTTTTTCTTGGCACCTTTTCTTGTCAGTCTGATCTTTACCAAATTACTTCCTCCATATAAAAATTAAGTATTCATAATACAGGATATGCGATAAGAAATTCAACATGTTATGAATGAATCCGGATCGGCACCCTGTCCTTCAGAACTTAAACTGCGGCATCTTAAACCCCTTGCCGCCCTTAAACTTCCTCAGCATCTTTTTCATTGTAAGGTGCTGTTTGACTATTTTATTTACATCGGCAACCGTTGTCCCGCTCCCTGCTGCGATTCTCTGTTTTCGGCTGCCGTTAAGTATAACATAATTCCTTCTCTCCTGTGTTGTCATTGAATTAATTATCGCCTCAACCTTAACAAAGGCCGTGTCATCGATATTAACCCCCTTCAACTGCTTGCCTAACCCCGGGATCATGCTGAGAATACTCTCCAGGGAGCCCATCTTTTTGATCTGTTTTATCTGAGTTATAAGGTCCTCATATGTGAATCTGTCTTTCTTGATTTTATCTTCAAGCTCAAGAGCATTTTCCAGGTCCACCGCTTCCTGGGCTTTTTCCACGAGAGAGACTACATCTCCCATGCCTAAAATCCTTGACGCCATTCTCTCCGGGTAAAAAGGCTCAAGAAAATCAACCTTTTCACCTACGCCTATAAATTTAATAGGCTTCCCCGTGACGTGAACAATCGAAAGCGCCGCGCCGCCACGGGCGTCTCCATCCATCTTTGTGAGGACAACTCCCTGCAGATTGAGCCTGTCATTAAAGGACGTTGAAATATTGACGGCATCCTGTCCTGTCATTGCATCGGCAACAAGCAGTATCTCATGCGGCTTTGCCGTTTTTTTCAGGTCCTCAAGCTGGTCCATCAGGCCCTCGTCAATATGAAGCCGGCCTGCGGTGTCAAGGATCAAAATGTCCCTGCCTTCCAGATTCGCTTTCTTCAGTGCTTCAGGATAAATGGCTACGGGGTTGTCTCCGGGCCTTGTTGCATGCACAGGAACATCTATCTGCTTACCGAGAGATACGAGTTGATCAATAGCAGCGGGCCTGCCTGTATCCATGGCCACAAGCATCGGCCTTCTGCCGTCTTTTTTGAAATTATTTGCGAGCTTTGCCGCGGTTGTAGTTTTGCCTGAGCCGTGAAGGCCGACAAGCATTATGACCGTCGGGGGGTTGGGCGCAAGGTTGATCTTACTCTGCCCTCCGCCCATAAGTTCACAGAGGCTGTCATGCACGATTTTGACAACCTGCTGCCCGGGGGTGATACTGTCAATTACCTCTTTGCCGACTGCCCGTTCCCTTACCTTTTCAACAAAGTCCTTGACTACCTTAAAATTAACGTCGGCCTCGAGCAGGGCCATCCTGATCTCTTTTAGGGCAGCCATCACGTCTTCTTCCTTGAGAAGACCACGTCCCTTAAGCTTCTTAAATATTCCTTCTAATCTGTCAGATAGTGATTCAAACATTGAATTAGCCGCAGGGCATATTGCAATATGCCCCTACAATTATTTAAAAATTCTCCTCTATATATTTCTCTGCTGATACCCCTGCTATTGCCCCGTCTCCTACTGCGGTCGCTATTTGTTTCAAAGGTTTTGCCCTGACATCTCCGGCCGCGTATATACCTGGAGTAGAGGACGACATATTCTCATCGGTAATTATATAATTGTTTTCATTGAGATCAACCAGCCCTCTGAGGAAAGCGGTGTTCGGATTGTAGCCTACATAAACAAATACCCCCGCCACTTCAAGTGATGACTGCTCGCCGGTTTTCAGATTTTTTATGTGGAGAGACTTCACGCCCCGGTCGTCTCCCTCAATTTTTTCCGGTATGGAATTCCAGATAAATTTGATCTTAGGATTTGCAAAGGCCCTCTCCTGCACGCACTTTGCCGCCCTGAGCAGGTCTCTCCTGTGTATTATATACACGGCGTCGGCGAACTTTGTCAGAAACAGTCCTTCCTCAACCGCTGAATCTCCTCCGCCTATAACTGCCAGTTTCTCATTTTTGAAAAAGGCCCCGTCACAAGTGGCGCAGTATGAGACCCCCCTGCCCCTGAACGTATCCTCCCCTTCTATTTTCAGCAGTCTCGGATTTGAACCCGTAGCGAGGATAATGCTCTTCGCCTCATATTGCCTGCCGTCCTCAAGGGCGATCTCCTTCATCCTGCCGTTTAAAGAGATATTAACAACAGACCCCTGGATTATTTCGAGACCGAACCTGGCAGCCTGCTTCTCCATTTTTTGAGAAAGCTCAGCGCCTGAGATACCGTCTTCAAAACCGGGGTAATTCTCTATCCACTCGGTAGTCATGACCTGTCCGCCGGTTAATGCTTTTTCAATCAGAAGGCTTTTGAGCCTGCCCCTGGAAGTATAAAGCCCTGCTGTCAGGCCAGCAGGGCCGCCGCCGATAATTATAACATCATAGACCATTGTCAGGATTTATCCAAGAAGGGAATCAAGTTTGGATTTAAGCTGGGCCTTGGGCACAGCGCCCACTACCTGGTCCATCATCTTGCCTTCTTTAAAGAACATAAGGGTAGGAATACCTCTTATATTGTAACGGCTGGCCAGGTCGGCGTTTTCATCGGTATTTACTTTTGCAAAAGTAACCTTGCCGGAATATTCTTTCGCCAGCTCTTCAACAACAGGCGCTATAATCTTACAGGGGCCGCACCATGTGGCCCAGAAATCGACCATGACAAGGCCCTTTGACTGTAATACTACGGAATCAAAGGTGTCATTCGTAACACTCGTGACTGCATCTGACATTTACAAGTCCTCCTATCTATAATATAGAGAAATATTTTTTGAAAAAGCTCATTAAATTATATGTCTAACATTACTTCTTTGTCAATTTATATGTATACGCAATAGCTTCATAAAAAAAAATATATACACTCGGCACATCGCTTTGCAGTCAGGAAGATTTCATTGAAATAATATGGTAAAATTCATTCATTAATATTGCAGTGGCGTAATGCAATACGCCACTCTTGGCAATTATATGATATTAGAGGGAGGCAGTTAATGGCGGAGATAACAAGCCGTGAAGACAAACCAATACCGGGAGTTGATTATTCGGAGATCCGTATCCCTGATGAGTTTTATCTGGGGACAGGGGAGTTTACTACAATGGTTGAGCCCAAGGCATTGGGCAAGATCAACCCGATAATAAGCAATGTGATGAATGAGCCTTACTTTCTAATGATAGTGACCATTAACCTGGGAATCAATCAGGTCACAGCCCTGCTCGGCAAGGCCCATGACGAGGGCCCCATCTGCCGGAAGGTTTTTGATATCCACAAAGATGTCAATGTAGAAAACGCAAATGACTTTACAGTCTGTTTCAATGAATGGGACATTAAAGAGATCAAGTTAAACGGGGCTTCCCTGAAACTGGCGGAGTAGATTTGAAGCGCTATGATTAATCAGCAATATTCAACCATGGATTAACGGTCCATAATAAAAGATAAATCATAAGGATCAGACTTTGGGTAAAAAAACAAAAGCACAGGGGGCTTCACAGAAGAAGCAGTTTCCTCCGGAAGAGGACCCGGCAAAAGAAAGACCAGTTGTCCGGAAGGGCAAGAATAAACAGCCGGTACTGCAAAAGCTGGAGAATCCAAACTGGCTTCTTACAGGACTCGCGGGCGCGGGCATGGCGCTGACCGCTTATCTGGCCCTTACCATCTGGCTTGGCCAGCCGCCACTCTACTGCACTGAGGGAAGTTCATGCGACCTTGTCCAGCGAAGCAGGTGGGGCACCTTTCTGGCGCTGCCTACAGCTTTCTGGGGTTTTCTGACTTACACGGCGCTGGCTTACATCGGTCTCCGGGTCCGCAATCCCATGTCGCACTGGAAATCAGCGTGGACCGTCTCCATGGCGGGGCTTGGCTACAGTGTTTATCTCATAGCAATCTCTCTGTTTGTGATTAAAGCCGCCTGCGCCTACTGTATAGCATCATTTTCGATCATGACCGTGATCTTCGGAGTAGTGACTTTTCAGCGGCCAAAGGAACTGCCCAAATTCAACTTTTCGGCCTTTGCAAGACAGACAGTCATAATTACAGCGGTTATAGTAGGAGGAATGCACCTGCACTACAGCGGCGTCTTTGACCCGGCAGCCGGGCCTGAAGACCCCTTCCTGAAAGGGCTGGCCGAACATCTTACGCAGGACAAAGCCATTTTATACGGCGCATACTGGTGACCATCATGCGTGGAACAGAAGTCTCTGTTCGGGGCATCAGCTAATCGGCTTCCCTATGTGGAATGTTCTCCCGGAGGCCAGGGAGGACCAAAGGCCGCCGTATGCATTAGGGAAAGGATCGAGACCTACCCGACCTGGTTCATCAGGGGGCAGAGACATGAAGGGATACTCAAACCTGATCAACTGGCCGCGTTTTCCGGTTACCCCGGGACCCGATGACGGACAGGCCGCAGCAATAAAACCCGCGACGGTGCGGCAACAGCGTCAGCCTGAAGAAGAATTGCATATCATAAGTGGAGCTTTCATGAGAAAGGAGCTTACTATCTTGAAAAAGGCATCATCATACGCAGTACTTGCCCTTCTGATGTGTATCAGCATTGCGGGGTGCAAAAAAGAGGAACAGAAAAAAATTGTTCTCGAACAGGTAAAACCGCAGTTAACGGAAAAAAGCCCCAATGTAAAGCATATACGGATCGCGGTAGGCGGCATGATCACCCCCAAAGAAGGTATTGCCTATTACCGGCAGTTCCTTGAGTACGTGCAGGAAAAACTCGGCACAAAGGTCAATTACGTTGACAGGCAGGATTACGGGGAAGTCAATGAAATGCTCAGGACTAAACAGCTTGACGCCGCGTTTGTGTGCAGCGGTCCCTATGTCGACGGTCATAAGCAATTCAATCTCGATCTCCTGGCCGCCCCCCAGGCCCGTGGAGAGACCGTTTACTACTCATATATTATCACGGCAAAAGACAGTCCTTTCCATTCATTCAGCGAGCTGCGGGGCAGGAAATTCGCGTTCACCGACCCTCTGTCAAACACCGGCAAGCTGGTCCC
The DNA here is from genome assembly GCA_020053105.1 of Thermodesulfovibrionia bacterium. GTDB lineage: Bacteria > Nitrospirota > Thermodesulfovibrionia > UBA6902 > UBA6902 > UBA6902. The sequence continues at coordinate 32,625 of JAGVNU010000036.1, forward strand.
GACATATATGCTGGCGAAAATGAACGAGACCCCGGAGAGTTTTTTCAAAAGCTTCATTTTCACAAGATCCCATGATAAGGCAATCAAGGCTGTTGCACAGGGGATCGTGGATGCAGCGGCTGTCGACAGTCTTATCTGGGAGTATTTGAATAAAATCAATCCGGAATTCACCTCAAAGACGCGTATTATCGAAAAGTCCCCTCCCTACGCCATCCCTCCGGTTGTTGTCCCCAGCGACCTTGATCCGGATTTAAAGAAACAGCTGCAGCAGATATTCCTCAACGCCCATACAGATCCCAAAGGGCAGGAGCTTCTGAACAAAATGATGATCGACAAGTTCGTGCTTATCAACGACAGTCTATTTCTTCATCATGGATAAAGAAAAAAGAGTGCTGGCCCATACCTTCGCCGGCGGTTTTCCGGATGAGCTGAAAACTGCTCATGAGGTAAATCCCCTGCAGCAATACTCAGTAAAGGAATTGACGACCGACAAGGGGGCCATCCTGGATTTCGGGGTGCCGCTTTTGAAGGGGGAAATCGGCGTTTTGCACATGGGCATTTCGGAGTCCTCAATCAGGAGAGACGTAAATGGTATTGTCACGCTGATCATACTGTTTTCTCTCTTCGTCATCATAGCAGGAAGCATAGCGGCGGCCTTCTTTTCGAACGTGATCACAAAGCCCATACTGAAACTCGCCGGGGCAGCGGCTGCCTTCGGCAGGGGAGAAATGAACCAGGATGTGATCAAAACATCTGATGACGAAATAGGAGAGCTGGTTAAAGTTTTTAACGCAATGGTCAATAACCGCATGAAGGCGGAGGATGAGATCCTGCGCTCACTTAAAGAAAAGGAAGTAATGCTGCAGGAAATCCACCATCGGGTGAAAAACAACCTGCAGGTAATACTCAGCCTGCTGAGCCTCCAGGCTGAAGGCATTGCCGACAGACCGGTACGGGCCATGTTCGAGGAGAGCCGCAACAGGATCAAATCAATGGCCCTTATACACGAGAAACTTTACGAGTCCAGGGACATGGCCCACATCGACTTCAAGGCATACCTTCAGAGCCTTGTTTCCGGCATTGCAAACACATACAAACGGCAGGATGTCATCTGTTCCGTTGAAATGGGACCTGTTGAACTTAGTGTTAATATCGGCATCCCCTGCGGACTGATCGTGAATGAACTGGTCTCCAACAGCCTGAAACACGCCTTCCCTGAGGGGAAAAAGGGGATGATCAGGGTCGGGATCAATAAAAATAGCGACTCCTATGTCCTGACGGTTGAGGACAACGGTGTCGGCTTTCCAGAGGAGGCGGACTTCCGCAAAACCTCGTCGCTCGGCCTTCTATTAGTCAATGTGCTGACCAGGCAGGTCCTCGGCACGATCGAGCTTTCAAGAGGAAATGGCACAAAGTTCAGTATCACCTTCCCCGGAACGCCAAATATCAGAAGCGGGCAGATTGGATAGTCTCTTCCATTACTTTGACTCAGCAGTCCGGCGCCATTGTATGAAAGCTGAACCAAGGTCGTCGAGAAGTGAATAGACCACGGGAGTGGCTATGAGGGTAAGCAGAAGAGAAAGCGTCTGCCCCCGCCGATGCTGAACCCTGTGAGATCATATTTTCTTTAAGGTTCCGGGGAAGGTTATGCTGAACATTGTCCCCTCTTCTCTGGAAAGTTCGAGAATGCCTTGTATCTGATTGGTCAGAACATTGACCAATAGCAGGCCAAGCGACGAAGTATTGCGGAAGTCTACCCCCTCAGGAAAGCCGATACCGTTGTCCTCAACAAACAGTAAATATGACCCTTCGCTGTTTTTGCCGACCCCAAGCCTGATCGTTCCCTTTCTTCCATCCGGGAAGGCGTGTTTAAGACAGTTGGAGACCATCTCATTTACGATAAGGCCGCATGGGATGCCGACATTCACATCAAGTGCAACAGGTTCCATGTCCAGGGAAAATATGACGTCAGGCCTATTGTAAGTGTCCGTAATTCCGGCAACAAGGCCCTGCAGGTATTCCCTGAAATCAATATAGGCCAGGTCCGTCGAGCGATACAGTTTTTCATGGATAAGCGCGATGGAGGTGATCCTGTTCCGGCTTTCCAGAAACATCGCCCGGACCTTCTGGTCAGTCATCCCCCTTGCCTGCAGGTCCAGCAGGCTATAGATCACCTGCATGTTGTTCTTCACCCGATGGTGGATCTCCTGCAGCATTACTTCCTTTTCCCTGAGTGACCGGCGTATCAGCTCTTCCGCTCGTTCCCGTTCACGTATCTCGTTGTTCAGTTCCTCGTTTGTCCGGAACAGTTGTTCGGTCCGTTCTTCGACCCGCCTTTCAAGAGAATTCCGGGCTTCCCGGACCTTCCCGACCATCGCGTTAAACGCGGTCGCAAGCGCCGTCACCTCGTCGGAACCCTTCACTTCAGCAGTAAACTCCAGTGACCCGCTCTCCGCAATACGCTTCGCCATATCGCTCAATACCATCAGCCTGCCGGTAAGCATAAGCGAGATCGTCCTTGAAACCCACAGGGTCGCAGCGATGAAAAGAAGCCCCGCACCGCAATAGATCCCGACAAGCCACCCAAACTGCATATCCCGGTAATCGACTATCTCGAACCGAAACGCCATCTTGTCCAGGGGCGGGGCCAGGTAAAGGGGGTTCTTTAACCGGAAGAAACCGGCCCCGTCTTTTTTGTTCCTTTGCAGCAGCACCGTATCGCCGCTCAGCAGCGATATGCTCCGGGCAGCGCTGATATTGAAGGCAGGCAGGGTCTTGGTGAACAGTTCGTCCACCTTCAGCTCCGCAACCAATACGCCCTCGGGTTTGTTCGTCATGACCCAGATGACAGGCAACGCTATAAAGAGACTTGTCTCACTGCCGATCTTAATCAGTTCGGCAAAGCCTTTTCCTTCCCCGATCGTTCTTTGCAGCAGCTCCGGAGAATTGAATGCGCGTGGATTGCGGACGCTTGACGCCAGGGGCTTGCCCATGAAATCACAGAGGGTAAGCCTGACACTAATGTCGTGTGTAAGTTTAAAGCCTTTCATGAAAGGGACGATATACGCATCCCGTCCGACAGTGTCGACAATTGCGTTGGAAATGATGAGGTTTGAGGAAAGATTTAAAAGGGACCCGGTGATCGAGTCCATCGTGTGCTCTATCCTCTGTGACGCCTGGACAGCGTCGGATTCCAGAGTCTGCCGGATATTCTGTGTTATGAACTGCCTCATGAACCCGAAGGACAGCATTCCGACGATCAGAAGTATGGACAGCGTGAGGCAGATCATCGCAATATTGACACGCTGGTAAATGCTTGCGTTTATCCGTTCGAAATAAGACAGGAGCTTTGCCCCGATGCCGGAAGGCGTTTTCTCAAATTCATTCATTTAATTCCCCGGATAATTCCTGATGCGTCATATCGAGTCATTATCACATTGCGGAGACTCAATGCATCGTGACGCGTTTTGGAAAACGGCTGTTCGTAGCGCATGATCAGCCCGTCATAACCGGTGACCTCTTCCAGTGCATCATGGACAGCGGACCTGGCAGTAGAGCCGGCCTTGTTGATCGCAAGTGCAAGGATATGCATCAGGTCGTAGGCATGGACAAAACCCATCGGGGACTTGATGTCAACGGATGACTTGATGCCGAAAAGCCTCTGTGCCGTCGTCAGCACGCTCTTTGCCTTTTCGCTGCCGCTTTCATGGAAGTTATAGGTCTGGGGAAAAACCAGGTCTACCTTCCCCATCGCGTCCCCGGCCATTTTGAATGAATCTCCGCCAGTGATGCTTGCATGGATGATGATGGGCAATCGCTGCCTTTCCGGCAGCTGAGCTATTTCTCTTACCAATAATGACGCCTCGGTCTCGATAGCTACCACGATGACCGCTGCCGCCCCTGATGCAAGGACGGCTTCGTATTGCCCGGCCAGCGATTTTTCACCGTAATTGTACCACTGGGTAGACGTAATCTGCATTTTCGGATTTGCGGCCACGAACTTTTCCATCGCCTCAAGATTGCTCCGTCCCCAGCTGTTTATCGGCAGCATAAGCCCGAACTTCATGTATCCTTTTTTCCGCGCGTGGGTCATCATGGCGCTGACCGCCCAGGTGTCGGTGAGCGAGAGTCTGAAAGCGTAATTGGGCTTGTAGCCGTTATCCACGACCTTGTCATTGGAGGACCAGGGGGTCATCATCGGCAGCTTCAATTCATGGATTACCGGAAGTGATTCAATAATGGCCGAACTGAACTTTCCACCGAATACAGCCACCAGGTCCGGCATTGCCGCAAGCTCACGGATGTTCTGGACCGCGCGCGCCGGCACGGAACGGTTGTCCTTTTCGACAAGCTCAAGTTTGCGGCCGCCGAGCACTCCGCCCGCGCGGTTAATTTCGTCGATCGCGACCAGTATTCCCTGTTTAATCGCGTCATCGGAGTTGCTCGTTGGATGACTGCCCTCGGCGTTTAATCCGATATAGACCTTGCCGTCCCCGGCCCGGCCGGTAAAAGGCAGCGACAGGAATAAGGCCGAAATAAGGATTATTCCAAACAACAGACAGATTTTTTTCATAGCTATACCCTCTTAAATTTTACTGACATAAATAGAAATCTCTAATTCTAACCCACTGCTGAAGTCCTACTATATTATTATATTAATATGTGCTTGTACAGAGAATTGTTGAATGAAATTTACTAATAGAAATATTATGATTGCATATTAGGACCGGTATTGTTATATCCAGGATGGTTCTCCGCTGCGGAGTTGCTGAAATAATTTTGAACTGGAACTATTTCGCGATATAATGAATTCATGGGAAAGTTAATTCTGGTCTTCACTATTCTATCGCTCATCCCCGGGTGCGCCCATGTGGTTTCCGATGACTTGAGAAACCAGGTCAATACGGGGACCCCCGTTGCATCGCTATTCAAAGCTCCCGACGATTACAAGGGAGAAATTGTTGTCCTCGGCGGGACAATTGCAGGTTCCAGAAATACTAATGAAGGAACGTATATAGAGATAGTTGAAAAGGAGCTTGATTATCAGGGCATACCGACATACTCAGATAAAACACATGGAAGGTTTATCGTGTTGCATGACGACTTCCTCGATACAGCCATCTTTTCTACCGGCAGATATATCACCGTTGCCGGAGAGGTTGTCGGGAAAAAGATACAGCCGCTTGGAGAAATAAACTATTCATACCTCTTCATTAAAAGCAGGGAACTGCATTTAGTTCAACCTGTAGAAAGATTCCCGGTCCACTTCGGGATAGGGATATGGCACACTTTTTAGCAGCGTTTAAAGCAGGTACTCCGCGAGACTGATTTTGAATTCTTTCGGGTCAAGCGTTTTTGTAACAGTCCTCTTGAATCCACCTGTCGGGTCCTTTTCCGCAAGATCAGTTGAAAATCCATCGCCTTTACTCCCTGAAGCGTTTACGATAATCATTACCTTCGGCCTGTCCGGCATGATATGGTTACCCTCATAAACAAGGCCCATTTCGCCGGTATCGAGCAGGACAAGCGTGCCTGCCGGGTAACTGCCGACCATGTTGACGAAAAATTTCAACAGGACGGGATCGAGTTCGATGCCGCTCTTCTCCATCATAAAACCGAGTGTCCTGTCGGGAGACATCGGCATTGTCTTATAAACCCTGGACGCAGTCATGGCATCATACCTGTCGGCAATCGTGATTATCCTTGAATAAAAAGAAAGCTCGACCGGCTCCCGCAGTTTGGGATATCCGGAAAGATCATAATTTATATGGTGCTGGAAGGCAACTATAGCGTTCTGTACCGATATCTCATCTAAGCCCTTTAATTTCAATATCGACATCGCACCCCAGAAAGGATGCCTGCGCATGACTTCCCACTCTTCTTCGTTTAATTTTGACGGCTTATTCAAGACTTCTTTGGGGATCTCCGTCTTCCCTATATCATGAAACAGGGCAGCAATGCCCAGCGCCGTGATATGCCTTCTGTTCAGTCCTATCCTCTGCCCGACAGCAATGGACAAAATGCTGACATTTATCGAGTGGTGGTAGGTATAATCATCGTAATCCTTTATTGATGTCATGCCGACAAGCAATTGTTCCTCTGAAAGAAGGGCGTCCACCATTGATTCGACGATTCTCTTTGCTTTTTTTATACTTATTTTTTCGCCGCCCTTAATGCTTTTCATAACGCCTTTGGCAAAAGAGACTGCGCTGAAATAAGTTTTCTTCGCTATCTTGCGTCTGTCTAATTCTTCATCCTCTTTGACCTTTTTCAATCTGTCTATTTTTATATTATAAATCTCACCAAGGGATTCGACCATGGCATCATAAGGCATATTTGATTGGGCGGAGTTGATGAATGCATTGAGGAATATTTTCATGTCCTTTATCTCAACAGGAGATAAAAAGATTACTGAGCCGATGTCCCTTCTCCTGAACTCTTCCGTTATATAATCAAAGTTAAGGAGATATTCCAGGGGATGCCGGATGCGCATATCATTGACATAAAAGAATTCCCCTAACAGTTCAATCTTCAGAAAGCCTTCGGTCTTAAGACATGGATTTATTATGTCCCGCAATTTTATTATTGTCTCAAGCACCGCGTCATTTTCAATATTGTGAAGATGCCCGTTTCTCAGGACAATTGAAAGCTGGTTTATTACATCTTTGGCCAGTGTTGAATGTTCTGTATCGAATATCGCCATAATTTTTTAATACGACTTTAATATCTTCAGTGCCTGGGTCCGGAGCAGTGTGTTATTGGATTCCTTATACCTTTCCGCAAACTGCCGAACATCATCAGCGCCCATCAGGCCGAGACAGTGAATTGCCGCCGCCCTGGTTTCATTGTTTTTTGTGCTGTTAAAAAGGCCCCTTTTCTGTATGATCCTGACCAGGAAATCAATTACACTCTTTTCTTTCCAGCGGGACAGCACCTTAAGTATTTCTTTCTTTTCAGAAAAGTCCTTGTCCGGAAAATTTTTACTGCTGATCTGCTCGATGACCAGTCTTTTCGACGATGGGGTCCCAATCTGTCCGGCCGCCCTGAATGCCGCAATTCTTACTGACTCAGAGCCGTCCGACATATATTCCTTTATAATATCAAGGACCTTGTCCGCGCCCATTTCTCCCAGGGCATGAACAACCTCTTTCTTCACCCTCTTATCAGGGTGTCCAGCGGTCTTGATAATATATTCAACCGAAGACTTGTCTCTGATCTGCCTTAAAATATAGACAATATTTCGTACGACATACCACCTTCGGTCATTCAGCCCGTTTGCAACAAGCGCTATGTCCCTCCGGCCCGCTTCGGTCAGAATATTAATCACGGTCCTTCTTGAAGAAATGTTTTTCATCTCTCCAAGGATTGAAACATAATGAGGAATGGAATTTATGTTCAAAAGACCGCCAAATTCCTTCAGGACCTCTATGGGAAACACAGCTCCATTATTTATTACATCCCCGAACATATTTATAAAGTCTGCCGAATTTATATAGTTATATATAGTTTCCAGATATACGTTTACCTGTTCGGGACACGCAGGTCTCTTCAGGTCTCTCCGGGCATTTATCAGGACATAATTAACTGTTTCCAAATGGGCGTTCATTATCGCATGGTTGAGGGCTTGTTTAATGCAACCGGCAACCACATCGCATTCGTCATTCTTCCGGGCGAGGTAAAGCATTTCAAAGAGTATGCGGACAAGCGTATGGTTTTTGTCCTGATGGTTGTTTTCTACTTCTTTAACAATGTGCTGTATATCATCATTTGTGAGCTGGATAATGTCTGCTTTAGATGAGCTTCCCAGATTAATCGCGCTTTCATAGGCTTTCATAATATCCGCGGTGCGCCCGCCTGCGCTTTTCGCCTGCTCAACGGCCTTCAGTTCATATGCTTCATCCTCATGAAGGAAGGTGTCATCCACGAGATACTTTATGTGCTGCAAGTCTTCCTCCCACAGCAATGTGACAATATCGTCATCGAGCACTTCTTTTTCAAAATCGAGTGAGATTATTCTTAAAAAGTCCTTTATTTCACTTCGCGTAATTCCCTTTAAAAACGACAGCTCTCTGAGGCCGTCCTTAAAGAAAAACAGCGCAAGGCTTTCATCCTTGTCCCTGCTGTGGTAAATCACCTCGTCATTAAATAATATATCGTATTGATTGATCCTGATCCTTATTGAATCGACTTCAACACAAGGGGACATTTTCGAATTAAAATCATCAACTGTTTTTTCATACATCGGATGATTAACAGGATACATTCGAAGGTTCTTCTTTGCCCTGCCGAGGGCATTTATCAGATCTTTTACTGTTTCAATGTTATTCATGTCCGTGAGGCGGCAATCCTAATATTTATCAGCAGACTGAAGTTCAACTTGTCTGCCGGCCAATTTTCCATCTTCCAGACTCAAAATCTTTAAAAAAGATTTAATGATTCTCTTATGTTTTCGGAATTGTCAGGAATTTTCTTTAAAAATAAACTGGCAGCGTTATTTTTATAAATAAAACCGCATCAGTTTACATCATAAGAAAGTAGCAGGCATGAATAAAATATCGATAAATATTCTTTTCAAAATAAAGGATTACAGCTTTACAATGCAGTCCCCTCTACTTTTTCCTCAGCGCCTCTTCAACCGTCTTGATAGCGCAGAAATCCCCGCACATGCTGCACACGTGCGATTCAGTGGGCGGCACTTCCGCGCGCCACTGTCTGACCTTATCGGGATTTAATGACAACGCTATCTGGCCGTTCCAGTCAAGCGCCTTTCTCCTCCTTGCCATCTTATTATCAAGATCAATCGCGCCCTTTACGCCTTTGGCAATATCAGCCGCGTGGGCCGCTATCTTTGACGCGATAACCCCTTCTTTCACATCTTCAATGTTCGGGAGCCTGATGTGTTCTGCAGGGGTAACATAGCAGAGGAAATCAGCTCCCGCAGCGCCTGCAATAGCGCCTCCAATGGCAGCGGCAATGTGGTCATAGCCCATTGCGATGTCCGTCACGAGCGGACCAAGCACATAAAACGGAGCGCCCTTGCAGATCGCCTTCTGCATTTTTATATTGAGTTCGACCTGATTGAGAGGGACATGGCCCGGGCCTTCAATAATGACCTGAACGCCCTCTTTGACTGCCCTGTCCCGCAGGCCGCCGAGAGTCAACAGTTCATCTATCTGCGTCCTGTCCGTTGCGTCAGAAATACATCCGGGACGCGCGCTGTCGCCGAGGCTCAAGGTCAGGTCATACTTTTTTGACAGCTCAATAAGCCTGTCATAATGTTCATAAAGGGGATTTTCCCTGTCATTGTATATCATCCATTCAACAAGGAACGCGCCGCCACGGCTTACTATATCAAGTATCCTGCCGTCCTCCCTGAGCGTCTCTATGGTCTTTCTCGTAAGGCCGCAGTGGACAGTCACAAAATCTACGCCCTCTTCAGCCTGCCCTTCAATCGCGTTAAACAGGTCTTCAACACTCATCTTTGCGATGGACCCTCTGTCCTCAGCCGCCTTTGCCACTGCCTCGTAAATTGGAACTGTACCGACTGATACGGTTGATTTTCTGAGGAGCAGCCTTCTGATGTCCTTTATCGGTCCCCCGGTGGAAAGGTCCATAACAGCGTCTGCTCCGTACTTGATCAGCACGTCAAGTTTTTCCATTTCTTCATCAAGAGAGATCCTGTCCTTTGAGGTGCCGATATTTGCGTTTACCTTTGTCCTGAGGCCCCTGCCGATCCCAAGTGGCTTGATATCGTGCTTGATGTTTCTTGAAATGACGGTCAGCCCTTCAGCGATGTCCTTTGACAACTGCTCCGGGTCAATGCCTTCGTCAGCGGCAACCTGCCTGACTTCTTCGGTAATAATGCCCTGCCTTGCGAGTTCAATTCTTGTATGCTGTAATACTTTAGTCATATTATTCTCCTTAGGAATGTATCGTTCAAACTTTATTATTCAATATTTTCGTTAGCTCCATTGCCTTCCCATAAATGTTATCAGCCCCGAATATCTCCGATATCATTGCAACTCCATAAGCCCCTGCTTCCATCACGTCATTTACTTTATCGCCCTTGATCCCGCCGATTGCAAAAACAGGAATCTTTATCTTGCGGCCCACATTACGCAAAGTATTCGGACCGACAGGGTCGCCGTATTTTAATTTTGAAGGCGTCCTGTACACAGGGCCAAGGGTAATGAAATCGGCGCCTCCCTTTTCCGCCTCTTTTGCTTCTTTCAGAGAATGCGTTGAGACCCCGATCATAAGTTTCTTCTTCACGGTGTTCCTGACAGCATGCACAGGAATGCTGCTCTGCGTAAGATGCACCCCGTCCGCGCCAACAGCAATAGCTATATCAAACCTGTCGTTGATAAACAGTTTCGCTTCGTGTTTATTTGTTAAAGCTCTCATCTTATATGCAAGTTTCAAAAGATCTCTTGCGTTCAAATCTTTCTCCCTCAGCTGTATTGCCTTCACTCCACCCCTTAATGCAAGTCTGACAGCAGCTATCAGCGAATAGCGATCAGCAATCAGCTTTCTGTCCGTTATTAAATAAAGCCTGAAATCAACCATAACCACATTCACATGCAAACGCAAGGGCGGGGGCACCCCGCCCCTACGAGAATTAATTTTTATAACATCCCCTCGATAGGGCTGCTCGCTGTTGCGTAGAGCTTTCTCTGTATCCTTCCGGCCCTGAATGCTAGGCGTCCTGCCATTACACCATACTTCATTGCCTCTGCCATGGCAATGGGGTCTTTGGCCCCTGCTATCGCCGTATTCAGCAAGACCGCATCACATCCGAGTTCCATGGCAAGCGCAACATCAGAGGCAGTGCCCACCCCGGCGTCAACGATTATAGGCACTTTGGCCTGTTCGAGGATGATCTTTAAGTTGTATGGATTGCGAATGCCGAGTCCTGAACCGATAGGCGCGGCAAGCGGCATTACAGCAGAAGCGCCTGCATCTACAAGTCTCAATGCCATCACAGGGTCATCATTGATATAGGGAAGAACAATAAAACCTTCTTTAGCCAGGATTTCAGTGGCCTTAAGCGTAGCGCAGGAATCAGGGAAAAGGGTCTTTTCATCGCCGATGACTTCAATCTTTATAAGGTCAGATATCCCTGTCTCCCTGGCAAGCCGGGCATATCTAAGGGCTTCTTCCAATGTATAACACCCTGCTGTATTGGGAAGGATCTTATATTTCTTCGGGTCAATATAATCAAGGAGATTTTCAGACTTGCTGTCAAATATATTCGTCCTTCTTACAGCAACGGTAACAACGTCAGCTCCCGACGCCTCAATGGCCTTTCTGGTTTCCTCGAAATCTTTGTACTTTCCGGTCCCGACCCAGAGCCGTGATTTAAACTCTATACCCTTAATGACTAATTTATCGTCCATAAATATCCTCCATGTATTTTTTTCTATCCTCCCCCCACAAAATTGACTATCTCCACCGCATCCCCATCGGTAAGCGCATGTTTTCCATAATCACACTTCTTTACAATCTTAAGATTGACCTCCACTGCGACCCGCCCGGGATCAATCTTTAATGTTTCAAGAAGTCCTGTTATGGTTAAACCGTCTTTTAATTCTGTTTCTGTGCCGTTTAATTTCAGTTTCATATTCATTGGCTATTGCAGTGCGGGACGACCCCGCCCCTGCCTATATATGAACATCTCTCTTCCCTGCCTCTATAAGTTTGAATCTCTCTGAAAGGCCGTTAGAACTTTTCGCGATTTCCTCATTTAATATTTTTATCAACCGTTCTTTCAATTCACCTGAAGCACAGTCTTCTACGTACTCCTTAAGAGACAGTACCGCATTTTCATGACAGAAGTTTTTTATGGCCGTCTCCTCGGCAAGGTGTTTAAACTTCTCACCGCTTCTGCCTTCCCTGTAGCACGCGGTGCAGAGACTCGGCATGAGTCCAAGGCTTGCGATCTTCTCCATGACCTCTTCAAGGCCCCTCGTGTCACCGATCTCAAACTGTTCCGTGTCGCCTGCCTTCATATAGCCCCACGGGCTGGTCTTTGAACCTGCTGATATCTGAGACGCGCCCAGGGACAATAATTCATCTCTCAACCCTGCCGGTTCCCTTGTAGAAACCACTACACCGACATAAGGGAGCGCAAGCCTGTAAATGGCCACTATCTTTCTGAAGTCTTCATCAGTAACGCGATACTTCAGATGGTCCGCTGCAGAACCCTGCGCAGGCTGCAGCCTTGGAACAGAAAGGGTGTGAGGGCCAAAGCCATATTTATTGATGAGCCTCCGGCAATGGGCAATTAACGCGGCCACATCCCACCGCCAGTCATAAAGACCGAGCAGTACACCCATGCCGACGTCTTCAAAACCGGCCTCTACAGCCCGGTCCATTACTCCCAGACGCCATGCGTAATCCGCCTTCATCCCGGTCCGGTGCAAGCGCCTGTATGAGGGCATATGGTAAGTCTCCTGAAAGCATTGGTAAACACCGACCCCCGACGCCTTAAGTCTCCTGAAATCCTCCACGCTCATCGGAGCGGAGTTTACGTGAAGTATACGGACGCCTGTATTGTCATAAATTGCCTTTACAATTTTTTCCAGATAGTCAATGCCGGTGATCTTTGCATGTTCACTCGCAACAAGCAGAAGCCTCTTATAACCTCTGTTTGCAAGCAATGAAGCTTCTTCTACGGCCTCATTTACTGTAAGTGTCTTTCTTACCGCATTCTTATTTCCCTTTCTGAAACCGCAATACAGGCAGTCATTCACGCATTCATTTGACAGGTAAAGCGGGGCGAACAAGACAATCCTCCTGCCGTAAACCTTCTCCTTGACCCTGCGCGCCGTATCAAATATCTCAAGCCAGAGTTCTTTATCACTGACATCCAGAAGTGCCGAGACCTCGGTGAGGTTCAGGGTCTGCAAATCCAGTGACTTTAAAAGGACATCTCTTATGCGGGACATATCAGGTTTTGTCATGCCTTTCTGATCCATTTTTCTCCAAATAAAAAAACCGCATTCCCTGAGTAACGATGATCAGAAGGAATACGGATAAGCCATCAATTATTTCCTTTCCTCCGCTGGCATTAACCAGATCAGGTTCAAGGGGTCTCCCGAATCTTCGGGACTCTCAGGCATTGCCTCCCCCAGGGTAGTTAGAGTATACCGCTTCAAATGGAGCGTGTCAAGGAAGGTAAATTGGGCGATAAAACAACTTGCATTCTGCCACATAAGGAAAATTCCCGCGTAAATATTTTATCATTACAAATGCGAATCTCTGCAATAACACTGGCGGTCTTTCTTATTATCGGGTCAAGCGTGCATGCCTCCGGAGTTTTCCCGCTTGATGTGACTTCTGAATTATTAACCGGAGGCGACATGACTTATACCATCAGAAATAAGGAGACACTGATTATGCTTGCCAGGGCATACGATCTAGGGTATAACGAAATTGCCGATGCCAACAGGCAGGTTGATCCATGGGTGCCGGCAAGGGGGACCAGGATAGCGGTCCCGAATACATGGCTGCTGCCTGAGATCATCGATAACGGGATAATAATCAACCTTGCGGAAATGAGACTGTATTGTTTCTTTTCTAGAGACGGCAACAAATATATTTCAACCTATCCGATAGGCATCGGCAGAGAGGGTTTCAATACCCCGACCGGCATTTACAAGATAACCTTCAAGCAGAAAGAACCGGTCTGGCGTGTCCCGGAGGACATAAAAAAAGAACAACCCGACCTGCCGGATTTTGTTCCCCCCGGCCCTGATAATCCGCTCGGCAAATTCTGGCTGCAGCTCTCAGTTAACGGCTATGGAATCCATGGGACCAACAAGCCATATGGAGTCGGACGCAGGGTCAGCCACGGCTGTATAAGGCTCTATCCGGAGGACATAGAATTGCTGGCAGCATTTGTGGAACCGGGAACGCCTGTCAAGATCATTAATGAAGCAGTGAAAGTCGGCACGCATAACAACAAAGTCTATATAGAAGTGCATCGCTCGGAAGAAAAAGTGGCCGGGCTTGTTCAAATGGCAGGAGAAAAACTCAGCAGGAAGCGCCTGCTTAAATATGTTGATACCCAATTAATGATACTCGCCATAGAAAGTGCTACAGGGCTTCCCGCCGTAATTTCAAAATAGTTACTTCCTCTGTTTCATTTCAAATGCCTTGATAGATTTTTCAGCAGCCAGTGCAGCATCGTCGGCTGATTTTTCCGCCCTGTTTGCCGCCCTCTCGGCCCTGTCAGCAGCGCTCTCCGACTTTGATGCCGCTGTCTCGGCTTTTGCAGCCGAGCTTTCCGCCTTAGCAGCAGACTGCGTTGCGGCCTGGGCCTGCTGTGACGCCATATCAGCAGCAGAGCTCGCTGATGCAGCAGAGGCCTTTGCCTCTTTTGCAGCATTGATCGCGCTTTCCAGAAGCGCCTTGTCCTCGGCTTTCAATGTATAGGTGCCCGCGCATCCGGCCATTGCCAGGACAGAAAGACTTAAAACAATAATTAACAATCTCATGTTCCCCTCCGATTTCTGAAAATATTATCTTTTAAAAAAAGATATTAATATATACATATCCTATTATTTGCAGTTTTGCAACTTTTTTTACCCCATGAATATTATCAATACAGACAGAGGAGACTGGAGTTGATAATTCATCTCGATACCTTAAGCGCAGAATTTCACGTGCAATAAAAATATTTACTCAGCGGTATAAAGGACAATAACCTGCAATATACTTTCAATGTCTTATCGAATTATGAAGTATTAAATTCAGTCTCCTCTGTCTGACACCTGCAATCATTAGAACAGATCTCACTCACTTTGCCCTGACATAATTAAGCAGCCCGCCCGCGAGAATTATTCCCCGCTGTCTGTCTGTGAGGCCATGCTCCGACCGGTGGGTCCTTCCGGTCTTAACATCTATAAATGTAATTTCATCTGATTCCTTCACTTCCTTCGCAAGGGAAGGCAGCTCGATTTCAGCATCCTGATCTATGGAATCATAGACGTCCGGGGAAATGGTAAGCGGCAGGATGCCGAAGTTAATCAGATTGTCTTTATGAATTCGCGCAAAGGATTTTGCAAACACCACCTTGATCCCAAGATACATCGGCGCCAGTGCAGCATGTTCCCTGCTTGAGCCCTGACCGTAGTTCATTCCTCCAAGTACTACGCCTCCGCCCGATGCCTTGGCCCTTGCGGGGAATGACGCGTCCACTTTTGAAAAAACATATTCTGAAATCGCCGGGATATTCGACCTCAAAGGCAGTATCTTGGCCCCGGCAGGCATGATATCATCCGTTGTAATATTGTCTCCCACCTTCAGGACGACTTTTGTTCTCAGAGACTTCTCAAGCGCCCCCTTTACCGGAAAGGGTTTTATGTTGGGGCCCCTTTCAATAATGACCTTTGCAGGTCTTTCTGAAGGGGGAAGTATCATTGAGTCATCTATGACAAATTTTTCAGGGAGGGTAAAACTGAGCGGCCCTTTTATCATGTCGCGGGGGTCGGTAATCTTTCCTGTAATCGCAGATACGGCCGCTGTCAACGGGCTGCAGAGGTAAACCTGGTCATTGGCTGTGCCGCTTCTCCCAGGGAAATTCCTGTTGAAAGTCCTGAGCGAAACAGTGCCCGTAGCCGGTGACTGTCCCATCCCTATGCATGGGCCGCAGGAACATTCAAGCACCCTGGCCCCGGCAGAGATGAGGTCCGATAACGCGCCGTTTTCAGTGATCATCCTGAGAGCCTGGCGCGAACCCGGACTTATTGCAAGACTCACATCAGGGTGCACCTTATGTCCTTTGAGTATCCTGGCTGCAAGCATGAGATCAGAGTAGGAGGAATTAACGCAGCTTCCGATACACACCTGACCGACAGGCGTCCCTTCTATATCCCTTACACGTTTAACTTTATCCGGGCTCGAAGGAGCTGCAACAAGCGGCTCAAGTTTGCTGAGGTCGATGATTATCTCTTCATCATACTCTGCGCCGGCATCGGGTTTAAGTTCTGTCCAGTCTTTCCCGCGCTTCTGCGCCTTTAAAAAAGCCTTTGTCTGTTCATCTGAAGGGAAGATCGAAGACGTTGCCCCGAGCTCCGCCCCCATGTTTGTAATCGTGGCCCTTTCAGGCACAGTCAGACTTTTCAGTCCTTCACCGCTGTATTCAATTATTTTGCCTACGCCGCCCTTGACAGTCATGAGCCTGAGGACCTCAAGAATTATGTCCTTTGCGGACACTCCTTTTCTGCATTTCTTTTTCAGTGTCACACGTACAACCCGCGGCATTACCATGTAGAAAGGCTCTCCGGCCATAGCCAGCGCCACGTTGAGTCCGCCCGCGCCGATGGCAAGCATGCCCAATGCCCCTGCATTCGGCGTGTGGCTGTCCGAACCGAGAAGTGTTTGTCCCGGTTTTGCAAACCTCTCCAGGTGTACCTGATGGCAGATGCCGTTTCCGGGCTTTGAAAAATATATGCCGTATTTGGCGGCTATGGTCCTCAGGAACCTGTGGTCGTCCGCGTTTTCAAAACCGGTCTGAAGCGTATTGTGGTCCACGTAACTGACAGACAGCTTTGTCCTTACTTTCGGTATCCCCATGGCCTCGAATTCAAGATACGCCATAGTTCCCGTTGCGTCCTGGGTCAGTGTCTGGTCTATTGATATGGCGATTTCCCCGCCTGCCTTCATTTCTCCTGATACAAGATGTGATGATATGAGTTTCTGTGCTGCGTTCATGTAAAATCTCCTCTGAAGTGAAATGGGAATAATTTGATTGAAGTAAAGTTTAATGCAAGCCGATGATTTTTTCAACAAAGCAAATACCGCAGATCATGGTCCGGCATTTTATGCTTCCACCCTCTGCCTCTGTCATGTATAATTAATTTCATATTATAAAAATCATCCCGAAGGAGACCGAACATGGACACCATTGAATGCATCAGGACCAGAAAAAGCATAAGGGGCTTTAAGCCGCAGCCGGTCCTGAAAGATATCTTAAATGAAATTCTGGAGACTGCAGTGTGGAGCCCGTCATACAAAAACAGCCAGCCCTGGGAGGTGATCATCCTTTCAGGCGGGAAAAAAGAGGAACTGTCAAAGATGCTCGTGGGGCTTTATGAAAAAGGAACGCCGCCCTGTCCCGATATACCAGAGCCGAAGGTATGGCCTGAGGCGGAGAGCGCGCGAATCGCCGATCTTTACAGGAGTCGCGCCGAGGCATCAGGGATAAACTTTGATGACCCTGAGGTACTGAAGAAGGCAAAGATCGCGAACTTCAGGTTCTACAGGGCGCCCCATGCCATTTACCTTTTTCAGGATGCATCCTTAACACCGTGGTCGCTGTTTGACCTCGGCCTTTTCGCCCAGAGCCTGATGCTTTCCGCGCACGCAAAAGGCATTGGAACTGTGCCCCAGGCCTTTGCCACAGATTACGCGCAGGACATAAAGCGGTTCTTGAATATCCCGGAGACAAAAAGACTCGTCCTCGGCATATCCATAGGCTATCCAGACCCCGATTCACCTGTGAACACCTTCAGGACAAACAGAGTGGATATATCAGAAATAGTAAAGTGGATAGAATAATGCAGGCGTTGGTAAATAATTTATTTTTCGATACCGTAAACGCAATTTCAATCAAGGTATTGATACATATTTCAATCAAAGCTGCATGCATAATTTAATAATGAGTTCATCGAGTTAAATAGATTATTTACCAATGACTGCATTATTGAAACAACCTGACAATTTCAAGCCCCTGCTGCAGGAAAGACGGGAGATCCTCCGGGCTTATCCGCTTTCCATTCCTGTAATAAAGCAGCCTGCCGCCTTTTACCTCAACAGTAAGCCCCTTATGATTTGCAAAATATGAAAGGACCGTGTCGGAGAAAACCTTTCTCACGGCGTTTTCATCTTCACTTATCAGAGCATAAGCTTCAGAGAAGCCGCTGCGAAAAGGAAAATCAATCCCCTTTTTTTTGCTGAGTGCTCCAAAGACCCTCCTGAAGATATCATTCGGGTAAATTTCAAATGGCGGGGGATTGAAGCTGCCGGGCTCCATAATAACAACCGACTGACTGCGGGTGGCGGCAGATTGTCCTACGCCGGTCGTTGAGCTGTAATCAAACATTATTACATGGACACCGTCCATTTCTCCCATTATTAAATTGCTTAACTTCTTTTGTGAATAATCAGAGAAAAGCAGGAAGTTACTGAACTCTTCATCCGCATTGATATCAGCCCTGGCGGAAAAAGTCAGCCCCCTTTGACGGGCAAACCTCTGCAGGTCCTCACCCCGCTTTTTTCCGTACTTGTAAGCGGCGAAAAATACAATAATAAAAATTACTGCAATCCAGGGGATGACCCGTGAATCCATGACCCTCCATCCAATTACGGATTAATTCTGATTATATGACACGGATAAAACATTATCCAGCTGGACTGGATTTAATGGTCTTAAATCTCGTAAAGCGACTTTTCCCTAAAAACCTTATTGCATGTTATGATAACTGCCATGTTCGGAAGTTCATACAACTGTAAAGACCGCAACGGCTTTCATCGCTGCGGTTTTTTTGTGCGCGCTTATTCCGACAATTAAACTGTAATAAGGAGGTAAAACAGGATGCCCAGCGGAACAGTAAAATGGTTCAATGAATCCAAGGGATTCGGCTTCATAGCAAGCGAGGACGGAACTGATGTATTCGTTCATTATTCATCTATCCAAGGCGACGGACACAAGTCTCTTGCTGAATTTGATTCAGTGAGCTTCGATATTGAAGCAGGGCCGAAAGGTCCCAAGGCAGTGAATGTAGTAAAACTTTAAATAATTTGTTCAAGCCGCTCAAACGTTTGAGCGGCTTGGGCCATTCATTCTATTACCGGATGTATTCCCTCTGTCGTGATGCCTTTAATGGTAAAAGCCCGGTCATTGAGAAAATTGGTGAATATGACTGCAAAAGCAATGGCGGCCTCGGCCATAAGCTCTTTTTCGTTATACAGGTCATTTAATCTGAGCTTGAGCTGCTCCTTTTTTTCAAAATCAAAACAGTTCTTGAAGAGCCCGTCCAGGCTGTGATGCCCTCTGATATTGACGCTCCGGATACCGCCCCTGTTGCAGTAGTCCATTACATTCATAAGTATGACTTTCTGCCTTTGAGGGTCCCTCATGTGAAACGCGAAAATGTGGAGCATTATGTTCTGCGCTTCATTGATACTGGTGATGGCCAGGGAATCAAAAAGGCGGCCTGCCGCATCATCCAGCTCAATATTTTCATGCCGCAGAAGGGACAAAAATACCGAATTTTTAAAAAGCTCATAGAGTCTGACGGCATCGTTTATTTTACGTTCCGTATGGTGCGGGCTCCTGGCGTAATGCCCGGCGTGCGTGTCCGTGAACAAGGCCTCAAATACTACCTGGTAGCAGTCAACACCGGGGATGTCCTCATAAAGGTCCATCCTCAGATCAAGTGTATTGTCCAGTCTGTCCGCCATCTTGACCTTTAACAATTCAGGCGTGGCCCTTGCCTGATTGATAAGGCTGCTTAAATATTCGATGTACGGCTCGTTTCTGTCCCTGGTCAGAAAATGGATCCTTTCATTGAGATACCATTTTTCAATGCCGTCTATTTTTTTTATGAGACCCTGATATGTGCCTTCAAGCTTTTGCCAGTATTCTTCCGTATATTTATTTTCCGTTATGTCTTCATTTTTGTCGTGAAGAAGGGTCGTAAGCAGGTCAAGCGTCGATGTGGAACCGGAGGCCCTGGATAACAATGAAGCCGCCCTGATGGGATGTATGACTGCAAAAGGGCCGAGGACACGCCTTTCCTGTCCATAGGCGTCACCCAGATAAATCATTGTCTCTATAATAAGTTCTTCGTCCCTCTGCCCGAACTGGTCCGGATTCATAAGTGTCAGTACAGCATTCCAGTTGACCGGCGCACCTGACAGCTGGTAGTTCAGGTGAGAAGAAAGAGAAAAGAAATCATGTGTCGTGATGATAGGCTGCATATGATTCACCCTTATGATTCTGAATGCCTATATAATATGCTTCCCATCTGATATTTTCAAAAAATTAATGCCGCCGCATTCGTATTTAAGAGCCGTGTCTGCCCGCAAATATAATGGCGCGCATGCGGATAACGTCTTTATGGGCGGCTATATCTTTAATTAAATCAGCAGGGACCGGCGACTCCATATCTATGATGTTATAACCGATAGAGCCGTTGCTTTCATTCAGATAACTGGAAATATTGATGCCGTGGGCCCCGACTTTCTGCGAGGCGAAACCGATCATGCCCGGCACGTCGCGGTTGATCATGATCAGGCGAGTATGCACTTCATCCGAGGGGATTGATTCTACAGTCGGGAAATTTACGCTATGACTTACCGTGCCGTATTCGAGATAGGCCATCAGCTCCTGCACCGCCATGCAGGCGCAATGCTCTTCAGACTCCTCGGTACTGGCCCCGAGATGAGGCGAGGCAATGATCTTGGGATGGCTGAGCATCGCGGCAGTCGGGAAATCAGTTACATAACCTGCCAGATGTCCGCTGTTCAGGGCTTCAAGAATTGCGGCTTCATCAACAAGGGGTCCGCGCGCGTAATTTACAAGTATGGCGCCCTGCGGCAGCCGTCCAAGAACATCGGCGTTTATAAAACCCCTCAGCTTTTCGCTGAACGGCATGTGCAAGGTCAGGACATTTGCCTGCTCTACCACCTCTCTCCAGCTCCGGACAATATTTACTTCAGGGTAAAGGCTATGAATATTCTCCATCGCAGGGGAAGGATCAAACCCGGTGACCCGCATCTGCCGGCGTATGCCCCCGTTTGCGACATGCACCCCGATCTTTCCGAGGCCTAAAACACCCAGCGTTTTACCTGCCAGTTCAAAGCCCCGGAATGCCGACTTCCCGGCTTCAACATGCTCGGTAATCTCTTTATCACTCAACCCGGCCAGATCATGGCAGAAGTTAATTGCCTGATGAATATTTCGGGCGAGGATTCCAAGCATGATAAAAACCAGTTCCGCCACCGCGTTGGCATTGGCCCCCGGTGTGTTGAAAACACATATCCCCTTCTCCGTCGCCTTACTCACCGTGATATTATTCACCCCGGCCCCGGCCCGCGCCACTGCCAGAAGAGACGGGTAAAGGTCCGTGTCTACCTGAGAACTCCGCACGAGTATCCCCTCCGGGTCCTTTTCATCGGCGCTCACAGAATATCTGTCTCCAAGCAGATCAAGCCCCTCAGGGGCAATTTTATTTACAACCTTGATGCGATATTTAGACATATACATGACCTCGCGTTTCTTTTTCCGTAAAGTTCCTGGCGGACTTATTTTGTACTATTGCTTTAATTTTATCAAAATAAATATTTCAGAACATGTAAAGGACCGCGGCAGTGGAGATTGAATTTAAATAGTCACCTCGATACCTGAAGCGCAGCCTGTAACCGGCAGAATTAATTTACATGGGCCACAATGAACAAGGCCCAGCAATGCACATTTAAATGTCTTATCGAATTGTGAATTTTTAAATTCAGTCTCCCCTGCCCGGCGATGCGACTACTTTCCATCCCGCGCTCTCTGCTATTATAGTTAAATGAGATTTCTCAAATTCGCATTAATGGTCATTACTCTGACCTCGCTGCTTGCCCTTCCAGGGTCATGTCCCGCAGAGGACGACTTCAGCCAATGGCTGGAGACATTGAGGGCTGAAGCCCTGACAAAAGGCATATCATCAGCCACCCTGGACACGGCATTCACAGACCTGCAACCGATCCCGCGTGTTATAGAGCTGGACCGCAATCAGCCGGAGTTTAAATATGACTTATGGGGTTACCTCGATCTTGTCATAACCGAATCACGGGTCAAAAAAGGAAGACAAATGCTTTACATCCACAGAAAGCTGCTTAATAAAATCAAGACCAGTTACGGAGTGCAGCCCCGCTTCCTCGTTGCCTTCTGGGCGCTTGAGACAAACTTCGGCGCCAATATCGGGAAATTCCCGGTCATCGGGGCTGTGGCGACACTGGCGCACGATACGAGACGGAGCGGTTTTTTCCGGAACGAGCTTCTGAGCGCCCTGAAAATTCTCGATGAAGGACATATTAATATTTCAGACATGCGCGGTTCATGGGCCGGCGCCATGGGGCAGCTGCAGTTTATGCCGTCCACATTCGTCAGATTCGCCGTTGATGAGGACAAAGACGGCCGCAAGGACATCTGGCGCAGTCTCCCTGATGTATTCGGTTCCGCTGCCAATTTTCTGTCCGGCAACGGCTGGGATTCGCATTTTACATGGGGGAGGCAGGTGTATCTGCCGAAGGATTTTAATCATGAACTCACCGGACTTGGCACTGAAATGACACTGTCTGAATGGAGAAAACTCGGGGTCCGCCGTGTTGACGGCAAGGCACTGAAGGGCGCAAATATTAAGGCATCTCTCATCCAGACCTCAGGAAGTAATGACCCTTCATTCCTGGTATATGGCAATTTCAGGGCAGTCATGCAGTGGAACTCCTCTCATCTTTACGCACTGGCTGTATGTCACCTGGCTGACCGGCTGGAAGGGGCCGGGTCCTTCCGCAATTCAAAGTAGATAACGGAAATATATGAAGACATTGACCATAAAGGCAACCGCAGGGCCAGGACACGAGGGGACTGTCATGGACTTTCTCTGCGCTAAAACCGGACTTTCCAGAAGCCGGATCAAAGACGCCATGAGCAAGGGGGCTGTCCGGATTAAAAAGAATAATGCAAAGATGCTGCCTGAGAGAAAGGGCTCATGCGTCTTTAGCCCCGGCGATTATATTGAGTTTTACTATGACGAACAACTCCTCTCAAGGAAGCCGCCTTCCGCAAAATGTCTGCGCGATCTCGTATCCTACAGCGTATGGCACAAGCCTGCAGGTCTCATGTCTCAAGGCACAAAGTACGGGGACCACTGTTCCATACTGCGGCAGATCGAAAAGCATTTCCAGCCTGCGCGCAAGGTCTTCCCTGTCCACCGCCTGGACCGGGAGGCTTCAGGCATAATGCTCGTGGCCCACAACCGTGAGGCAGCTGCAAAACTCTCAGAACTTTTTCAGACAAAAAAAGTTGTAAAGGAATACAGCATAGAGGCGTTCGGCAACGTTAATGACCTGAATTGCCGGGAGATATTGTTTTCTCTTGACGGAAGTTCCGCGATAACGGAATTTACCGTGATATCATTTGATCCTGATAAAAATTCATCCACAGTCACGGCGCTCGCAAAAACGGGACGTTATCACCAGGTGCGTCGTCATTTCAATATGACCGGCCATCCTGTTATGGGCGACCCCAAATACGGACAAGGGAACAAGAACAGTGAAGGTATGAAACTCGCCGCTGTGGCCCTTAGGTACCGTTGCCCTGTTCTGAAAAAAGATGTTGAGATCAGGGTGCCGGACGAAGGCACAGTTTTTGAGGCTGAGAGCTGATGGCTGTTAAAAGTTTCTAATGAAAGAACAGATATGAGACGAATATTGCCGCCAGAAAACCGGCAGCATCCGCAATAAGCCCGCATGTTATCGTATACCGGGTATTCTTTATTCCCACCGCGCCGAAATAAACGGCGACTATGTAAAAGGTTGTATCAGCAGATCCCTGTATTACTGAAGCGACCCTTCCGGTAAATGAATCCGCCCCGTATGTCTTCATTGCATCCACCATCATGCCCCTCGCCCCGCTGCCGCTGAGAGGCTTCATTAATGCCGTAGGCAATGCGCCTGTAAAATCGGTATCTATGTTGAGAGCTGCAAGCATATTCCTGACAAGATCAACAAACAGGTCCATGGCCCCTGAAGCCCTGAACACTCCCACTGCGACAAGTATGGCTATAAGATAAGGAATGATTTTTACTGCGACATGAAAGCCGTCCTTGGCCCCTTCGATAAAGGCCTCGTAAACATTGACCCTCCTGATCATGGCCAGAATGATGAAAGAGATGATAATAGAAAACAGCAGCATATTTGCAGTGACCGTGGAAATGGCCGTTATCTCTTCCCTGCTCATTCCTGATAGAAAAAATATTGTCGTACCTACGAGCGCGGCAAACCCTCCGAGATAGGCAAGTATTACCCTGTCAAACAGGTTTATCCTCTGATACAGGGCAACACTGATAAGCCCCGCCAGTGTTGAAGCCGATGTGGCCAGTAAAATGGGAATGAAGATATCTGAAGGGTCAACGGCTCCCAGCTGGAAGCGGTACACCATAATACTGACAGGGATAATAGTTAGTCCGGAGGCGTTTAATACAAGGAACATGATCATCGGGTCCGATGCCGTGTCCTTATGTTTATTTGTGTCCTGCATTTCCTTCATGGCCTTAAGGCCCAGAGGAGTTGCGGCATTATCCAGCCCGAGCATATTGGCTGCAATGTTCATCATTATCGGCCCGACCGCCGGATGGTCTTTCCCAAGCTCAGGAAATAAACGGTGGAAAAACGGCCCCACCGCCCTGGAAAAGATGTGCACTACTCCCCCCTCTTCACCTATCTTCATCAATCCCATCCATAGCGTCAGGACCCCGGTCAGCCCGAGGGAGATCTCAAAACCGGTCTTTGCGTACTCGAAAGTCCCGTTCATTATCTTCGGGAATATATCCATATTGTGAAAGAAAACGAGCTGCACAACCCCGACAACGAATGAGATCAGAAAAAAACCTGTCCAGATATAGTTGAGGACCATGCAATATAGTACCACAGTGCCCTTTTGGGGTCCGGAAATTCAGGGCAGGGGGAATTTGCAGCAAGAGACAACAAGGCGGTATTCCTGCACATAATAAGACAGGACAAAATATATTTGCAATTCGATTAATTATTATATATGATTCCCTATAAGGCGAATATCAGATATACTTTACAGCGCCTTTTAATCATTAATGCAATGAAAGGAAGATAAGACATGTTAACAACTAAAAGAAAATTCCACAGATTTGAACTCCCTTTAGATGTAAAATTCAGGCCCTCGCATGGAGCTGTTGAATATGCGACGGCTGTGACAAAAAATATCTCCGGTGAAGGACTCTGTCTTGAAGCAAAGGCTTTCAACTTCATTCAGTTTGAAAACCTGGAGCTGAACATTCAGCTTCCAAAAAGCAGGGCCTCTGTGTCCCTCTCCGGTGACGTGGCCTGGAAAAAGCAGGTGAACGGCAAGAGCCTTGTCGGGATCAAATTCAAGATGAAAAATAAAGACATGCTGAAGAAGGACATGGAAAACATCTTTTCATCATCTGACATCCCCAGGGACAGGATTTTCAGCAGTGACGCTGAATTCATGAAAAAAATGGAGATAAAGAATAAGCCTGTCGCCAAAACTGCAGTCGAAAAGAGCGCATCATTAGAACAGACCCCGGCAACAGGGTTTATGAAACAGTACCTTAAGAACGGTAAATGCAAGGTCACATTCAGGCTGCCCCAGGCCGCGGCAATGGGCGCTCAAGACGTAGTCATAGCCGGTGATTTCAATAATTGGGACACAGCCGCTTCTCCGATGACTCGGCTCAAAAACGGCGACTTCAAAATAACTCTGGACCTGGATGCCGGCATGGAGTACAGATTCAGGTATCTTATTGACGGAACTCGCTGGGAGAATGACTGGAGCGCCGACAGGTACTCACGAAATGATTATGGGGCCGACGATTCGGTCCTGGTCCTGTAAAAAACTGTTCCTCTTCGCATTCATATGTTTATGAAGAACGCGGCACTATGAACACAGGACTTTCCTGCCTTATTCATCAGTATGCCATCTCAATTCACCTGGTTCGTATTGTTATGGCTTTTTATTATGTTTTCTCTTTATATTCCCGGAAGCCATCGATCAAATGATTGAATGAAGTTGGCTTGTATTTATCAAAGCTCTCTTCGTCCACGTAAACGAAGTCGTATGCCACGTCTTTCTGCACCCGGTTGATATCTTCGCACCACTGCCGCAATCGTACCATCTTCAGCGGCACATCCAAGTCTTCCTGCCCTTTGGTTTCGACAATGACAATCCGCTTGGTCGCTCCGTGGGGGTCGTTGATC
>JAGVNU010000073.1 GCA_020053105.1 Thermodesulfovibrionia bacterium
TCATATATTATCGAATACACGAGGGACATTACCGACCGTAAAAAAGCCGAGGTAGACCTGAAGAAAAGCGAGGAGCGTTATGCCCTGGCTGCACGCGGCACAAACGACGGCTTGTGGGATTGGGACCTGGAATCAAACGAAGTCTTTTATTCTCCCCGATGGAAGTCGATGCTTGGTTATGAAGAGAACGAATTAAGTAACAGTCCGGATGAATGGTTTGACAGGATTCATCCGGATGACCGTGTGCAGGTGGAAATGGAGATATCTGCTCATGTCAATGGGCATTCTCCTAATTTTATAAGTGAACACCGTATGATGTATAAGGACGGGACATACCGCTGGGTTATGAGCCGCGGCCTTTCAGTGTGTGACCAGTCGGCAAAGGCCCACCGTATGGTGGGATCTATGACTGACATTACAGAGCGCAAAAAGGCCGAGGAACAGCTTATCTTTGATGCGCTGCACGATTCTCTGACAGGCCTGCCCAACAGGGCGCTTTTTATGGACCGCCTCGGACATGCAGTTGAGAGGGAGAGGAGAAACAGTAAATATATGTTTGCTGTACTGTTTCTGGATATGGACCGTTTCAAGGTACTCAATGACAGCATGGGACACACGACCGGCGATGAACTGCTGATTGCCGTCAGTAAAAGACTCGAAGAAAGTCTTCGCCCTGGAGATACAGTCGCACGTTTCGGCGGAGATGAATTTGCGATCTTGCTTGAAGACCTGGCGAGCAAGGGAGAGGCAATCTTTATCGCGGAAAGGGTACAGGAAAAACTGAAGATGCCGTTCAGGTTAAGCGGACAGGATATATTTACTTCCGCGAGCATTGGCATAGCTTTCAGCACAACGGGATATGACCAGCCGGAACACCTGCTGCGTAATGCCGATATCGCTATGTACCATGCCAAGTCCAACAACAGCAATGAGAGATTCAAAATATTCGACGCCGGGATGTATGCTTCGGCAGTTGCCCGTCTGCAGCTGGAGACAGATCTTCGCCAGGCGGTTAATCAGAATGAATTCATACTTCACTATCAGCCGATAATATCCATGAAGGACGGGAGAATCGAGGGGCTGGAAGCGCTTATCAGGTGGCAGCATCCTGTTCAGGGGTTTATTCCGCCTAATGAGTTTATCCCGACTGCTGAAGAGACGGGGCTGATTGTTGAGATTGGAGAATGGGTGCTTCATGAAGCATGCCGCCAGCTAACTGCATGGCACAAGCAATACCCTTCAGTTTCGCGTTTGTCTGTCAGTGTAAATATATCCAGCAAGCAGTTATTGCCCAAACTGATAAATCAGGTGCGAGGGGTCCTTCATGAAACAGGAATCAAACCCGAATGTCTGGTGCTTGAGATTACCGAAAGCATGATCATGGAAAATGCTAAACTGGCGTCCCCGCTGTTGGTGCAGTTGAAAGACATGAATGTCAAAATCCATATTGACGATTTTGGCACTGGGTATTCATCATTGAGTTATTTGCACCAGTTCCCTGTTGACGTCCTTAAAATTGACCGGTCTTTTGTAAAAAGGATCGGTGCTAATGATGACAACCTGGAGATTATCAGGGCAATTACAACACTGGCGCACAGCCTGGATATGAAAGTGATTGCGGAAGGCGTTGAAACAGAGGTACAGCTTACCCATCTTAGGGCATTGGGATGCGAATATATGCAGGGATATTTATTCTCCAAACCGCTGAACGGTAAAGATATGGAGGCCCTGTTGCTAAAAGGCCGGATTGACCTGGTTACTTTTTTTACGCGGACGCAGTTTAAAAGTTAAACAGGATGAAGTCATTCGATTATCCTGGAGAAATCTGCCAGAGAATCAAACAGTTTTTTTACTGATAAGAGCAGTGCCAGTCTGTTTTCTTTAATTTGAGGATTTTTGTCCATTACAAGGACGCTGTCAAAGAATGCATTGACCGGTCTTTCGAGTTTGAACAGGGCGTCAAAACCTGTTGCAGTCACCCCTCCATCTTTGATTTTTTCAACCATTCCAAACAACTCTATTTCAGAGGGTTCTGACAATAAATTTTCCTTGATATCCCCGGGTTGAACTTTGGCAAGGATATTATATACCCTCTTTGCGGCAGTTAGCAGAGAGGGGAATCCTGGCTGTTTTTTCATCGCTGATAATGCCTGTATCCTCTTCTGAATATCGGTTATATCAAGTACAGTCACGGAAAGAGCGGCATTGACAATATCATAACTGTAACCCTGAGACAGCAACATACCTTCAAGCCTTTGGGCAAAAAACTGTAAAATCTTTTCTGTCAACTTTGCCCTAATTTCCGCTGAAGGTTCCAGGCTTTTAAGAGATGTGTCTACCAGCCAGTTGAGGGTCAAAGCGTATCCATTGCTATGTAAAATATTTATTATTCCTGCAGCCTGTCTTCTTAATGCAAAGGGGTCTTCAGAGCCTGAGGGGATCATATCAAGATAAAAGAAGGAGGCAATGCTGTCCATTTTGTCGGCGATAGAAACTATTGTACCTATTGCGCCGGAAGGCAGGGAGTCTCCTGCAAACCTGGGCATGTAATGTTCAAATATTGCCGAGGCTACGGCCTCGTTTTCTCCCGAATTTCCGGCATAAATCATTCCCATATAGCCCTGAAGCTCGGGAAACTCCCCAACCACTCCCGTTACAAGGTCTGCTTTACAGAGCAGGGAAGCCCTCAGTATTGTTTCTTTTAATTCCGGATTAATCAGATCTGCGATATTGGATGAAAGGAAAGATATCCTTTCCGTTTTTTCATAGAGGCTACCGAGTCTTTCCTGAAAAGTCACTTTTTTGAGTTCATCTACGTAGTCACATAAAGCCTTCTTCCGGTCTTCAATATAATAAAACCTCGCGTCTTCAAGTCTGGCCCTCAGGACACGTTCTGCCCCTCTTTTTACATTATCATTAACATCTTCATTCATGTTGCTGATCACGATGAAAGAAGACTTCATATTGCCTTCCCTGTCTTCCACTGAAAAATATTTTTGATGTGTTTTCATTACAGTTATCAATAACTCTTTGGGAAGGGCCAGATACCTGCTGTCGAAACTTCCCAATACAGCGGTCGGATACTCAACGAGATTTGTGACGGTGTCAAGCAGGTCCTCGTCTTCATGTACTTTGCAATCTGATGATTCGATCGCCCGGATTCCAGCTGAAATTGAATTCTTTCTTTCACCGGAATCAGCATAGACATGATTCAGCTTAAGGGAGGATAAATATAAAGAAGGGGAATCAATCAGAAGGGGTGAAGGGGACAGGAATCTGTGACCGTATGAAATATTACCGCTCGTTATTGAATCAAGCTCGAAGGGGATGACCTCATTGCCCAGGAGTGCAAGTATCCACTGAATGGGCCTGAAATATTTCAATGCACTGTCACCCCACCGCATTGATTTTGGAAGTTGAAGCGATGAAATCAGCTTTGGCAAGCTCTCTGAAAGTACATCCGCTGTTGGTTTGCCTTTTTCTTTAACAGTGGCGGAGACATATTCACCGCGATCAGTCTTTTTTATTGTCAGCTCATCCACGCCTATGTTCAGTGACTTTGCAAATCCCAAGGCGGCCTTTGTGGGATTTCCGTTTGCGTCATAGGCGGCCTTCTTTGGAGGGCCCAGTGCCTCTATCGTTCTGTCATCCTGCAGTTCATCGACGCTTTCGATAAGTATGGCAAGTCTTCTGGGCGTTGAATATTCAGATATCCTCCCGTATTTGATGGAAGACTTATCCAGTAACTGAACAATATCTCCCCTGAGTAATGCCAGACCTCTGGGAATAAACCTTGCCGGTATTTCTTCGGATCCTATTTCAATAAGTAAAGGCTTCATAATATTTCTAAGAGTTCATGGATTCAAATGGGCATATGAAAAATACTATATGAATCTGAAAACTCTGGCCTCCTGGTCTAGATTTATTTCTTTAATAGAGGGAATCCCATGTCTTCTCTCAATTTAAGATAGTCGTGCGCACATTTTCTGGCCAGGTTTCTGATTCTTGCAATATAAGCTGTCCTTTCTGTAACACTTATGGCCCCGCGGGCATCCAGCAGATTAAAGCTGTGAGAACATTTAAGGCAGTAGTCATAAGCAGGCAGGACAATCCCCTGTTTTAGCGTGTTTAATGATTCAGCTTCATATTTTTCAAACAGGCTGAACAGCAGACCTGTATCGGCAGTATCAAAATTGTATTTTGAAAACTCAACTTCTGTTTCATGATGAATATCACCATATGTTATATTGCTGCTCCATTTAAGATCATAGACATTGTCGACTTCCTGAAGATACATGGCAATTCGTTCAAGTCCGTATGTCAGTTCAACTGAAACCGGCTTTAACTCAATGCCGCCTACCTGCTGGAAATAAGTAAACTGTGTTACTTCCATCCCGTCAAGCCAGACTTCCCAGCCCAGCCCCCATGCCCCAAGTGTCGGTGATTCCCAGTCATCTTCCACAAAGCGAATGTCATGTTTAAGGAGGTCAATACCGATTGCTGATAGACTTTTCAGATAAATATTCTGGGTGTCAGGTGGAGACGGTTTTAGTATTACCTGATATTGGTAGTAATGCTGCAGTCTGTTCGGGTTGTCTCCATACCTTCCGTCAGTGGGTCTTCTGGAAGGTTCAACGTAGGCGGCCCTCCAGGGTTCGGGGCCAAGCACTCTGAAAAAAGTTGCAGGATTGAAAGTGCCTGCGCCAACCTCAATATCATAGGGTTGATGTATAACGCATCCCTGTTCAATCCAGAACTCGTGAAGTTTTAGGATTAAGTCCTGTAAATACAATTTATCCGACTCTGAAGATATCTGAAAGATTATTAATAAACTTACTGAAGATAAATCTTATAAAGAAGTGTATCGCTTTGTCAAATTACGTTAAGAAGCTTATAGCTGTAAGCGGTCAACATTGACCATGCAACTTATCACCGATGATTCCTGTTTGATATATGATAAATATCATAGAATTAAATATTCTTTAAGTTATAATAATAAAAAATTAATAACGGAGGTAGTAATGTTAAAAGAAAAAGTAGAGGAAGTCCTGGGAAGAGTTAGACCTTTGCTTCAGCGGGATGGGGGAGATGTTGTGCTTGTTGATGTGCAGGCTGATGGTGTGGTAAAAGTTAAACTCACAGGCGCATGTTCCGGCTGTCCGATGTCAACGATGACTTTGAAAAATGCAATTGAGGAAACCATAAAAAAAGAGATTCCTGAGGTGAAATCTGTTGAGCAGGTCAGCTAACGCTGCAGTAGTTAGTACCTGAATTTTATCCGTACGCCATATGGCTTGATACAAACAAGAGCAGAAAGGTTTATTTAAATGGAACCCGTAATTGTATGGTATCTGAGAATGAGTGTTATTTATTTTGTTGCCGGTGTGGCAGTTGGGCTTGGAATGCTTTTATGGCCAAGTGAAGCAGGATACTATCTGCCTGTTCATGTTCACTTGAATCTTCTGGGTTTTATGTCAATGATGATTTACGGGGTCGGGTACCATATATTGCCTAAGTTTAGCGGTCGCCACATATACAGCCCTCAAATTGTAAAGGTTCAGTTCTGGCTGGCAAATGCAGGTCTTATTGGAATGGCAATTAGCTGGCCATTCCATGTCAGAGGTGACATTCCCATAGTCTACACTGCACTTATACTTTCGTCGGTAATATCGTGTATTGCGATATTTTTGTTTGCTATTAATATAGTAAAAACTGTCAAGTCGATATAACTCCCGGCATTATATACTTATGATTGAAATCATAGAAACTATTTGTTGTTTTATTTAAAGTGTATTTAGAAATCCAGCTGCGGTGTACATAATAATCAATTGCGTGTGGTTCGGACATCTTTGAAAATGAAATTAATCCTAACGGAGGAAAAGAGGACGAAATGAAAATCGAGATAACGAAAGATTCCATCATAGGAGATGTAATCAATAATATTCCAGGGGCAGATAAGGTAATAGAAAAATATTTTGGCAATGGTTGCTTTACATGTCCGGGAATCAATATGGAGTCAATTGCTTTTGGTTCTGCTATGCATAACATGGCTCCTGAAACTATTGTTAACGAATTAAAGAAACTTGTGGAGAATAATAATGGATCATAAATGTCTGAATTGTGGAATTGCCAGTGAAGATGTATTGTTGCTTTCTTGTGAGTATAAAGGAGAATTATTGTATATTTGCGTCAAGTGCTTCCCCCTGCTTATCCACAGCTCTCATTAATAATTAGCGTTCCGAATTGTCAGTAATCATTGTGATGTAAGTTGCCCTTAAGCTACGCTAATTGTATCTAACCTCAAAATAAAGTTTCTATTCTGTTTTGATTAATCTAATCGGATGAGAACATTTCAATAATTGCTATCATGTAAACTTTGCATGTAAAAAATCTTGACATGTATTTCCTTTTGTGGTATGTTTATACAAAGGCTTTTCTAATTAAACCAATTAGTTGAAATAATTTAAAAGGGAGGAAGTATGACGTCACGCTTAGATATTAGATGTAAAGTCGATTTGCCTGTCCACATTATTGCTAATAATAACGGCGGCAAAGGTGTTACAGAAACACAGGCAAAATTTACCTCTCTGAGTCTAAGCGGCGGGTTTATTGATTATGCAGCTCCTTATCAGGAGAATAAAATTCTTGGGTTGAGATATGATCTGCCCAAGCATGGTGAATTTGAAATATTAGGTGAAGTAACACGTTCTGGAAATGATGGATTTGCGGCAAGGTTTTATAACATTAACAGAGATACTAAGTTGAAACTATGGGATTATATAAAGGAAAACATGGGAGATGATCTTTCATGTCCGTATTGTGGAAAGGACAATACTCAGAAACTTCGAAAGTGTGACAAATGCGGTTGGAGTCTTAATTTCTATTCCCAGGACTACATTGTAGAGCACGAAAAGGAATCTTTTATAAAGCGCCTGGATTTAAAAAGCAGTTTATTTTCAATCGAGGACATGTATAAGATATTGAACTTTATAGACATCCAGATTTTAGGAGTTGGCAAAAATCTTGATATTAATGAAGAATTCGTAGGTTCAAGCCAGGGGATACTGAATGTCTTTTCCATGATAAGGAAGGTCGCTCCTACAGATATACCTGTTCTTGTAACTGGAGAAAGCGGGACGGGGAAAGAGCTGACCGCCATGGCTATACATGAAAGAAGTCAAAGGAAAAATAAACCCTTTGTAACTATTAATTGTGCTGCTATTCCGGATAATCTCCTTGAAGCGGAGCTTTTCGGTCATGAAAAGGGAGCATTTACAGGAGCGCATGCCAGTAAAATTGGAAAATTTGAATATGCGGATGGGGGCACCATATTTCTTGATGAAATTGGAGAACTTTCCACGAATTTGCAATCGAAACTTCTCAGGTTCCTTGAGGACAAGATTGTTGAGAAAATTGGGGCCACTGGAGGCAAAAAAATAGATGTCAGACTCATTGCAGCAACCAATAAAGACCTTAAATCTGCTACAGCGAAGGGATCTTTCAGAAAAGACCTTTTTTACAGATTGGATGTATTTAACGTAAATTTACCGCCTGTACGCGA
>JAGVNU010000057.1 GCA_020053105.1 Thermodesulfovibrionia bacterium
AAAGTCTATCCAGGGGCCGCTGAAATCTGCGACGGCAAGGACACGAACTGTGACGGCTATAAACCGGCAACAGACGTAGACAAAGATGGTGATGGGGTCCCGATGTGTAAGAATGATTGCAATGACAATAACAATACGGTTTATCCTAAGGCCCCTGAACTATGTGACGGCCTTGACAACAATTGTGACTATTCAATCCCGATGAATGAAAGAGACCTTGACGCAGACGGATACCGCACCTGCGGTGTGCCGGCTGACTGTAATGACAATAACAGTTACATCAATCCGGGAATGCAGGAATGGTGCTCGGACACTAAGGACAACAACTGCAACAGCCAGACAGACGAGACACCGTGCATCTGTCCTGACGCAGACAGCGACGGCTTTACCGCTTCATACTGCGGGGGAACAGACTGTGATGACATCAATAACACAATATATCCCGGAGCGCCTGAACTCTGCACTGACGGTAAGGACAATGACTGCAACGGGCTGAAGGATTGCGCTGATCCCAATGCCATCAACTGCCCTGCTATAACCGATGCTGATGGAGACGGGTATGACGTGGCAGGTATATGCGGCACAGCTGACTGTGATGACAATGATAATAAAGTCTATCCCGGAGCTGCTGAAATCTGTGACGGCAAAGACTCCAACTGTGACGGCTGGAAGGCCCCTTCGGACAAAGATACTGACGGAGACGGTGTACCAGTGTGCGCGGGAGACTGCAATGACAATAATGCAAATATCAGTCCTTTAATTCTTGAAAGACATTTAGGAGACCCTTTATGCAGTGACGGTATAGACAATGACTGCGATGGGAGGGCCGATGCAGCAGACAACGGATGTTCCGCCGGCAGCTGCAACACCACTACAAGTCCCAAGGACTCTCCGCATTTCTTTACGCTGTTAAATCCCGACAACACTGTTCATGCCCAGAATAACTCGTTAAGCTGCGGCAAGTGTCATGCAGCAGATTACAATGATCCGATTCGCTTTGCCTGCCAGCGCTGCCATGCTGACACGGCAGACACTTCTGATCCGCTGAACGGCACGCTCAAGCAGCACTATCCTCTGGCTCCGCCTTATGGTTACGGTACAGCCCCGAATGTTGCAATGCATTCTTCAACGGCAGCAGGCACAAAATACGGAAGCTGGACCATGGGAGACAAGGGTTGTGTGACCTGCCATAACCCGCATGCACAGGAGCAGAACAATGTCTTCGGAACAGATTACGGAATGTTTATTAAAGAATATGTCTGCTTTAACAACCCGGTAACAGGACTGAACATCCAGGAATTTGTCGAATTCACTTCAGCTACAGGCCAGGGTTCATTCGCAGACGGGCCACGCAATAATGAGAACATCTGTGAGATGTGCCACACCCAGACGAATCATCATAATCGCGACGGCAGCGCCTCAGGAGATAAAGATGGAAACAGCAATTATGTCGGCCATTACGACGGCAGTAAGTGCACATTCTGCCATACGCATGACGGAGGCTTTAAACCCGGCGCAGCCGGACAGAGCCATACCACGCACTTGAAAGATGAAAAGGGCCCGAAGATAAGCTGTGATTCAACGAACAGGGGTTGTCATGGTACAGCCCAGCCACCGCTTTTTGCTGATGGGAATAATTTAGCGGCAACTACAGTCTGCAATAATTGCCATAGCCCCAACGGTTCATTTGATGGTGTCAATGATCCTGTTACCGGCGCAAAGGTAAATTGGTCAAGCGGCATTTACGAAGGGAAGATATTACCAGCGGGTAAAGAGAAGTGGTGCGCTGGCTGCCATGATGAAGCGCCCGGCAACAGCAAGCTTGACGGCACGGGCATTAATGCTCCGAATGTGGCCGGCGACAATTCAACATACGGATATTACGCTACAGGTCACGGCAGCGGTCAGCTGGTTGACTGCGTCCACTGTCATGATTTCTCCAAACCGCATATCGATCATATTTATTATCCTGTCAGGGACATTATCGGCACCGGTCTTTCCACTACACCGCCTCAGGACCCTGCGAACTATCGTTTCTATGACGGCAAAGACATGAGGTTGCCTTATTACCAGGTCAGCAGCGGGCAGCCCCAGGCAGACGACTTTGCATTGTGTTTTTCATGCCACGACCAGGCCCTGGCTGTCGAGGCATCAGGCGCATCGACAAACTTCAGAGACCTGAATACCACATGGGGTCCGGATATCCATAATCTTCACCAGGGACATATCTCCGCCAACGGCGCTGACAGAAATACCAGCTGTATCTTCTGTCATGACCCCCACGGGACAAATCGCCCGAAGATGACAGTGATGTCAAGGATGGGAGACTTTCGCCAGCTCTGTTACAGGGGCAGTGATAACAGGTATTTCGAATTAAACTCTCCTCAATGTGATAATCCTGCCTTGAGCAATGGAGGGGTAATCGTCTCTAACGCCTCGTGCGCCAGTTGTCATTCGGCGATCTCTCCTTCATACTTGTCCGCGGGCCTTGTCGGGAACACCGGCTGGGGCTGGTACGTCAGGGATTACGCCGCCCAAACATATTACGTTGATTTCGATTTTGATGATGACGGATTAAACGATAATGCAGACAACTGCACTGACGTTTTGAATCCTGACCAGACAGATACGGACCTCGACGGTATAGGGGACGTGTGTGACAACTGTCCGTTTACCACAAGCTCCAACCGAACAGACTCGGACCTTGACGGCAGCGGAGATGCATGCGATGCCTGTCCCAATGATTTTTATAATGACGCGGATGCAGACGGCATTTGCGGAGACGTGGACATCTGCCCGGCAGACCCGCTCAATGATATTGACGCCGATGGAGTCTGCGGAGATACGGACAATTGCAGTAACACCGCCAACGCGGACCAGGCTGATTATGACCGGGACGGCACAGGCGACGCGTGTGATCTGACCTGCGACATTGACCGCACCACGCAGCACTGGGTGAACATATACCCGGACCATGACGACAGTTATGCCATCGCAGAAGACACTAATTACATATACATAACAGGGTATACAAGAAAGCCCCTTGCCGGGGCAGGCAACATCGATGCATATATCGCCAAGTTCACAAAAGACGGCGTTGAACAGTGGCTACGGCAGTTCGGCTCAACAGCCCAGGATTATGGAACGGGCCTTGCAGTTGATAACTCCGGGAATGTCTATGTGACCGGGCATACCTACGGGGAACTCGTTGCCGGTCAGCTTTCAGGCGAAAGCGACGTGTTCATAAGTAAATATGACGCGAATGGAAACAATATCTGGACAAGGCAATTCGGGACGGCTTATTCTGACACAGGTGAAGATATCGCCGTAGACAGTTCCGGCAATGTTTATGTTACCGGAGTCACATGGAGCGATCCTGCGACCGGCCAGTACGTAGGAGCGCCGAATATCTTTACAGGCAAATATGACATTAACGGCCAGGAGGTATGGAAACGGTATTTCGGGACCTGGATACCTTCTGATTACGGTAAAGGGATCGCCCTTGATAGTGGTGAAAATTATGTGTATGTCTCCGGCGGCACCTGCACCTCAACGTGCGCGCTTACACTGTTCAAATACGATGCGCTGACAGGGGCCCCTGTATGGGAGAGCATCCTGCCTGAGAACCCCGGGATCAGCCAGGACATAACGCTGGATTCCTCCGGCAATGTTTATGTAATCGGCTCCAAGGATTCCGGCGCCCCTACACGGAATGACGTTTACATAGGAAAATATGATGCGGACGGCCAGTCGATATGGACCCAGACACTCGCATCAAACCTGAATGATTATGGTTACGGCATTGACCTGGATGCAGAGGAAAATTACATATTCGTGACAGGGACTACCAGCGGCGCCTTCCCCGGCGATACGAACCAGGGCTACACCGATGTATTTATCGGCAAGTATGACACTGCCGGGAATAAAGTATGGACCAAACAGTTTGGCATCGGCACTTCATTTGATGAAGTCAGAGGCATAGCCGTAGGCGCCGACGGCTCGATGTTTACTACGGGACAATCAATGAACAGCAGTTTCAGCAGTTACGACGTATTCCTCATGAAGACGGTTGAGTGCCCGTGATCTGAGAAATGCATTGAAATACGACTACAGAGAGCACAGAGGTATTCGGGTTACCTCTGTGCTCTCCGGTTTTCTTTGTCTTCCATGCCACAATGGCATTTACCCTGCCATTGTGGCATGGAAGAAATCTCCCCTTATTATCTGTTTCATTTAATATCAATTAGTTGTATATTGGTATTAATTTTGCAGGCTTCAACTCAAGCAAATTATATTTGCTCGAGGAACCTGTTCTCGTTATTCCAATAATTATTTCATTATAAAAAAACAATTAAAATTTTGAGGGAGGATGCATATGTTTAAACACATAAGCAGATGTTGGATTGTAATTTATACAGTCCTGTTCATTTGCGCCCTGGGGTTCTATTCCACGGCGAATGCTGCATGCACAGACACTGACGCAGACGGCTACGGCAGCCCGGGTGACGCCTCATGTCCAAATGGCAGCCAGACAGACTGTAACGATAACGATCCCGCAGTCCGTCCGGGCGTTGCTGAAATTTGTGACGGCAAAGACACGAACTGCGACGGCTGGAAACCGGCAACAGATGTGAACAACGATAATGACAACTACCCGCAATGTGCCGGCGACTGTAATGATAACAATAATACAGTCTATCCGGGGGCAGCTGAACTGTGTGACGGCCTTGATAACAACTGTGACTATTCAATCCCTATGAATGAAAGAGACCTTGACGCAGACGGATACCGCACCTGCGGCGTGCCGGCTGACTGTAATGACAACGACCGCTTCATCAATCCCGGAGCGCAGGAATGGTGTTCAGATACTAAAGACAACAACTGCAACAGCCAGGTTGATGAGACTCCATGCATCTGTCCTGACGCAGATAGCGACGGATTTACCGCTTCCTACTGCGGAGGAACAGACTGTGATGATGTAAATAACACAATATATCCCGGCGCTCCTGAACTCTGCACTGACGGCAAAGACAACGACTGCAATGGACTGAAGGATTGCGCTGACCCCAATGCTGTCAACTGCCCTGCGATCACAGATGCCGACGGAGACGGCTATGACGTAGCAGGTATATGCGGCACGCCGGACTGTGATGACAGCGATCCCAGGGTATATCCCGGCGCCACTGAAATCTGTGACGGTAAGGACTCCAACTGTGACGGATGGAAGGCCCCCTCAGACAAAGACAATGATGGTGATGGAGTGCCGCAGTGCGCCAGTGATTGCGATGATAACAACCCAAACCGCTTCCCCGGCAATATTGAACATTCTTTAAGAAATACCTGCAATGACTTTATAGATAATGATTGCGACAATCTGACGGATGCAGGTGATCCTAACTGCATTGGAAGCTGTCAGACCGGGTCAAACCCGAAAAACGGTCCTCACTTTGTTACGCTTCTTAATACTGATAATACCGTTCATGCCGAGAACAGCGCCTTAAGCTGCGGCAAATGCCATGCAGCGAATTTTCAGGACCCGATACGGTATGCCTGTCAGCGCTGTCATACTGATCCGGCGGACACCTCTGACCCGATGAACGGGACCTTAAAGGCACAGTACCCGCTTAATTCTCCTTACGGGTTCGGTTCCGCGCCGAATGTCAGCTCACATACCACATGGACACTCGGTGATCAGGGCTGTGTCACCTGTCATAACCCACATACTCAGGAGCAGAATGATTTATTCGGAACAACATACGGGAAGTATATAAAGGAATACATCTGCTATGACTCCAAGGGCATTCAGCAGTTTGTTGAATTTACCTCCAACATCGGCCCCGGCTCTTTTGCCGATGGAGCGCCTTATAACGCAAACATCTGCAATACGTGCCATACAACAACTAACCATCAGCAGAACGACGGAACAGCCCCTGGCGGTCAGGACCACAACAACAGTCAGGACTGCATGACCTGTCACAGTCATGGCGGCGGTTTTGCCCCTGTAGGCGGGACCCCGGCAGCGCCTCATAACACGGCTGAGTTCTCAAACAATTGTGACTACTGTCATGTGTCTGCCACAGACTATACAACGCCCGTTCCTGATTCAAAGTGCGCCCAGTGTCATACTCCATCGGGATTGCTGAAGGCCGGTTTCCCGGGAGCGCCCGATGTATTGACTCACCAGGCAAAGGCCTGCGTGGGTTGTCACCAGCTTATGACTACTTCCGGCAACCTGAAACTTGTAAAGACCAACCTTTCAGGTATTGGCGGCGGGGCAAATGTCGTCTTTACTGCACTGACAGGCGCAGGGTCTTTTGCAGACGGACCTCCGTATGGTGAAAACGTCTGTAATACCTGTCATACAATCACAAACCATCATCAGAACGACGGCACGGCTCCGGGCGGTCAGGACCATAACAACGGCGCGGACTGTACAGGATGTCATGCTCATTCACAGGCGTTTACAGCGACACTTCCTGATCCTGTAGCGCCCCATAATACCGCAGCGTTTCTGAATGACTGCTCATTATGCCACATCAGTTCTTCTGACTTTACTTCCCCGATACCGGACACCAAATGCCAGCAGTGTCACTCACCGGCAGGTGTTCTGAAGGGCACTTTTCCCACAGCGCCTGATGCCCTTCCTCACCAGAGCAGGGCATGCGTCGGCTGTCATGAGCCCATGTTTGGAACTACAAACCTTGCACATGTACGGACCGACCTTACTGCTGTCGGCGGAGGACCGAACATCAACTTCACAACATACACAGGCACAGGTTCATTCGCGGACGGACCTCCTTATGCGGAAAACGTCTGTAACACCTGTCATACATTGACAAACCATCAGCAAAACGACGGCACAGCTCCGGGGGGTCAGGACCACAATAACGGCATGGACTGCGGTATCTGTCATTCTCACGACAGCGGGTTCCAGCCCAGCGCCAACGTTCCCCCTCCGCACAATGGGTTTGACTGTACCGTATGTCACGTAACTCCTGACACGTATGTGCCGGATGCTAACATTCCAAACAGCGCATGTAATTCATGTCATGGCGATGCAAATTCCGCTAACGGTACTGATGTCAGCACGCATAACGGCAGCCATTACGGCTCGTTAAGTCTTAATTGTGTAGAATGTCATAACCCGATGAGTACTCAGACAAACTTCCGTGGTCTTATAAACCTGAAGTTCATCAGGAGCACTATAAGGGGAAACAGTGTGGCCTTTGAGGCTTATTCGGGCCAGTACAGCTTTGCCAGTGATAACAATATGCCTGCAGATATGTTAACGCAGAATTTTATCTGCAACACCTGTCATACACAGACCAGCCATCATCAGAACGATGGCACAGCTCCGGGTGGTCAGTCGCATAATGACGGGACAGACTGTACGCTATGCCATGATCACACGGACGGGTTACAGGTCTCAGGAAGCTGCCTCGGCTGTCACTCAACACAGCAGGGCAGCAGGGTTGCCGTAGCGGGTCAGTTCAGTGCAAATTCTCACCATATACAGGGCACGACAATAACCGACGCAAAGTGTTACCAGTGTCACTGGGAGGCAAACAGCGACGGCAGCATCAACAGCGCCTATCACGGAGGCTGGAATGCCCCCGGCTCGGCGGTAGACCTGGTTGTTTACGGAAACGGCGCGAGACCGTCAACTTATGCGGCAGGCGCTACGGCTG
The DNA here is from genome assembly GCA_020053105.1 of Thermodesulfovibrionia bacterium. GTDB lineage: Bacteria > Nitrospirota > Thermodesulfovibrionia > UBA6902 > UBA6902 > UBA6902. The sequence goes on from JAGVNU010000057.1 coordinate 7,689, forward strand.
TCGCATATAGCGGCGCGACAGAGCCGCCGCCTCCTCCGACATCCTTAGTTACGGCTGTAAATACCTGGAGAAGACTCACAACCGGCGGAAGCGGGTCCAACCGCACAGCCACATTTACCGCTGGCGCCGGTACGAACCGCATGGTACTCATCGGTTTGGCATGGGAAAGCAGTTCTTCCTGTAACCCGACATCCATAACCGGGAATTACGGAGGTCAGACAATAACAACGATCAACAAGGCTATTGCCTCTACTAACAGACAGGGCCAGTGGATGGGATACGTTGGAGAGACCGGCATAGCGGGAAGAACAAACGATACGATAACGCTGACCTTCAGCGGCTGTACCCCTAACCTCACGCCCACAATATCAGCAGCGACATATCAGGGGGCGTCCCAGTCAGCAGCGCCTTTATCTGCAATTTCAAGCGGCACTTCCGGTTCCTCATTCTCATGGAGCGGTTTACCGGTTGTTGCAAAGGGTTATGTAATGTACAATGTCAGTGCGGACGGGATTGCATCTTTCACACCGCCAACCGGATATACTGAAAGGTATGATGCATCGGCATCCAACTTCAGAATGACCGGCGGTGACAAGTCTATTACTGCCAATGGCGCTGAAAGCGGCGCTGTAACAGGCAATACTTCATCTGCTCGCTGGGCGCTTGTCGCAGTATCAATAAGCCCTGCGTCAGGCAGCAACGCTCCAAGAGAAGTTGCGAAGATCAATCAGCACTGCCTCGGCTGCCACAGCGTTCAAAACAATGCGGCCCAGCCCTTCGGTGATGGGAAGACCCCGACGCAGTACGCATGGGACGGCCTGAGCATTGATGAGAGGTATTCTCAGACAGGCACCACAACATGGGGCAAATACACAACAGAAGCGAATGCGGCACAAAAGAACCTTACCAAGGCATACTCAGCCCACGGTAATGCCGCCAACAATAAACAGGGCTGGAGTGCCAGCACAGGCATTGACGGGACCATCCCTGACATAACAGGAAGTACAAATGTGGCCTGCTTCGACTGCCACAACTCTCACGGGTCTACCGCAGACGGAAAGACCACAAGTTATACAAGCGCAACGACAAACGGCGGAATTCTGAAGGACACTACTGCCGGGTTGGGCGGATATACTGCCACATACAAGCCCGCGGATTTTGCCGGTTCAGCAACAATGGTGACCCACAAGGCGGGCGCCGCATTGTGCTTTAACTGTCATATGACTGCAAGCGCCGGCGCTTCATTGCCGTGGGGCTATAGCACCTTCGGCACAACCGGTATGATCGTCAGTTACTGGGAGAAGCCGGGCTGGGAGGGCGCTGCAGGAGTAAATCCGTCAGGCGCGCAGCAGAGGTATCCTTACAAGAACAACCTCGATTCGATTGGAAGTCATTTCGGGGTTTCCATGCCTATGAATACTCAGGCAGCTTACACCATCGGAGGTCTCTGCACGCCGTGCCATGACCCGCACGGGGCCAGTCCGAGTCTCGGAGCAAACCAGCAGTACGCAGTGCCGATGCTGAAAGGCACATGGTTGACATCGCCTTACAAAGAAGATGCGTCGCCGCTTGCAAAGAATGAGCCGAGAGGCGGCGGTCATGACCATAACACACAGAATATCGGCAGCACAATGGGATACAATATAGACCAGAACACATTCAGGACAGGCAGCTCCGCGCCGTTCTCGGTCTTTAACCGTTACAATGTCGGCGCCTCAGGTGCAGGCGACAGGATCATGGAAACAGACCAGCAATTTGCCGGCCTCTGCATGCAGTGTCATTCAAAGGAAAGTATAGACCCTGATACAAATAACGCATGGGGTACATACGACAGGATACATGATTCGGTCCTCGGATGGGCATCTGCTTCCGGCAATAACGCAAACAATACGATGCACGGATATTCCTGCTCAAAATGCCATACACCACACAGTTCATGTCTGCCCCGTCTGGCGATCACGAACTGCCTGGATGTTAACCACAGAGGCCGGGTTGCCACAGGTGGCGGGACCTTCCCAAGCCATACATTTAGTGGAGAAAACGGCGGTGGTCAGGGAAGAGGGCCTGTAGGCGGAGGCGGATGGGGTGAGGAGCCCGATCAATGGAGCAATAACAGCGGCGGCAATTATCTCTGGGGTACTGCAGGCACGAGCAGCCGTCCCAGACCGGCCTACCCGACCTGTCATGATACCCCGACAGCAGCAGGCGCCTGGCCTAATGAGTGGTGGAATAATGTGACCGAGTGGTAAATTGAAACATGTCTCACTGAGACCCTGATTACGGGTTTCAGTGAGACTGCAGCAACAACCTGTTGACATAGTTAAAATAAGGCATGTAATAGTCGGCAAATGAATTGTGGAAGGAGGTGTAAGGATGAAGAAAATTACCTATGTAAAACCGAAAGTAGTCGGCACGGCAAATGTGCATCCCTGCTGATGCTCAGGAAAAAACATTGAGGTGAGGCTGTCTTTCAGAGAGTCCTCACCTCAATTTCTCCCCCCCCTGCCCCATCAGGACGGCGTCGTGCTGCGTACAGGACTTTTCCACATCGGACATCAAACCGGCAATTCCAGAATCGCGTAGAGCCAAGGGAAAAGGGTTGATTTTGATAGTGTTACGAATTATAATATAGTAACACTATGTCTGTAATACGGTTCGGCATATCTCTTGACAACGCTCTGCTTCAGTGCTTTGATCGCCGCAATAAAAAGAAAGGTTACGCAAACCGCAGCGAGGCAATCAGAGACCTGATCAGGGACAGTCTTGTGACTGAGGAATGGGAGTCTTTTACAACCGAAACCGTCGGCACCATCACACTGGTCTATTCCCATGACACAAGGGAGCTTACCGATAACCTGACCGATCTGCAGCATCATTACCACCAGTCAATCCTGTCGGCCATGCACATTCATCTCGACGAGCACAACTGCCTCGAGGTCATAGTCGTAAAAGGCAAGGCACGGGACATAAAAGCCATAGCAGACAGGCTGATAGGCACAAAGGGGGTCAAGCACGGGAAGCTTGCGGTAACAAGTACAGGCAAGAGCCTTAAATAATTCTTCCCACCGGTATCACGATAGTTATAAACGTGTAACCATAGGATACGTTAATGAAAACGCAGGAGAGATTATAATGCACATCCCGGACGGCTATCTCAGTCCACAGACGTATATACCGCTCTGCGGGGTATCTTTTTTATTTTTGTCGGTCGCCCTGAAGAAACTGAAAAAAGAGCTTTCAACAAAGCATGTACCCTATCTTGCCATGTCAGCGGCTTTCTCCTTTCTCATCATGATGTTCAATATCCCGATACCGGGAGGAACAACAGGCCATGCAGTCGGCGCCGGAATCATTGCCCTCCTGTTAGGTCCCTGGACTGCGGTTATAGCTGTGTCTGTGGTCCTGATCATTCAGGCGGTCGTGTTCGGGGACGGCGGAATTACCGCTATCGGAGCAAACTGTTTTAATATGGCAGTGGCGATACCGTTTGTATCATACGGCGTATTTAAACTGATCAGCGGCAATTCAAGAAGCAGGTCACGGGTGTCAATTGCGGCATTTCTCTCCGGATACGCAGGACTTACTGTCTCGGCATTGCTTACAGGGATCGAGTTCGGCATCCAGCCTATGATCGCTCAGGGGGCTGACGGCAGGCCGCTTTATGCCCCGTATCCACTTGCGATTGCCCTTCCTGCAATGGTGCTGGAACATATGCTTTTATTCAGCATCATTGAGGGGGTTGTCACGGTCCTGTTATTAAGGTATTTTCTCGAAAATGAATCCGAGCTGGTTTACGCATTGCCCGGGAAGGAGGCCTGATATGACAAAATCGCAGCGAAGACTCTGGACCGGACTGCTTATCATGGCGCTGCTCACACCCCTCGGCATTGTGCTTCCCGAGAAATTCAAGGCAGGAGATGCGTGGGGCGAATGGGGCGCTGAAACACTTGAGAAGTTCCTCGGTTATGTGCCGGAAGGGCTGAAGAGATTGTCTGATATATGGAAGGCCCCTGTTACAGACTACAACTTTGGCGGAGAAAACTCTTCCATGACAGTCCAGATCATATCTTATATCGGATCGGGGCTTCTCGGAATACTCATAGTAGGGATTGTAATATTTGCAATCGCAAGACTCAGGATAAAAAATGGGAAATAGGGTCCCCTCATTCCTGCTGGACAGGTCTTCCTCTGCAGCCTTTGCCCGCGGTAAAGGGAAGATGCGGACATCATTCATTGAGAAAAGCATATGTCACCTTGCGGATGTCATAAAGACCGGATATGTCCAGTGGGAAAGCGCGTCAAGGATTGCCTTTCTTCAGAAAATCGATGCACGTATAAAGGTGCTCTTTCTTCTCTTCTATGTGGTTATAATCAGCTTAAAGAGAGACCTGATCTCCGAGTCCTCGATAGGCGGGTCCATATTCATGCTTGCAGTGATATCACGCCTTGACCTTATCGATCTCTATAAGAGGGTCCTGTTCTGGGCCTTTATTTTCGGTTTTGTGATGGCCTTCCCTTCTGCATTTAATATTATCAATCAGGGCGAGATCATCTTTCCTGTGGCGCACCTTCCCAGGAGTTACAGTTTCTGGATTTACCACATACCGGAGGAAATCGGGCTGACCCGCGAAGGTATCCACGGGGTCCTCATGCTCACGTTACGGGTCATGAATTCTCTGGCGCTTTCCTTCCTCGTTCTCTCTACAACCTCACTGCCCGAGATCATAAGGGCGCTCAAGGTCTTGAGAGTCCCGGACAGCTTTCTTATGATCATTACACTGACGTACAAATATATTTTCATTTTTGCCAGGACAGTTGAAGACATGTTCCTCGCAAAAAAGAGCAGGCTTGCGGTACAGACAAGTAATGCTGAGGCAAGAAGATGGATCACGGGCCGGATAGCGTTTATCTTCAGGAAGACCCGGCTGAGGTGCGAAGAGATTTTCAAGGCAATGCTTTCAAGGGGATTTGCCGATGAGATAAGAATATACAAATTCAGGAAACTGACTGCCCTGGACTGGTCAACGGGCATATGCCTTTTTATGATCGGGATTTTATTTCTGTGGATATGAGGTGAGTGTGGAGAATATTATTCGTTTTGAAAAGATCAGCTATCTTTACTACAACAGGATCCCCGCGCTCTGCGATATTTCACTTGATATACGCGAAGGTGAGCGGTTTGCCGTAATAGGCGCAAATGGAAGCGGCAAATCTTCCATATTGCAGATCATGAACGGCCTGATACCCCAGTCGAGCGGCAACTTCTTTTACCGCGGTCATGAGGTCACGGAAAAGACCCTCAGGGACAAAGGGTTTTTGAGGTTTTTCAGGGAACGGGTCGGTTACGTATTCCAGGATTCCGATATCCAGCTGTTCTGTCCGACAGTTCTGGATGAACTTCTCTACGGGCCTCTGCAGTTTGAGATGAACGAAAAGGAGGCGCTGGACAGGGCTGGAGAGGTCATGCAGATGCTGAACATAGAGAACCTCAAAGACCGGCCGTCCTACATGCTTTCCGGGGGAGAGAAAAAAAGGGTCGCCATCGGTTCAGCGCTCATGATGAACCCTGAGGTGCTGCTGCTTGATGAACCGACGAACGGTCTTGATCCGAGGACCCAGTGCTTTCTTGTTGAACTTATGCTTGCGCTGAGTGAAGCGGGCAAGACCCTCGTAATCGCGACACATGACCTTTCGCTGATCTCGGAAATGCACGCTCAGGTGGCCCTTTTATCCGAAGACCACCGGATAGAAAAGATCGGTCCTGCTGAAGAAATCCTGAGAGACGATGACCTGCTGCTCAAGGTAAACCTCATTCACGAGCATATGCATTATCACGGAAGGGAAGCTCATAAGCACCGGCATTCTCATTACTTTTTCCACAAGCACTGAAAATCGAGAATAACTATCACATTTTTTGATAACATAAGGTTACCTTTTTATGAAAAAGTCCACTGCAATATTTATTCTTCTGGTCCTTCTTCTTCTCGGTTCTCCGGCACAGAGCAAGGTATTAAAATCAGATACAACGTGGTCAGGGGAGATCTCAGTTGATCAGGACATCCTAGTACCCGAAGGGATCACTCTGACGGTCCTGCCCGGTACGGTCATACGCATCATGACTTCCGAGAGCACTAAGACAGAGCCGGAGTTTCTTTCGCCCCAGACGGAAATAACTGTAAGAGGGACACTCAAAGCGGACGGGAAGAAGGGTTCAAAAGTCACATTTATTTCCGGGGGTGATAAAAAATCATCCTGGGCCGGGATAATCGTTGACGGCGGCAGGATCAATATGCGGTATTCTGTGGTTCGCGACGCCGAGACCGGAGTTGATCTGATCAAGGGGCATGTATTCCTGAAAGAGACCCTGCTGACAAACAATCGCTACGGACTTACTGTGCAGGGACGTGATACCGAGGTTTTCCTCGATGCTGTGAAAGTGGAAGAAAACGATTACGGGATATTTTTGCTGAATGGAGCAAAGATTGATAACAGGGGCAGTATTATCAAGGGGAACAGAAAAAGGGACTCCTATTCTGCAGCTTCAAAAGAGTCCACGATGCCCCTCAGGGAATACACTGCAAAAGACCGGGGAACGGAGCAGTCAAGGGTATATGGCGACGATGTTATGTTAGGTTCGGTAGTATGGCAGGGAAGGATTGAAGTGAACGGGATTGTCCGGGTGCCGGAAAATTCCAGACTGATCATAATGCCCGGCACTGTTGTGGAGTTCGGGAAAAAAGATGCCAACAATGACGGTATCGGTGACAACGGGCTTTTGATACAGGGAAACATTATTGCCAAGGGTACAAAGGAGGACCCGATCTTCTTCAGGTCTGCCGGAAAAGACAGGGGCATGACTGACTGGGATTCTATAAATATACTGAACAGTGACAATGCGCAGAACCTCATCGAGTACTGCCAGATCGAGAATGCATACAGAGGACTGCATTTCCACTTTTCAAATGTGGCTGTCACAGAGTCTGTCCTGAGGAACAATGAGCGGGGGGTCCAGTTCCAGGAATCAATCGTTGAGATCAGGGGGACCCATTTTTACGGCAATAAAAGCGTGCTCTGGGCGCGGGATTCCGAGATCATATTTTCCGGCAATGTCATCTCTCGCAATTATTCCGGAGTCAATCTTTTCCGTAACACACTCAGTTTCAAAGACAACCTGATCATTAATAATGAACGTGAAGGACTGCGTATCAGGGAGGGTATCCCTATCGTGGAAAGGAACCTTTTGGATGGCAACAGGTACGGCCTGATGATTGTTGATACAGTGTACGGGACCTTCAGCAACAATGTCATATCGCACAATCTTGAATCCGGGGTAGCGCTGCGCGGAGCGGACAATATCGATTTTCTTGGAAACGTTGTTCAGGGCAACGGGCTGAATGGAATTGTCATTCAGGAGTCAAGCGCTTCCATCCGGGGGAATCTTATTTCGGACAATGGTGAAAGAGGGATAGGCATTCTTTCATTTCACGGGGCAATAACTGCAAACAATATCCTCAGAAACGGGCTGTATAATCTCGGCATCGATGGGACAACAGATGTTTCAGCCCAGAACAACTGGTGGGGAGAGGGGGATGTGAGAAGCGCCATTTATGATAAAGAGAATGATCCTGCTAAAGGGAAGGCAGAGTATTTGCCATTTTTGCAAAAGCCTGTCATTTTGACATGGCCCTTAAGGACCATTTATACAGATACTACGTGGCATGGAGATATTAGTATTGATAAAACAGTAAGTGTCATGCCTGGCATACATCTTGTAGTAATGCCATATACAAAGGCGCTGTTTTCTCGGGGGGCCGGTCTTAATGTAAAAGGAAAGCTGACTGCAATAGGACAGAAGGACGCCGGCATTACCTTTACCTCACTTAACGATGAGGGCCCCGAGGCCTGGGGCGAGATACTCCTTGATCATGCTGACGGGAGTGAATTTGCCAACTGCATTTTTGAGAAGGCAACCTGGGCGCTGCATGTACATTTTACCAGGCTTAAGGTAGAGGGATGTACTTTTATGAAAAATTATGGAGGGATGAGGTTCCGCAGCGGACCGATTGAGGTAACTCACTCCTCTTTCAGGGAAAACGAAATCGGCCTGAGATCAAATGCCGGCAATGCGCTTATCGCAGAAAACAGCATAACCGCCAACCGGATAGGCATTTTTGTAAGGGAGCGGGGCAGCGGCCTGTCCATAAAGAAAAACAATATCTTTGCCAATGGCGAGTACAATATACGTTTGGGCGATTTCAACGACGAAGATGTGGAGGCGAAAAACAACTGGTGGGGGAATGTCTCCCCTGCTGATATGATCTTTGACGCAAGGATAGAGCCCGGCATCGGTTTGGTAAAATATGAGCCATATGCCAGGCAGCCTTTTATTACAGAAGCCATTCCGGCATCGTCACGATCAAAAGAAAATGCTGCAGGAGAGGCATGGGGCCCGGAAGCGAAATGAGTAGATATTTTGACTGCTTAATGTTACGACGTTCATTTGCTTTGTTCTTTCTTCTGGCGGCGCTGTCCGGTTTTGCCGCAGAATATTCAATCGCTGATGAGGGGAAATCTGTCATAAAGGGGAAGGTTACCGATGTGGAAGGCCGGGCTATAGAAGGGTCCATGCTGTTTGTTTATAACAGCGCCAATGTGAAAAGACCGGCAGATTTCATCTCAGCTCGTACAGATAAAGAGGGAAGGTATCGTATGGTTGTGCCTGCCGGAAGATATTGGCTGGTGGCGCGATCAAAGAATACCGAAGATTATGGACCACTCAACTTGAAAGACAGGCATTCCGGAGACCCCAGAGAGGCGGAACTTGTATCTGATACAGAGGTCGAGATCGACTTTGTAGTGGCAGACCTGATGGAAGCCATAAAAATAAAAAGAGGGGAAAGGGAAAGACCAGTTAAAATAACCGGAAGAATTATTGATGAAAAGGGTTCCGCCATTAGCGGGGCTTATGCAATCGCAAACAGAATCAAAGAGGTCCAGGGAGTTCCTGATTATCTCTCGGCCTGGGTTGATAGTGAGGGCCGTTTTACGATGTACGTTCCACGTGGCAGATATTTTATAGGAAGCGCCGTATCCTTCCCTCCGGCCCGAGATTATTCCGTTGATCGGGAAGCAGACATTGATGCCGATACCAGCCTGGACATTACAGGGAAAACACGCGAAAGCCTGAGTGAATAGGTGTGTATATATATGTTATAGTAAAATTCACGGGAAGAAGCATTTTTTCTGAGAAAAAAGTGAAGGTCCGCAGGTAGAGGAGGTAACACTCATGAAGAAAACAATATTGATCATAATGGCGCTCGTCATACTTTCACCGAAGGTATATTCCTGTGTCGGAAAAACACTTACCATCGGTGTCATTAATACATCAGAGGGGCAAGTGCTTGCCGAGATGATCTCTACTCTTATTATGGAAAGGACAGGCACGGCCGTTAACGTAATGCTTTATAAAAACGCGCAGGACCTCTATGAGGCGGTGAAAGTGACACAGGTCGATATTTCAATTGAGAACACTACCAGGGCCATGCTCGTACTGAATAGGCCTGCTGAGACCGATGTTCAAAAGGCATATGAAATTGTAAAAGCGACTTACGAAAAAGAAAAGGGACTTATATGGCTCAAGCCTTTTGGGTTCCTGAAAGGAAACGGCGAAGGCCCGCCCTCTTACACCGCGACAATCCTCAGAAATGAAATTCTAAATAATTTCCCTGCCCTGCCGAGGCTGATTAACAAACTCGGCAGCAGTATTAACGACGATATGCATATAAAACTGATCAAGTCCGTGGAATCCGGAGAGAAACCCAGGAACGTCGCGCGGGATTTTTTAAAATCCAAAAAACTCATATAACAAGAAAGGCTTATGTAGTCATTGAAGAGGTTTGAATGGTTGTATCAGTTCCTTGGGTCAAAGAAGTTAACACTCAGTCTGTTCCTGGTCCTGTGTATTTTTTTAATCCCAAGAACTTTTATAAAGACTGAGGACATTCAATTAGGCTGGTGGGGCAGTATAATCTTCGGATTTATGGGTCTGAACCTGGTCCTGTGCACAGTGCAACGGATAAAGACCCTTACAAAAGCGGTCATTATATTGCACGTCGGAGTACTCATAATTTTTACCGGCGTCGTGATCAGTTCCTTTGGTTATGTGTCCACAGTGAACATATACGAGGGAACAAAGGTGGACAAGGTTTACCGCTGGGACATAAAGAAGGATGTGCCGTTAGAGGTTGATATCATGGTGAAAAAAATAAACGTACAATATTATCCGGTAGCTGTAAAAGTAGGCGTGCTAAGAGGGCAGGAAAAGTTCGGTCTTTTCGTACTGAAGACCGGTGAAAGCTTTCAGCTGGAGCAGTTCACTGTCAAGACAGATGCCCTGGAATTGATGCAGGCGCCGAAGCTTAACCTCAGTGTTTATAGCGGAGATGATCTCATCGGCACTGCAGACACTCTCGGAGAAAATACCCTCCCGACAGATTTCCCTTATGCGTTCAAGCTGGTGGCATATCAAAACCCTTCCCTTAAAAGAGTGTGGGTGGACCTCAGCCTGTCAAAAGATTCAGAAGTAGTACTTGAAGGAACATCTGAGGTAAACCATCCGTTGACGTGGGGGAAATTCAGTTTTTATAATACCAAAGTGGATACGGACAAATACGGCCTTCCTTTTGCAGGAATTCAGATAACAAATGACCCCGGCGTCCCGTATGTATATGCGGGGTTTGTGGTTGCCGGGATAGGATCTCTCATATTTTTATTCAAGAGGCTTTATGGATACAGATAACTTAAAAAAATTCTTTTCGATTGCTGTTCTTTTTTTTGTCATGTCCTGTACTCAGGCGCCTACCACTGACGACGGGAAAACGTATAAGATCGGATACATGATCTGCAACAGTGAACAGGAAACGCTTCAACGCTTCAAACCGTTCACGGCATACCTGGGCAGGAAGCTGGGGGTCCGGTTTGAGGCTATGGCAATAGACACTTCGGATTTTACAAAACATGTGGACGAGATGGACTTTACCCATACAAATTCATTGCTGTATGTCATCATGAACAGAAACAACGGCGTGGATATCCTTGCGGCTGAAAAATCGGGGTCTCTGGGCGCCAGGGCAAAAGGCCTGATCATCGCTTCAAAAAAGAGCGGGATAAAGAACATTCATGAACTTAAAGGCAAGACCATGATATTCGGCCCCTCTCTCGGCCCGACTTCATACATGGCCCAGCTGGATATCCTTCTGAAGAATGGTATCGACCCGGAGAACGACCTCGCATTTTATTCCATCCCTTCCGGATCATTCAAGCATGAAAAAGTAATCTACGGTGTACTATTTGAAAAATTTGACGCCGGAGCTGTGCCGCTTCTTGATTTTGAACGGATGAGCAGTGACGGCAGGATCGACCCGAATGATTTTACGATACTGGCAGAAGGAGAGCCGGTCCCGTATTGTAACTTTGCGGTCACCCAGAAGGTCCCGGAGGATTTTGCAAAACGGTTCAGGGAAGTTTTACTGAGCATAAAAAAAGATGACACGATAGAACTTGACGGTGAGGTTATAAAGGTCCTTGAAAGGGCCAATATAGACGGATATGAAGATGTTAAAGATAGCGATTTTGACGGCATTCGTGAGATGGCAAAGAGGACGAATATGCCCCCATATCAAAAATATTAAATTGAGAATATTCAATGCGCACGGAGACCCCAATGGACTGGCTTGACAGGATTTCGATACTGGTGATCGTTGTTCTTATTGCCGGCTCAGTTGTGCTTATCGGCAGTCATAAGGGTGAGGCAGTGCCGGAGCGGAACATACAGCAAATGACAGGGGGCGCAGATGGTCCTGCGACTAACGTTGAGATAGAAAATAACGTCAGGGTAATAAAGAATTTTATAGAAACTAATAATCTTGAAAAGGCCGGGGCGCTGACTCAGGAGCTCATACAAAAATATCCTTATGAGGGAGGACCCCGAATGATGATGGGCGATATTTACATGAGAAGACAGGAGCCGCTTAAGGCAGTGCCGGAGTACAAAGAAGCAGTCGATCTCAACCCTGACTATCTCGATAAAAAGACCCTGCTGTTTCAAGGGAAAAAAATTAAGGTGGCTGTCACTGAGGCATTAGCGGAGATAGAGAAGAGAGCACGTCTGAATCTGAATGCCGGCTCCATAAACAGTGATAAAAAAAATGTCTATTATTTGCAAAGGAAGATTGCCGGAAGCTGCTCATGAAGGCTTAAGAGGTTTCAACTGACAAATGGGAAATTCATCTGGTATAGCTGCAAAAGATGTCTGCAAGATCAGACCCGCGACCGGGTTCCTGGGAAGGGCAAGAAACTGGATCAGCAGTTTGAGCGTTTCTTCGGAAACAGCATGTTATCCGAAGTCTCTCTTTATCCTGACAGGGGCGGTCATCGGCATTACCGGAGTCATACTAAGTTTTTACGGGAATCCGGCCAATACGGGTTTGTGCGTCTCATGCTTTATGGAGAACATCGCAGGTTCAATCGGACTCCATGGAAATACGAGGATGCAGTATCTGAGGCCGGAGATCATGGGATTCGTTATCGGATCTTTTCTGATGTCGCTGTATAAAAAAGAATTCAGGGCAACCGGTGGAAGTTCGCCCCTCCTGAGATATTTCGTCGGGGTCCTGCTGATAATCGGATGCGCTGTATTTATGGGATGCCCCATTAAGATGATCTTCCGGGTCGCTGCGGGAGATCTCATTGCATGGATCGGAGCGGGAGGTCTTGTCGCAGGCGTATATATCGGTCTCAAGTTTCTTGAAAGAGGTTTCAGCCTCGGGAAACCAAACGATCTGCCGGCTGCAAACGCCCTGTTAATCCCGCTTCTGATGGCGCTGTTTCTTGGTGCACTTCTGCTCAAACCAGGCTTTATTTCATTCAGCAGTAAAGGCGCAGGTGCCCAGTATGCGCCCCTTTATATTTCCCTCATTGCAGGCCTCGGTATCGGGGCTTTGGCTCAAAGCACGGGTTTTTGCATAACCGGCGGGATATCGAGGCTTTTCCTCTGGGGGCCGAGGGAATTTACTTTCTGCCCGAAAACTACAGGTCTTGCCCTTGGCATAGGTTCTTTTTTTCTGTTTGCGCTTGTCGCCAGTATCCTTACCGGACAGTTTTCTTTAGGCTGGTATGGACAGCCCAGCTCCAATGACAGCCATCTCTGGAATTTCTTCGGCATGCTCATGGTCGGTTTTGGCTCTGTCCTTATAAAAGGTTGCCCGTTCCGTCAATTGATAGCAGCAGGACAGGGCGATACTGATGCAGGCGCAACTGTGCTCGGGATGCTGACCGGCGCAGCCCTCGTGCAGAACTGGGGTCTTGCGGGTGATGCTTCCGGGACGCCGTATGAGGGGAAGGTTGCGGTCCTCATTGGCCTTTGCGCCTTATTTGTTATAGGTCTTCTATACCGCAGAAGGGGAGAAACATTTGCCCCCGAATTCCAGTCAGGGCTTGATTAATATCTTTGCTTGAAAATCAGACAGTGACATGATGGTTTTACGAACATGAAAAGCAATAAGCAAAATAATGAGTGCAGGATTCACGGAACGCCTTCCCGCGCAGCAAACAGGACGCTCCTGTTCATGGTGTTTGCGTCTTTTGCGCTGATAATCTGGCATGTCTGGGTCTATGGTCCAACCGGTCAGGCAGTAAGGCCGGAGCTGCTGACAAAACCCTTTCCCGTAATACTGGGAAATGAAATCTGGGACATGGTGTTCAGCGGACATGGGATGCTCGAAGAGTTAAAAGACGTGTTCCCGTATTTTCTTATCGGGGTGCTTCTGGCCGGATTTATCCGCACCTACAAGCTCGCGGTCAAACTTCAAAGGGCCCTCAACCGATATGGTTTTTCCAGTATTTTTCTGGCAGCTTTTATAGGTATCTTTACACCCTTGTGCGCCTGCGGCACATTGACAACAGCGATCAGTCTGTTGTTTGCTGGCCTGCCGTTAGCGCCTGTTATGGCGCTTCTTGTCACTTCCCCCTTAATGAGCCCGTCAACTTACCTGCTGTCACTTAATGACCTGGGAACTGAATGGACCGTAATAAGGACAGTCGCGGCATTCCTGTTAGGTATTTTTGCAGGAGTGCTTACCCATCTCCTCAGGAAGAAAGGTTTCGCGACAGAGACCATTTTCATTGAAGGCGCTGTGCCGCGAGGTGACTTTCATGACGAGCATTATCCTGACGAACGTCTCCGATGCGGCTGCAAGGAGAAGTTTGGAAACAGGATAGCAGCCAAAACCAGCAACATGTTCATCATTTTTCTGGCAAAGTCATCAGAGATGCTCTGGCTTGTGGGGAAATATGTTCTCATAGGAGTCGCAACAGGAAGTATCGTTCAGAGATACATGCCTTACGAGTGGATATATAAACTTTTCGGTCAGGGAGACAGTCTCAACATCGTTTGGGTCACACTTGGCTCTGTCCCCCTGTTCCTGCACCAGATCAGTGCGTCAAGCATTCTATACCATATCAAAAGCACGCTTGACGGCACTATGAGCAGCGGGGCAGGACTGGCTTTTCTTATCGGCGGTCCGGTAACCGCGCTGCCTACTATGTTGATGTTCTGGACGATTTTCAAGAAGAGGGTGTTCTTTTTATACATGTTCTTATGTATCGCCGGCACGATCATGTTCGCCTATGGGTTTCAGCATTTCTTGTTCACCCCATATGTTGATATGGGCAACCCTGTTTTACAGGGTGTCAGGTCAATATCCGGAGGGGATTCAGCCGTTATTACCAAAGCCCATAATGACAGAAACGTAAGGATTGTTATGGACCCGGGTGGAAAAGGGATTATTGCTACTTATACTAATTCTGTCGAGGGTCAGGGCGGCATTGTCTTTGATTCCGGGGCAGTGAAGTTCCTGAGCAGTTCATCAGACAAATATGATAACAGCAGGTATATAAGAAACGTCGCCGCATGGCTTGAAGAGAACAATGTGTCGGAGAGCGGCAAAAACATATTGATTTACAATGCATCCGGCGGACAGGGTGCTGACGGAAATGTTTTCAGCCGGAGCACACGCGAGGGACTTGAGAACAAAGACGGCTTTACAGTCAAGTTCACTGACAGGAAAGAATATCCCGAAGTCACTGAGTCACTGCTTGAGGGATACAGCCAGGTATGGGTACTGTTTGGAGAACATAGCCCTGCAAATAGACTTTCAGATCCTGAGCTGGAGACAATTACGAAATTTACAGATGATGGGAAGAGTTTATTGATTGCGGCGGGGAAGCCTCAGGATGGGATCAATGATCTTACCGCTGCCAACAGTCTGGCTTCCAGATTCGGCGTTACATTCGAGGGTGTTACTAATAATGAAAAGGAACTCAGGGTATCTGCGTTTTCTCATGTCTTTAACGGGATGTCAGATATTCTCGAAGGCTTTTTCAGGGCGATGAAATAATCCCCTGACATGAGCTATGCTATAAGAGCTGTCTCTTGCGATTTTAATAAACAATCAATTTGGAGGACATCATGTCGAACAAGGCCTTGATTCTTGACATTCAGACGCTCAAAAAATTTGATGAAGCCAAACGCCATATGGAAACAATATGGTCGGACAAACACTCGAAGATCAATCTCATCTGTATGAAACCCGGCCAGGAGATAACAACCCATACTCATCACGACAACCATATCTGGATAGTCATGGAGGGAGAAGGAGAATTCGTGATAGCAGGGCAGAAGCAGGTAATCGGAAACGGTAAGATAGTTATCGTTCAACCCCTTGTTGATCACGGAATGCGCAATGCTTCAAAGGGGGACCTTGTCATTGCGTCCTTTACGGCAGTAGGTGACTGATGAAGATATTCAGGAACCCGGATGTGATGTGGAGAGAAGAGGACGAGTTCAGGGACCAGGCCTATAAAGGACTGGAGACAGGAGAGGATGTTGCCGAGATAGGCACCTCTATACTGCTGCATTCCGGAAAGATGCATTCTCTCAACATACTCGGCACCGAGATATGGAAATTGTGCGATGGAAACACGCCGGAAGATATCGTTTCCCGTCTCAGGGAAAGTTTCGATGTTGCCGAGGATGTCCTGAGGGAAGATGTCAGTGAGTTCCTGCAGAATATGAAGGAGGAAGGGCTAGTCTATGAAGAATGATATGATACCCTCTTCGCCCCTGACGGTAAATTGGGCGATAACGAATAAATGTAATTTCGCCTGCAGCCACTGTTACAGCCGGAGCGATACAAAAGAGGAATTGAGTATTGGTACTGTTTTCGTTGTCCTTGATAAGCTTGCAAAGGCGAAAGTGTTTTCCGTTAATTTCGGCGGGGGGGAACCCCTCTTGAGAAAAGACCTCCTGGAGATTGCCAGGCGCAGCGCAGACCTGGGCTTTGCAGTATCAATGAACAGCAATGGCTCTCTTATTGACCGGGACATGGCCCGGAAGCTCAGGGAAGCCGGTTTCTCAAAGGTGGGCATCAGCATTGACAGCCCTAAGCCGGGGGTCCACGACAAGTTCAGGGGCATCAAAGGAAGCCATGAGAAGGCCCTGTCAGCCCTGGCTTACCTGAAAGAAGCCGGTATCGAAACGTCTATTTCATCGGTCATCTGTAAAATCAACATCGATGATGTCGATGGGCTGGTTGAGATGGCGCTGTCATCCGGTGTGGCCAATATCAACTTTCATAACT
>JAGVNU010000085.1 GCA_020053105.1 Thermodesulfovibrionia bacterium
AAAAAGATACTGGAAGTAGTTGAAAAAGAGACTGCATGAGGATTGCCCTTGATGCCATGGGGGGGGATTTTGCCCCTGCCACAAATATTGACGGTGCGATTGAGGCCCTGAGCGAAAACCGGGACCTGTCGGTCATACTCGTCGGTAATGCATCCGCTGTAAAGGCCGAACTCGACAAGAGGGATTGTTCCAGGCTGCCGATAAGCATTCAGCACGCTTCCGAGGTGGTGGAGATGGATGAATCACCGCTTATGGCCCTCAGGCGAAAAAAGGACTCATCAATAAGGGTTGCCATTAACATGGTGAAGGCCGGAGACGCTGATGCGATGGTAAGCGCGGGCAATTCAGGAGTTGTAATGGCCACGGCCCTTTACGTCCTGGGAAAACTGCCCGGGGTTGAACGGCCTGCGATAGCCGCCATAATGCCCAGCTTGAAGGACCACTTCCTGCTGCTGGATGCAGGGGCCAACGTGGATTGCAAGCCTCTTCACCTGTATCAGTTTGCGGTCATGGGAGAGGCTTATGCAAAATTCATTTTTAATATTGAAAAACCAAGGGTAGGGCTTCTGAGCATCGGGGAAGAAGACGCCAAGGGGAATGAACTTACCAAAGAGGCGTTTAAGCTTATAAAGGGTTCGAATGTTAATTTTATCGGAAACATCGAGGGCCAGGATATTTTCTCCGGTGAGGCCGACGTAGTTGTGTGTGACGGCTTCGTGGGAAATATCGCGCTCAAGGTAAGCGAGGGCCTGGCTGAAACAATAGTGGAGATGCTGAAAAGGGAATTCATGGAACATGCCCAGGGCAAGGGCGATTCATCGGTTTTCAAAGACGTGTTCAAGAGATTTGTGAAAAGGACTGATTATTCCGAATACGGAGGCGCTCCGCTTTTAGGCATTGGTAATCCGTGCATTATCTGCCACGGCCGTTCTACTTCGAAGGCAATAAAAAATGCCATAAAGGTAGCCGGAGCGTTCCATGGCAAAGGGATACTGGATGTAATTTCAAGTGAATTCAATAAGGAACTTTCACGGGGGGAATCTGTTGCCACTAATGAGTAGGATAACCGGCACCGGCTCTTATGTCCCGGATAAGGTCCTTGATAATTTCGCCCTCGAAAAGAAAGTTGACACGTCGGATGAATGGATCACTGAGCGGACGGGCATTAAGGCAAGAAGGACCGTCTCTGCCGGCCAGACCAATTCCGACATGTGCCTGGAGGCCTCAAAGAGGGCGCTCCAGTCTGCGGGTCTTAAACCCAAAGATATTGACCTTATAATTGTCGCAACCATGAGCGGTGATATGCCCATGCCCTCGACCGCGGCCATTCTGCAAAGCAAGCTGGGGGCGAAAAATGCCGCTGCCTTTGACATTAACGCTGCATGCAGCGGTTTTTTATACGGCCTTTCAGTGGCTGACAAGTTTATCAGGACCGGGGCTTCGCAGAAACTGCTTCTCATCGGGTCGGAGGTCAATTCACGTTTTCTTGACTGGAAAGACCGGGCCACGTGTGTGCTGTTTGGTGACGGAGCGGGCGCTGTGGTGCTTGAGCCGTCAAGGGGGAAAAGGGGCATATTGTCCACCCATCTTCATACTGACGGCAACATGTGGGATTTTATCTGTCTGCCGGGGGGCGGATCGCAATATCCACCTACGTCAAAGACGATAAAGGACCGGCTGCATTTTATAAAGATGAAGGGCAATGAGACCTTCAAGATTGCAGTGAGGACGCTTGAAAAAATTGCTCTCAGCACACTGGAGCATAACAACGTAAAGCCTTCTGAACTTGCAATGCTCATCCCCCATCAGGCGAACCTGAGAATAATAGCCGCGACTGCCAGCAGACTGAACATTCCCATGGACAGGGTGGCGGTCAATCTTGATAAATACGGGAACACGTCAAGCGCGTCAATTCCGATCGCCCTTGATGAAGTGGTAAGAGCGGGAAGAATCAAAGACGGTGATTATGTTCTTCTTGAGGCATTCGGCAGCGGACTGACATGGGCCTCGGCTTTGATTAAATGGTAATGACCCCTGGATCCTTTGCAGTAAATTTTTTATTTCCTAATCTCTTTGGAGGGTAAATGGATTATTTTTTTGATGAAGAACAGATAATGATAAGAGACCTGGCGCGGCAGATAGCTGACGAAAAGGTAATGCCGATAAGGGCTGAGCTGGATGAGAAGGAAGAATTCCCATGGGACATTATGAACATTCTGGCGCAGTCGGACTTTCTCGGGATTTATATCCCTGAAGAATACGGAGGCATGGGCAGGGGCGGGTTTGAATTTTGTCTGGCTGTTGAGGAATTAAGCAGGGCCTGTCTCGGGGTATCAACAACTTATGCTGCAAATGCCCTCGGAACATATCCGATCCTCCTTTACGGTTCAGAGGAACAGAAAAAGAAATATCTTCCCGACATTGCCTCAGGAAGGAAGCTTGTGGCGTTTGCGCTTACAGAGGCGAATGCCGGCAGCGATGCCGCCGGGGTGCAGACCACTGCTCGACTTGAAGGCAATGAATACGTTCTTAACGGCACGAAACAGTGGATAACAAACGGGGGAGAGGCCGGCATCTATACGGTCATTGCGATAACCGATAAAAGTAAAGGCGCCAGGGGGGCCTCCGCGTTCATCGTTGAAAAAGATACCCCGGGGTTCACCTTCGGCAAGAAAGAAAATAAAATGGGAATAAGGTCGTCTTCCACAAGAGAGCTGATATTTGAAAATTGCCGCATCCCGAAAGAAAATGTCATCGGGAAACCGGGGATGGGATTTATCGTCGCGATGAAGACGCTTGACAGCTCAAGGACTGGAGTAGGCGCACAGGGAGTTGGGGTAGCGCAGGGGGCATTTGAAGCTGCCGCGGCATATGCCCTGGAGAGGCAGCAGTTTGGCCAGCCGATAATCAGTATTCAGGCCGTGCAGCATATACTTGCGGACATGGCCACCCAGATAGAAGCTGCAAGGGCGCTGGTATATGCGGTAGCAAAATTCATAGACACTAAGGCCAAAGACGTGTCCAAAGAGTCCGCCATGGCAAAGCTGTTTGCCACTGACGTGGCGATGAAGGTGACGGTGGACGCGGTGCAGGTGATGGGCGGCGCGGGTTATATGAGGGAATATCCGGTTGAAAAGATGATGCGTGACGCGAAGATCCTGCAGATTTATGAGGGCACAAACCAGATACAGAGAAACGTGATCGGTCAGGCCTTAGTTAAGGAAACCGCAAAGAAGAAATAGCGGGTTTAATGTCATGGCCAGAAAGATATTCATATTATTATGTATGGCGGCTTTTATCGGGTTTACAGGCTGCATTACATTCCTTTCAAAAAGCGGCTCCCTTGTCCGGTTTGAAGAAAAGAGCGGGGCGCTCACGGATTGTAAATACATGGGCGCTGTCAGGGGGACTTCTCCGGCAGGATTGATCAATGATCTGAAAAAAGAGAACGCGTTAAACGAAATCAGAAACAACGCTGCGCTCTTGGGGGCCAATACGGTTGTGATAACCAGCAAGGATTCCATGTTTGATGAAACGGTTGTCCATGGCAAGGCCTACCATTGTCCGTTAAATGAATAATAAAAATCCCTGAGTTTGTCCTTTTCCATCTTTACCAATTCAAATCCGATATCGTATAATATTTCCGCAATTTTAGCCTGTGATTTTTTCTTCAGGATTTCAGGAGGAATAGATATCAGTGAACATTATTGTCTGCATAAAGCAGGTGCCGGACACGGCAGAAATCAGGATCAACCCGGAGACAAACACTCTCATGAGAGAAGGCGTGCCGAGCATTATTAATCCCTTTGACCTGCATGCGATTGAAGCTGCAATACAGATCAGGGAACAAATGGGGGGAAGGGTAACTGTTCTGACAATGGGACCGCCCCAGGCCGAAACATCCCTGAGAGAGGCCGTGTCCATGGGGGCTGATGATGCGGTACTGCTGTCTGACAGGGCCTTTGCGGGCTCTGATACATGGGCAACGTCGTATACGCTTGCGCAGGCCATCAGGAAACTGGGGGCAGACATAGTCTTCTGCGGCAAGCAGGCTATTGATGGAGATACGGCGCAGGTCGGTCCTGAGACCGCGGAATTTCTCGATATCCCCCATATCTCGTATATACGAAAGATAGAAGAAGTGAATGAAAACTATATTAGAGTGGAACGGCTGATGGACGAAGGATATGATATTGTGGAATCCTCTCTGCCTGTGCTGCTTACTGTTGTCCGGGAACTGAATACACCGAGACTGCCGTCACTGAAAGGGAAGATGGCCGCCAAAAAGGCTGAGATAAAAAAGCTGGGTATGGCGGACATAGGGGCTGACGAGAATAACCTGGGGCTTAAAGGGTCGCCTACGCAGGTAAAAAACATTTTCGCGCCTGAAGTAAAGGCAGAGAGAAAAATGATAGAAGGATCGCCGGAGGAGCAGGTGGACAATTTGATTAAAGAACTTAAGGAGATCAAATGCCTGTAATCGTTAATCCTGACAAGTGCACAGGTTGTGAGACCTGCCCGGCTTCATGCCCATTTGATGCTATTGAGCTGAAGGACGGCAAGGCTTATATCAATGAGTATTGCAATGCATGCATGACCTGTTTGTCTGTATGCCCTGAAGGCGCGATTACTGATACAGGCACAGGAGAACAGAGCACAGAACAAAAACAAAAACTGGAAGACTACAGGGACGTGCTTGTATTTGCCGAACAGAAGGACGGCAAGGTCGTCTCTGTTTCATATGAACTTCTCGGTGCGGGCAAGAGACTGGCTGATGAACTGGGGGCGAAACTACTGGCAGTGCTCCTGGGCGCGGGAGAACCTGAGGCGCGGGAACTTATAAAATGGGGAGCGGATAAAGTAATAGTTTGCAGTGACCCCGCGCTTGAGAAATTCAATGACGACATGTACAGTGAAATGCTCGCAAGGGTAATTAATAATCATAAACCGGCCATTGTCCTTGCAGGGGCCACGCCGGTGGGAAGATCATTTATTCCGAGAGTCGCCGCTAAACTGAGGACCGGATTGACTGCTGACTGCACGTCTCTTGAGATAGACAAAGAAACAAAACATCTGCTTCAGGTCAGACCTGCATTCGGCGGCAATATAATGGCCACTATCCTCTGCCCCAATTACAGGCCGCAGATGGCTACAGTCAGGCCCCGCGTGATGAAAAAGGGAGAGTATAACACTGCCGGGTCCGGGGAGGTTGTTGAAGTGGGCCTTGAAAATATTAAATCCAGGACTAAGGTCTTAGAGTTTGTTAAAGAGGTATCTGAAGTAAGCGTAAACCTGCACGAGGCCGACATTATCGTTGCCGGAGGGAGAGGCATTGGCGGGGACAAGGGTTATAAGATGCTTCAGGAACTCGCAGAGGCATTGGGCGGGGCCGTGGGCGCCTCAAGGGCCGCCGTTGATGAAGGCTGGATACCCTACAGCCACCAGGTGGGACAAACCGGCAAGACTGTTAACCCCAAAATTTATATTGCATGCGGCATTTCCGGAGCAGTGCAGCATCTTGTAGGGATGCAGTCAGCGGATATTATAGTTGCAATCAATAAAAACCCCGAAGCCCCTATTTTCAACGTCGCCACTTATGGAATTGTAGGTGATTTGTTTGAGATTGTTCCTCTGCTGACCAGGAAGATCAGGGAAGTGAAAAATATATAAGCTCCCAAAACGCAATTGATCTACCCCTGGCTAGTGTCGCAATAAATTACACTCCATAAAGCAACTTTACACATGTCCTGTAAGTGATATTTTACAATTTCTTTGATTTCAGGATGTTATAAGATGGCAAGATAATTGCAGTTACATAATGAGTAGACCTAAGGAGAAGGATATAGAAAGAATCCATCAGTTGATTTTTTGGGGAGGTTGAGTAAATATTATGACAAAGAAAAAACCATTTGTGGAGCCTGTACTGTTTAAGCACAAAGAGAAACTGGACGAAATAACAAAGTTTAATGGCTTCGGATCTCAAGGCACTGATACAAGTACAAGCCGCAGGATTAGCAGGAAAAACGGAAGGTGTCCCCTTGGTTTTAAATAGATTTTAAAAGCAAATGAATGGTGTGCCGGAATCCTCTACTCAATCCAGCCTTACTGTCTCCCTGCTCAGACAATAAATAATTTGACATGCTTCAGATTTTATGATAACTTTTCTTTACACCTCTAGCGCAATGTACTAATCAGTCCAAACGCATTTGTTCATATAATGGAGGGGAGAAGCTTAGATGAGGAGTTTTGAAAGTAAGTGAATATTATTAATGATCAATTGAAAACCTGGCGAAAGAATCCGTCGGTGGTGTGCACTGAACTGGATGAAGGAGCAGTGCTTTTAAACCTGGATACCAAGTATTATTTTAATTTGAATGAGACAGGATTAAGAATCTGGCAGATCATGGAAGACTCCCTGAACTCCATGGAAATAGCAGAGAAACTGGCCGGCGAGTACGATGTTGATATGGAAAGAGCAAAGTCAAGCGTGGTCAGGCTGCTGGGAGAATTGGAGAAGGAAGAGTTGATTCTTTCCGCGGGGAATAGACGTTAAATTATTAATTGCTCGAGCGTTTCTTTATTGCTCAAAAAATGATACCCTTATAAAGGGAAGGAAAGAGGAGGTGAAGAGCATGGCAGAAAAGAAACCATTTAAAGAACCTATTCTGATGAAGTACGAAGAGAAGCTTGACCAGGTAACCAAGAATACTCAGTTGGGTTCTAATTGCGACATTAAACCGACCCGTACGAAAAGAAGGTCGCGTCGCTTCAGGCATTAACTCTAAGGCATATGATACATCACCCCTTTGGTGCAGAGCTGAGTAGATTGGTCGGGGTAAAAAGTGAGCTTAAGAAATGCTCGAGCATTTTTTTACTACACCTGATTATGTATTTGCCTGCGGGGGGAGTGTATCAGTGATTAACAGTACACACACAATTCAGGGAGTGAGTATACGGCTTCGCTGTGATCATCGGCTGCATTTACGCATATCATATTATTTTAATTTCTATTATAAAGGGGAGACCCGCCGGTTAGTAAAACCAGTTCTCTATGAACTGTCCAGAGTAAAAAATCCCCCGACAATACCGGCAGACGCAGTCAGAGCGTTTAAGGCCCCGGATGTATCATGTTACATAAGCGGCAAAAGTATTTACTATACGTCGGAAGACGGCTCTGTTATGCACCTGGACCCTGTCTCAAGAAAAGTAAAGGGTTATCTCAGGGAGAAGGTCCTGGACAATACGAGAATACTATACTCTCTGGTAGGCGCGCCTTTTTCAGAAATTCTGAAATATAACTCACTGTATTCCCTTCACTCATCTGCTCTCTATCGCAACGGGGTGGGATACCTGTTTTCAGGAGACAGCGGAAGCGGAAAAACCACTACGGCGCTGGGTCTGGTTGCTCATGGCTTCAAATATGCCTCTGACGATGTTGTACTGCTTGAGGAAGTAAAAGGAGAAATAATTGCACATTCATTGACCAGTACGTTTAACGTAGACAGGATGCTGGGCGAACGCTTCCCCGGAATTGTAAAAGAGGAAAATCTTCCAGTTAAAGAGGGCGCCAAGGTAACTGTCAGCATAGAACGTATTGTCCCCGATTCTTTTATCCCTCACCTTAGACCGGACGTGATGGTATTTTTGAAGATTAATTCAGGCGGGAAAAGCCGCATTAATCCCCTTAGCCAGTTTGAAGTGTTCAACAGATTGCTTAAACAGACTTTACTGGCAGCAGATAAAGAAGTTTCACAAAATCAGATACAGACCATTGGAAAGCTGGTCAGGCAGGTCCGCGGATTTGAGCTTCTGAGAGGAAAAGACATCTATGAAGACCCCGCATGTCTTGTCAGTCTTATGGCTGAAGCAGGTTGTCATTATGCGGACCATTAAGAAAATACGGTCAAACTTTGATTCCCTGGAAGAAGTCGGGCTTTTTCTTCAAATATTTCTGCTCATAACAATTCTGCCTCTTTTAGTAAAACTTATGACAGTCCCCCAATTAATGAAAATACTTACGCCGCAGAAATCAAAATCAAACGGGAAATGGGACATTGATGAGATCAGAGATAAAATTGAAAAATACACTCTTTATATATTGAGCAGAGACTTTTGGATATACAAAAACATATGCCTTAAACGTTCACTGGTCCTTTACCATTTTTTAAGGAAATACGGGATGTATGTAACCGTATGTTTTGGTGTGCGATATAAAAATGAACGGTCCGGGAATGTAGAGGTAAAGAAAATGGAAGGCCATGCGTGGCTCACCTGCAACGGCGATATTTTCATGGAAAAAAATGCGGAAGAGACTAAAACCTACAGAATGACCTATTGTTATCCGAAAAATGAAGATGATACGAAAGAAAAGGGTCTCATGCCCGATATAGAGGGATTGATGTGAATCTGTCGAATGAAAACGCTCTGTTAATATTATGTGCCCGGCAAGGAAGTTACAGGGACAACCCGGAAAAGATCAATTCTCTTCTCGCTCTTCAGATTAAGTGGGATGAACTTTTAAGCGCTGCTGTTTCTCAAGGTATTGCTCCTTTGGTTTATAAGAATCTGAAAGACATTCCGGAGAAGACTTCTGTTCCTGACGAGGTGATAGGTAAGCTCAGAATAGTTTACCAGGGCAATGTTGCGAGGAATATGTATCTTTACTCTGAATTAGAGCGCATTTTACAGGCGTTTCATGAAGAAAAGATAGACGTAATAACGCTGAAAGGCGCGGCATTGGCAGGGACGGTGTACGGGGACATAGGTTTGAGGATCATGAGTGACATTGACCTTCTCGTCAGGCCGGAGTGTTTAGCGCGGGCAAAGGAGGTAATGTCTGATCTGGCCTATTTTGCAGGGGGGACCAAGACGGAGGGATGGTACAAAGAGAAACATTTTCATCTTCCGCCTTTCATACATAAGGAAAAACAAATAATAGTAGAAATTCACTGGAACGTCGCCGGGGATTCGCTAGGCATTAATGTCGACAGATGGTGGGGAAGAGCGAGAAAAACAAGATTGGGCGAGGGGTGGGTACTCATCCCATCACCTGAAGATATGATACTTCATCTTTGCATCAGCCTTTATCATGGTAATTATAACAAAGCGGCCTTAAGAGGACTTTGTGATATATTTTATACCATACGTTACTTTTCAGAAGAGACGGACTGGAAACTGTTTAGGGAGCTGATTGAACAAAGCAAAATTGCCAGGCCTGTTTATTCCATATTGTTTCTGGTCAGAAAATATTTTGACAGCAGTAATCAGGCTCTTTCCTGGCTTGACCATGTACATACAGATATTAAATTTACTGCCATGGCGGAGAAGATAATTTTCATTCCGGAGAATGAGTATTATTCCCTATTTATGAAGTCATTGGCTGCTGATACAAAGTGGGAAAAAACGAAAATCATTTTTGCTGATATTTTCCCTTCTCAGGAGAAGATGTCGAAACGATATTCAATACGGGCTGATTCCGCCAAAGTGTATATTTATTATGCCTATCGTCCCATTGAACTGACCGTAAAATACGGGAGGTCTTTGTTAAAGATGTTTTGCTTCAGAAATTCAACATAGGGAGCTGCGGTTGTCATACGTTATTGAGACAGTCAATCTATCAAAAAAGTATCCTGTACTTAAAGGATACCGGGACATTTTATTCCATCCATTCAGAAAGAAAGAGACCCCGGCCCTCAATAATGTAACCATTCAGATAAATGAGGGAGATATATTCGGTCTGCTCGGTCCTAATGGCGCCGGCAAGACCACACTGATAAAAATTCTGTGTACCCTCGTTCTGCCCAGCGCAGGGAGCGCGTATGTGAAAGGGTATGACGTCACAAGGGATGAGAAGAGCATAAGAAAGCTGATAGGTTATGTGATAAGCGAGGAGAGGAGTTTTTACTGGAGGCTGTCAGGCAGGCAGAATCTGAAATTCTTTGCAAAGCTGAACAATATCCTGAACAGGGAGGCAGACCAACGGATTGAGAGACTGCTGGAATTTCTGGACCTTGCTGCTGATGCCGGCAGAATGTTTAAAGATTATTCAACTGGCATGCGCCAAAAACTGGCGATAGCGAGGGGGCTTCTTACCGATCCGGCTATATTATTTATGGATGAACCGACAAACGGCCTGGACCCGGTCTCTGCCCATAATTTGAAACTGCTGGTAAAAGAAAAGCTGGTGGGAGAGAAAAAGAAAACAGTAATCTTCGCGACCCATAACCTGAGGGATGCAGAGGAGCTGTGTAACCACATTGCGATAATCCAGAACGGGGAGGTCAGGATCGAGGGGACATTAGAAGATATCAGATCTAAATTTAATGAATCGAAAAGATATGTGATGAAATTAAGAAATGTTGAAGGAGAGGTATTAGTAAAGATTCATAATAAGGCTTTGGTGAAAAGTATGATGTCTGTATCAAATGGATCATCAGGTTTTACAGAAATTGAATTCGAAATCGGACATAACAATGGCAGCCTGCAAGGGTTTGTTAAGGAAATCGTCGATATGGGCGGTGAATTGTTTTCTGTTTATGAGATTGAGCCTACTCTTGAAGATCTATTTTCAGAGATAGTGAAAGCGAAATGAGACCTGTATCACTTATATTTGAAAAACCGCTCGCTTTTTTATGGAGAGACATTATAGAAGATACCAGCTATAAGCTGTCATTTTTCATGCAGTTCGTCAGTATCTTTGTTTCAACCTCTATGTTTTACTTTTTCTCAAGGCTCCTGGGCGATGCAGGGATTTCCTATCTTAAGCCATACGGAGGGAATTACTTCTCTTTTGTTCTTATCGGCATCGCGTTTTACAGCTATCTCAGTGTATCCATACAGAGCCTCTCGGAAACTATTCGTGAGGGACAAATGCTGGGGACACTGGAAGCGCTGCTCGTAACTCAGACGGAGATCCCGACTATCATTATATCTTCATCCCTGTATAGTTTTATCTGGGCGTCTTTTAAGGTGGCAGTGTACCTGTTATTGGGAGGTTATGTGTTTGGAGTCAATCTCGGCAATGCCAATCTTATCGGGGCAACTATTGTTCTCATGCTCACTATCATTTCCTTTGGCAGTCTGGGAATAATTTCAGCGAGTTTTGTCATGGTCCTGAAGAGAGGTGACCCTGTTAACTGGATATTTTCAAGTGTTTCTGGATTAATAGGCGGTTTGTACTACCCGGTTTCAGTGCTTCCCGACTGGCTGCAAAAACTGTCTTATCTCCTGCCTGTCACCTATGCACTGGAAGGTATGAGAATGGCAGTGCTGAAAGGGTATTCTGTCAGTGAACTGCTCCCCAATATTTTGGCATTAACGCTTTTCTCAATTATTATGCTGCCGCTGAGCATCCTGGTTTTTAAATACGCTGTTAGGAAAGCAAAAAGAGACGGGACACTGACGCAGTATTAATCTTTGATGACGTCCGATCAACGGCTGCCAGCCATATTTTCTTAAATCGAATACATACCTGAACACCGTCATCCCGAGCCCCGATATGTTGGAATTCAGGATGATATTTATAAGTTGCCTGATTTCCGGATTGCAGTTTTTTATCTCCTGATATAGAATTCAACATGCGTTAAAAAAGGGGATATCAGGTTGCAATCATTTTACAGCTACTGGGGGAAGGCGGAGAAAGATGGTGCGGGGTATCATCTTTTGCCGTATCATTGTCTGGATGTGGCGGGGGTGGGACATGTGATGCTTTCACAGCGCAATGACTTACGAAAACGCTTTGCTGCAATCTCCGGGCTTGATGAGACGGTTTGCTGTCAATGGATAGCGCTTTTTCTTGGACTACACGATATCGGCAAATTCTCAGAGAACTTTCAGAATCTGCGGCCTGACCTGCTGGAGAAACTGCAAGGGAAGAAATCCGGCAAGGCTTATTCCGTACGTCATGACAGTCTTGGAAATCTGCTATGGATCGAATCTCTTTGGCGGTCATTTGAAGCCTCAGCCTCTGCCAGTGTGCCTGATTTTAGGAATGTCGCTGAATACTGGCAGGAACTCTTTCAATATATTGCAAATGCATTTACCGGTCATCATGGACAACCCCCAAGGAGAACAGGTCCCAACGATCTTCAGTTAAGACTCTCAACATTCTTCACAACTGAGGAAATAAACTACGCATCACAATATATGCATGATCTTCAAGTTGTTCTAAACAAAGAGGTTGGAATTATTCTTCAATTGCCCTCACCAATAAATATCTATGATTCTAATTCTATGCCGATTGCTTCCTGGCTCATGGCCGGATTTGCTGTGCTTTGTGACTGGATCGGATCAAACAGTCAATGGTTCCAATTTTGTGAAAGCGTTATGCCGCTTGACGAATATTGGCGCAACCACGCCATTCCTCAAGCGACATGTGCTATACGCGAAGCGGGCATTAATGCCGCAAGTCCAAAAGCAACTGATAGTCTATTTGCAGATGTATTTCCCGATATTAGTGAACCTACGCCATTACAAAGACATGTAATCGAATGTCCGATTGTTGATTCTCCGCAGCTATTCATCCTTGAAGATGTTACAGGTTCCGGCAAGACTGAGGCGGCATTATTTCTGGCTAAACGTCTTATGACGCATGGCCTTGGGAATGGTATATTTATGGCCCTACCAACAATGGCGACTTCAAATGCGATGTACGATCGTGTTACTAAAGTGTACCGCAAACTTTTCACTGACGAGTCTACTCCTTCTCTTGTGTTGGCTCATGGAGCGAGACACCTTTCGGATACCTTTATGCGCTCTATTGCAGATCCCTCGAATACACAGAAACAGTATGGAACCGACGAGGACACAGCTTCTGCTCAGTGCGCTTCTTGGCTGTCTGATAATCGAAAGAAGGCGCTGCTTGCTGATGCAGGAGTCGGAACACTCGATCAGGCTCTTTTGGCAATCCTGCCTTCCCGCTTTCAGTCATTACGTCTTTTGGGTTTGGCCGGTCATATTCTTATTGTCGATGAGGTACATGCATACGACCCGTATATGAACAAGCTTCTTCAAACCCTCCTATCTTTTCATGCGGCGATGGGTGGAAGCGCAATTCTTCTCTCAGCGACATTGCCGAATCATGTGCGTCAAGAATTTATTTCCAGCTTTAACGGAGGGATGGACATGTTTGAATCTATTCGTGTTGAGTCTGCTGCTTATCCGCTGGCAACTCATTTGTCGCGTAATGAGAGTATTGCAGAAGTCCCTGTAGACGCAACCCCGCAACGAATAACGAGCGTAGACGTGAAAATTATAACTGACTCTGAAGATGCAGAACGAATGGTCATCTCGGCTGCCGGGCAAGGGAAATGCGTCTGTTGGATTCGGAACACCGTGCATGACGCGATAGCCGGATTTGAAAGTCTTCGGGAAAAGGTAGCTTCAGACAATCTCATGATTTTTCATGCCCGCTTTGCAATGGGTGATCGGTTAGATATAGAAACCATGGTTAAAGACTGCTTCGGGAGAAAAAGCAAAGAAAAGGACCGGAGCGGAAAAATACTGATAGCTACACAAGTTGTCGAACAATCCCTTGATCTTGATTTTGACCTGCTTATCTCAGACCTGGCGCCAATGGACTTGCTGATCCAGCGTGCCGGGAGGCTCCATCGACATACGAGAGACGAACAGGGTAATCCATTGCCATATGGCTCTGGAAATGATCGACGTGAGCTTCCTTGTTTCATCATTCACGGCCCATTGCCGGAAGACGATGCAGATGCGAACTGGTATAAAACGATGTTTCCCAAAGCTGCAACTGTATATCCAAGCCACGGTTGCCTGTGGCTTACTGCGCGCCTCCTGAAAGAAAAGGGTGTACTGCGTATGCCTGATGATGCTCGGGAACTTATTGAGGCGGCCTTTGGTAAAGCGGCTGCAAGTATACCTTCTGCCCTTCAGAAGAGGGATGACGAGGCGTTCGCGAAAAGAAGTCAAGATAGATCGCTTGCCCATATCAATATGCTGAAACTCGAAGAAGGCTATGTGGCAACACCTAATCAATGGCTTGAGGATATGCGGACACCTACGAGGCTTGGCGATACGGAAAGCACGGTGCGTCTTGCCCGATGGGACGGCAGGGCACTGACCCCGTGGTATCCCCATTCAGACTTTCCGTGGGATATGAGCCAGGTATATCTTCGCAGCTTTTTTGTTCATAGCGAAGCCAACCATACTGATCCTGAGCTTCGGGCAGCAGTAGAGAAACTGAAAGAGATATTACCCGACAAAGGGAAATGGAGTGTCCTCGTTCCACTATCAAAGAGTGATGACGGGGTTTGGCGTGGAGAGGCCCAAAACAAGAAAGGTGACGCCGTTACTATTACTTATGATCCGTTAATCGGCGTCACCGTCGGCAAAGAGGAGGCATAAATGCAGTTCAACTTGATTGATGAAGAATGGATTCCGGTTAAACGGCGAGATGGCACAGAAACAAGAATCACACCGTGGCAAGTCACCGACGGGTTTGCAGAAAACCCTATTGTATCACTCAATGCGCCGCGTCCTGACTTTAACGGCGCGCTTATTCAATTTCTGATAGGGTTGGTTCAGACAACCTTTGCGCCTGCAAACAGGATTGAATGGAAGCATAAGTTGAGAACACCGCCATCTACAGATCAACTGAAAACGGCATTCATGACGGTTCATAATGCCTTTGAACTTGGAGGAGATGGGCCGAGGTTTATGCAGGACCACGAGGATTTCAAGCAGACGTCTAAGCCGATTGATTGGCTTCTCATCGGCGCAGCTACAAAGAACACGATAGCTGAAAACATAGACCATTTCATCAAACGATCCATGGTCTCTAATATGTGTCCATCATGCTGTACAATGGCATTACTGACAATGCAAACAAATGCGCCCGGCGGCGGTCAGGGATATCGCACATCTCTCAGGGGCGGTGGTCCGTTAACAACGCTTATCATTGGGGACAAGAATTTCGACACCCTGTGGCATACAATGTGGTTGAATGTTCTGGAATCAAAAATATTCCTGACTTTCTGCAACTCGAAACGGAGTTCAGATTCAAATAAGTTCCCATGGTTAGCGAAAACTAAAACCAGCGTTACGGAGCAGGATATTCATCCTGCACAATACTTTTGGGCTATGCCTAGACGCATTAGACTGGGCCTGGAGAAATCCGAAAGCGGGCTTTGTGATGTTTGTGCACTACCGAGCAATTCGCTGATTACAGCATGCAAAGAAGTAAATAAAGGGACAGAGTATAGATCACCCATGAAGCATCCGTTATCACCATTTGATACAAGGATAAAGAAAAATCAGAAAGAAGAGGCAGCGCGAAATAAAGCCTTGTTGACGCAATCAGGGGGGGTAAGCTATAGGCACTGGCTGGGAATTGTTGTCAACGATACGGATGGACGCATTGAGCCGGCAAGAATTGTTCATGAGTTTATCGAGCGGCAGCAAAGCGACTGGCAATTCCGCCTCTGGGCATTTGGGTATGACTTTGTCCCTGGTCAAAGTAAAGCCCGGTGCTGGTACGATTCAAAGATTCCACTCATAACGGTAGAGCATGAACATATATCTGATTATGAAAATAAAATCGCAACTCTGATCAAAGCGGCAAATATAATATGTGGCAACCTAAAGATTGCAATAAAAAAAGTATTACATGGGATACCGGAATATGACGCAATAACCAGACAAATAAAATGGAAATATCAAGATATCAAGAGGCTTGATGCTGATGATGAAATGGCGCGAGAAAGAGTTCTGACTTCCGTTAGAACTATATCGGCGTTCACGGCTATTGAAGCGAGTTTCTGGCAGACGACGGAAGCGTTTTTTTATTCAGTTTTACTCAACTTGAGTCATTGCATTAGAGATAATAAGGGTGGCTCGGAATTCTTCGAGCAGTGGCAGCATGCACTTTGTACAGAAGCTTTAAAACAATTCGATTCCTATATTCTGAGTGCACCGATTGAGGATATGAAAATTAAACATGTGGCGCTCGCTCAAAAGGAGCTTAATAATTTCAATAGAGGAACAAGGGTCCGAAAGATACTTGGGCTGTCATGAATACAAAGATTTTGGAGGTCTTATGGGCAATGAATATTTGAGTTTCAAGAAGGATTCAACGGAAGTTCAGAAGTTAATTGACTGGTGGGATGACCTGGAAAAGAACTATCGCGGTGAAAGGGCCGTTCTGCGACGATGCAGCACTCTCAATGAGGTGGTTTTATCTCCAGCATATCATCGTCTGCGAATGGCGTTGCTTAATATCGGCAGGGTCTACGATAATCAGCTATCACTGGTAGTCGGTTTAACTGTACGTGTTAAAACTAATGCAGATGAATCCGGGATTGCCGGGCAAATGGCAACCGGCAAGACAGACGGCTCAGCCAGAGTAAGCGGGCTTCGTTTCCGAAGGCTGCTCAAGGTGAAGGAACGTGACGAACTTTTTACTGCTATGAGTCGGATTATCGCACTCCTCGGCAGAGCGGTAAACATCCAAAGCTTAGCTCAGAGCGTCTATTTCTGGAACGATAGAACACGAAAAGACTGGGCGTTTGAATATTACTCAAAAGCCCCTGATGAAAAATAAATCAAACAACTTAAATTTGAAAGGAGACTCAAAGCAATGAGCACATTTATTCAACTGCATTTACTTACATCCTATCCGCCGTCTAATCTTAACCGGGATGACCTCGGTCGTCCCAAGACTGCTGTTGTCGGAGGTAGAACTCGTCTCCGTATTTCATCCCAAAGTCTAAAGCGGGCATGGCGGACTTCAGAGTTGTTTAAGGCTGCTGTTGGTGATCATATGGGTAAGAACACTAAGAGAATGGGGTTTAACGCAGCTAAGGATTTTGAAAAGGCCGGGGTAGCTCCGAAAGACGCTATCGCTTGGGGCAAAAAGATAGCGGATGAGTTTGCAGAGACTGAAGGCAAAGACAAAAGTGATCCCTATAAAGAGACGCTTCTGAAGCAACCGATTCATTTGTCGCATATTGAATACAAAAAGCTGCAGGAGCTTGTTGCCCGGCTGTGTAAAGAAAAGAGAGCACCCAATGATGATGAGTTAGAGTTCCTGAGTAAAGAACATAATTCCGTTGACATTGCAATGTTTGGGAGGATGCTTGCCGTAAAAGGGAAGATGGACTTGGGCATGGAGGGTGCCGTGCAAGTTGCCCATGCATTCACTGTTCATGAGGTAGCGGTAGAGGACGATTATTTTACCGCTGTAGATGATTTAAATGAGGGACCCGACGCCGCCCACATCGGAGAGACCGAGTTCGCTTCTGGTGTTTTTTACCTTTATGTCTGCATCAATCGTGATTTACTGGTAGAAAATCTGAAAAAGAAAGACCCTGAAAAAGCAGAGGCTCTCGCCAATAAGACACTCGAAGCCCTTGTAGAGGCAGCGACAAAGATTGCGCCGACCGGCAAACAAAACAGCTTTGGCTCCCGTGCCCGTACCTCATACATGTTGGTGGAAAAAGGAAGCGATCAGCCTCGCGCTCTTGCTGTAGCATTTCTAAAGCCTGTGAAAGGAGAAGACATTCTTAGCACGGCTATTAGCGAACTGGAAAAACGTCGTGACAACTTCGACAAGGTCTACGGGCACTGTTACGATGAGTTCAAGGCATTGAACGCCGAGACAGGCGTAGGCAGCTTAATCGATATCATTAACTTCGTAAAGGAGTGAAGCCATGCGCGACTATCTTATTTTTAAACTCTATGGCCCACTAGCATCGTGGGGTGATATCGCCGTAGGTGAATACCGGCCCAGCTTCGCCCATCCCAGCAAGTCAGCCATAATCGGTTTGCTTGCTGCTGCCCTAGGCATTCGGCGCGACGAGGATGAACGGCAAAAAGAACTGACCGATGCGTGTTCTTTTGCTGTGCGTGTGGATGCTATGGGTACACTGTTGCGGGACTATCATACTGCACAGGTGCCGTCTGAAAAGAAAGGGGTTACCCGTTATACACGTTATTCAGAACTGGCAAATGAAAATTTGAACACAATCCTCTCCACCAGAGATTACCGCTGTGATGCCGCCTACACTGTGGCAATCACCGTTCGTGATGGAGCAAAGTATACCGCACAGGCGCTGGCTGATAAACTGAAGAAGCCGGAATTTTCTCTATATCTTGGCCGTAAGTCTTGTCCATTGGCATTCCCACTTCAGCCAAAGGTTATCCCCAGTGCGGCAACTCTTAAAGAAGCGCTTGCGAGTGTGTCATTTAACAATGAAGAACTGCCCGACGTCATCACCAATTCTCCATACTTAATTTATTGGGATGACAACATAGAAAGCGGCTTTGAGCAAGAACACGTCATTACTCGTCGTGATACGCCGCTATCGCGTATCCGTTGGCAGTTTAATGAGCGGCGTGAGCATTATTGCTCTGTAAAAAAGGAGGACAAAACATGTTCTTCAGTATGATTCGACTGCGGAAGAATGTTTCACCAAGAGATATTGCATCTCTTGGTGGTGGGGAGGAATACCGATTACACAAATTGATATGGGATCTTTTCAGTGATGGACCCAATCGCAAGCGGGATTTTCTTTACCGCAACGAAATAATAAACGGCTTACCCACATTCTATACCATTTCAGAACGTGAGCCGAACTGTGTCGGTAATTTATGGGATGTCCTAGTAAAAAAATACGCGCCAAGACTTGTACAAGGAGAACGCCTGTCCTTCAAGCTCAGGGCAAATCCTGTTCAACCGGCAAAGAAAGAAAGAACCGACTCTGAAATTAAAGAATGGCTTAGAAGTCGTGAAGCGCGAGGGCTTAAAGAAAAAGAACCCACGAAAAAAAGGATTCGTCATGATGTGGTGATGGAGGAAAAGAGCAGGATCGGCTTCAAGGAATTAACACATGACCAGCGGCCTCATACAGCGGAGCTTATTCAGAAAGCTGGTTTAACGTGGCTAAAAGCGAAAGAAAAAGAATTCGGATTTTTTGTGGAAGATGAAGAGAACAAGACTGCTGTAAGAGTGGATGGCTACATACAGCACAGATTGTTCAGAGGCAGGGGACAAAAGCCGATGACATTCAACACTCTTGATTTCAACGGCATTCTTACTGTTACTGAACCTGAGACGTTCGTCAATAAATGTCTCTTCAACGGCATCGGCCCCGCCAAAGCCTTCGGCTGCGGCCTCATGCTGGTGAGGCGGGTATGAAAGTGTTGAGGTCGAATTATCAACATGCTGATGCTGATTTTGATCATACAAATTTATTGGAGCAGTTGAAAAAAGACTTTCATGTAGCTACAATTGGAGTTATAATATAAATGAAATTTGAATGGGACAATGACAAGAACAGACAAAACATAAGGAAACACGGGTTTGATTTAGCAGATGCGCAATTGCTTTTTACCGGCAAGATGCCTTTTTTAGTAGGTCTCGATATTCAGGGCGTCTATGGGGAAGATAGATGGAAAGGCATCGGGGTATTGGAGGGGGTTCTGGTTGTTGTTGTGGTGTTTACTGAACGTGGGGAGGACACCATAAGAATTATTTCTTTGCGAAAAGCAAACTCAAAGGAGAGGAAGGCGTATGAAGAAGAAATCAAAAACAGATTGGGCACGGGTTAAGGCCATAAAGGACAAGGAGATTGATTATTCCGACATTCCGCAACTTGACAAGGAATTTTTTAAGAAGGCTATCCTCTGGCCCGGCACAAAAAAGCAGATAACGCTCCGTCTTGATCCTGACGTTATAGACTTCTTCAAGAAGCAGGGACGTGGGTATCAAACGACAATCAATACTGTTTTGCGCAAATATGTTGAAGCACATAGTCACTGAAACATACAATTAACAGGTTTAGGATTAGACCATGACAGAACCTATACTTCCACCTTTAAAACCTATTCCGATAAAAGACCGGGTATCGATCATCTTTCTTGAAAAGGGGCAACTCGACGTGCTCGACGGCGCGTTTGTCGTGATAGATAAAAACGGAGTGCGCACGCACATTCCTGTCGGAGGCGTCGCATGTCTGATGCTCGAACCGGGCACCAGGGTTTCTCATGCGGCTGTGACATTGGCCTCTCGTGTCGGCTGTCTGCTTGTTTGGATCGGTGAAGCCGGCGTGAGACTGTATGCATCAGGACAGCCCGGCGGGGCGCGTGCAGACAGGCTTTTATATCAGGCGAAGCTTGCGCTTGATGACGATGCGCGGTTGAAAGTTGTCCGTAAAATGTACGCCATGCGCTTCAAAGAGGCCCCGCCTGAGCGCCGGAGTGTTGAACAGCTCAGAGGCATTGAGGGTGTCAGAGTTCGCAAGATGTATGAATTGCTTGCAAAGCAATACGGGGTCGAATGGAAGACACGCAACTATGACCATACCGAATGGAAAAGCGGAGACGTGCCTAATCGCTGCCTCAGTTCCGCTACTGCGTGTCTTTATGGCATTTGTGAGGCGGCTATCCTTGCGGCTGGTTATGCCCCGGCAATCGGGTTTATCCATACCGGCAAGCCTCAGTCCTTTGTTTATGACATAGCAGATATTTTTAAATTCGAGACCGTCGTGCCCGTGGCATTTCGTATAGCCTCAAAAAATCCCAAAGACCCTGAACGTGATGTGCGTCTTGCCTGCCGTGATGCGTTCCGGCAAGCACGGGTACTGCACCGCATTATTCCGTCAATTGAGCAAATACTCGCAGCCGGGGAAATTGAAAGGCCGAAGGCACATGGGGAAGCTGTGCCGATAGCTATACCTAACAAGGAGGAATTAGGCGATGCTGGTCATCGTGGTTGAAAATGTACCGCCAAGACTCAGGGGCAGACTCGCTGTATGGCTGCTCGAAGTACGCGCCGGGGTATATATAGGCAATGTAAACCGACGTATAAGAGAGATGATCTGGGGTCAGATTGAGAAAGGTATTGAAGACGGCAATGTGGTGATGGCCTGGAATACCAATACCGAATCGGGGTTTGATTTTATGACACTGGGAATTAATAGACGAATTCCGGTTGAAATGGACGGGATAAAACTGGTGTCATTTCTGCCTGAAAAAGTGGAATGTGAAGAGTCAAATGATGAGTAAGATTTTGTCGGTAGATTTCTGCTCTTTGAAAACTGACTTATAAATTAGTGGGTTATAAGAAGTATGTTCCCCACGTACGTGGGGATGAACCGCTGTCTGATAAGACGATAAAAGATATTCTCAGATGTTCCCCACGTACGTGGGGATGAACCGGGTAAACCATATCCCAAGGCCCGCTTGAATGAATGTTCCCCACGTACGTGGGGATGAACCGTATATTGATTATATCTTTAGCGGGGGACATTAATGTTCCCCACGTACGTGGGGATGAACCGGAGAAATAAATTATGGCATGGCCCTATTCTAAATGTTCCCCACGTACGTGGGGATGAACCGTCATTGATTTATTTATATTCTTCAATTTGATTATGTTCCCCACGTACGTGGGGATGAACCGGCGGGCTTGGCTGACTTAAAATCTGATAAACCATGTTCCCCACGTACGTGGGGATGAACCGTTGAGAATGTATGGATACGGCGAAGTGCTACAATGTTCCCCACGTACGTGGGGATGAACCGGAGAAATTATGACAGTAAAAGATTTAATTTTAATGTTCCCCACGTACGTGGGGATGAACCGACTGCCGGGGGAGGGCGTAAAATGAAACAGGCATGTTCCCCACGTACGTGGGGATGAACCGGCTTCATTTTTTGTTTTTCTGAGATTCTCCAAATGTTCCCCACGTACGTGGGGATGAACCGGGCATATCCCCTGGCATCTCCGTTGACATATAATGTTCCCCACGTACGTGGGGATGAACCGGCGGATGACCCGGAGACCGTAGCTATTAGAAAATGTTCCCCACGTACGTGGGGATGAACCGGAGGCTTTATGCCTGATGATTGTTTAGATGACATGTTCCCCACGTACGTGGGGATGAACCGACATTGACGGGAAGCAGGACACTTTTACCTTTATGTTCCCCACGTACGTGGGGATGAACCGAATAGGGAGCATGCTTTTGAATTTATAGAAAAATGTTCCCCACGTACGTGGGGATGAACCGCAGCCGGAGCGGGGTCTGTGGTCAGTATAAATATGTTCCCCACGTACGTGGGGATGAACCGCTGCTTGAACTGTACGTATCTCCGAAACGACAATGTTCCCCACGTACGTGGGGATGAACCACTTTCCCGATGTAAGTTTGTCAATGAAGTTGTTAATCGTATATAATCAATGGCCCGGTTTTTTCATGATTTCTGATTGACCGTGATTAATGCCCAAAGGAGAATTAATAATGAAAATCGCCTTCGTATTTCCGGGACAGGGATCTCAGTATGTGGGTATGGGAAAAGACCTCTATGATAATTTTGATGAGGTCAAAGACCTGTATAAAGAAGCGTCAGACGCCCTTGGATATGATGTTGCGGGCCTCAGCTTTAACGGCCCGCAGGATGAGCTGAATAAGACCTCCAGGACACAGCCATGTCTGTTGACCGCGAGTTACTCGGCTTACAGGGTACTTTCATCAAAAGGCGTTACGCCGGTTTATATGGCTGGACACAGCCTTGGAGAATATTCCGCCATCACTGCTTCCGGGGTTTTATCATTTGCCGACGCTGTCAGGCTGACGGAACAAAGGGGGCTGTATATGCAGGATGCGGTGCCTTCGGGTACGGGACTAATGGCCGCAGTCATGGGACTTGATAGAGAAGCGATTATGAACGTCTGTAATTCCGTTAAATCAGGGTATGCGGCCCCTGCCAATTATAATTGCCCGGGACAGATTGTGATAGCTGGTGAAAAGGCTGCTGTTGAAGAGGCGATAAAACTGGCTGATGAAGCCGGGGCCAGAAGGGCGGTCCCGCTGGCTGTATCAGCGCCGTCTCACTGCCGGCTGATGGAACCCGCTTCACGGAAATTATCTGCATTGCTTGACACTATTGAATTACATTCGCCCCGGATACCGGTTGTCAATAACGCGGATGCGGCGTTTTTAAGCAGCGTAGACTCAATAAAGGACTCCCTGGTGCGCCAGCTCAACAACCCGCTATTATGGGAAGATTCGATTAAGATTATGGTTGAAAATGGAATAGATGCCTTCATAGAAGTCGGCCCCAAAACAGTCCTCAACGGTCTCATCAAGAGAATAGACCGAAACGTAAGACTCTTCAATGTTGAAGATACAAAGGGACTTGAAGAGACCCTGGCGGCATTGAAAAATTAATTAAAATTCATGCGTCTCATAAAGTGCCGGTATGCTAATTGACACAGGCCAGAAATTCCTCAAAAAATTATCCGCAGAACATATGTGGAAAAAAAGCGCTGACAGCCGCGTTCCTCTGACGATCGGCCTTCCCCGGATGTTTTTTTACCATATATACCCGGATCTGTGGGAGACATTCTTCAGTGAGCTGGGAATCAAACCAATAGTGTCCGGACCTTCAACCGCAAAAACGGTTGAGAAGGCCTCTCAGATATCAGAGACAGAACACTGTCTGCCCAACAAACTGTTTGACGCGCATCTTGCAGAGCTTGTCGGTAAAGTCGATATGGTATTCGTGCCCCGTGTCCTGTCAACCATTAAAAACCATCTCTCCTGTCCAAAGTTCGGTCCGCTCCCTGATGCGGCAAGGGCGGACATAGCACGGGGGACGGAAGTATTATCAATAGACATTGATGAAACCGTGTGTCCGTTGTCAGATTCCCTTATGCTTCTCGGCAAAAAATTAAATATGCGAAGGGACAGGACCGTTTCTGCCATTGAAAGAGCATTCAGTGCCATGGAAGCGGCAAAGAAAAATACGGCCAGGCCCGCCGGAAAAAAAGGGAGACCGCATTTTCTTCTTACCGGACATCCTTATACCATTCACGATAATTTTATCGCCGGGCCGGTCCTGAACAAGCTGGCAAGCATGGGCGCTGATGTAGAATTGATATCATTCGCGGATAACACCCCGTCAAAGAGCTATATCCTGTGGAGCACGGCCAATGCAATTTACCATAAACTAAACACCATTTCTGCTGATGAGTATGACGGGGTCATTCAGCTTACGGTATTTAATTGCGGCTGCGATTCAATGATGATCGAGACCTACCGGCAGCTTGTCAGAGAAAAAAATATCCCTTACATGTACATAATGATAGATGAGCATTCGGCGCAGGCCGGGGTCGATACAAGGGTAGAGGCCTTTATAGACTCACTGAGATGGCGGCAATGACGTACATGGCAATCCCCAACATAGGCAACTATACGATAGCGCTTGCCACTGCCGTAGAGTCTCTAGGGATCAAGGCATGGGCCTCGACTGCGACCACGCCGGAAGCTCTTAAGCTGGGCATAAGCGCCGCCCCCGAATCGGTCTGTTTACCGATGAAGGCGCACCTGGGCCACTTCATTGAGGCTGACAGGGCAGGTGTTGAGTATGCGTTTATGGTCAACAGCGTCGGCACCTGCAGGCTCAGATATTACCGCCACATGATAGGCCGGATACTTAAAGACATGGGCCTGAAAATAAAGATCTTCGGCCTCGGCTTCGACGGCTTCAAGCCGCCTATCGTGCGATATTTTGATCCCGGACCCCTGACTTTTCTAAAGCCCATATTCCATACCGCTCTGAAGATAAAGGTCATTGATGAACTGGAGGTGGCGGCCTGGCGTACCAGGCCTGTTGAGCTTACCCAGGGAGACACAACGAGGGTAATGAACAGGCTCCTCGTGGAGCTCAGCGAGTCCGGGACAATGGCGAGCACAAGGGCCATTCGTAAAAAAGCCGCCCGATGCTTTGATGAAATTCCAATAGACAGGGACAAACAGCCGCTCAGGGTCGGGCTTGTCGGCGAGATATCTTTTCTGCGGGACAAGTGCCTGAACAAAAATATTGAATACATCCTCGGTAGCCAGGGGATTGAGCTGAGAAACTTCTTCCTGCTGGGGGAGGAGTTGAATAATATATCGCGGATTGTGCTGCTGAACCAGAACAGGAGAAAGTACCTGTCCAGGATCGCGGACCGCTATTTACAATGTACGGTCGGCGGACATGCCCTGGACTCCGTGGCCCATTCAATCCGCTGCGCTGATGAGGGTTATGACGGTATGGTCCATCTTTGTCCCTCAGGATGCATGCCTGAAGTCAGTGTGCGTCCCATTCTCAAGCGTGTCAGCAAAGACAAGAACATACCCATACTGGAAATGTCTTATGATGAGCATACGTGCGGGGTAGGGATAGCGACCCGGCTGGAGGCCTTTGCCGATGTCCTGAGGGAAAGAAGAAAAAAGCAGGTGAACAAATGAACGAAGCATGTTATCTGGGAATCGATGTAGGATCAATCAGCACAAATTGCGTAATCATTGCGCTGGACGGCGAGGTCCTTTTTGAAATATACAGGCGGGGGGAGGGCAGCCCTATTTCATCTGTGCAGCAGTGTCTCGCGCTGCTTTCGGAACAGATGCCGGAGAGGTTGAGCATTAAGGGTGTCTGCACTACGGGAAGCGGCCGGATACTTGCGGGCGCGGTAGTTGGCGCTGATGTGATAAAAAACGAAATTTCCGCGCATGCACGTGCGGCATTACATCTCTATCCTGATGCGCGGACCATATTCGAAATCGGCGGACAGGACAGTAAGGTAACAATTCTCAGGGATGGAGCGGTCGTGGACTTCGCAATGAACCTGGTGTGCGCAGCGGGCACAGGGAGCTTCCTTGATTCACAGGCAAGACGCATGAACATCACGATTGAAGACCTCAGCAGCAGGGCGATGCTGTCGAAAAACCCTACCAACATAGCCGGGCGCTGCACGGTATTCGCCGAGTCCGACATGATCCATAAACAGCAGGTCGGGCATGAACAGAAAGACATAATGATGGGACTGTGCAACGCGCTTGTGAGAAACTACCTGTCAAACGTCTGCAACGGGAAGGAGATAAAACCGCCCGTTGTATTTCAGGGCGGGGTGAGCGCAAACAGGGGAATATGCCGCGCCTTCAGAGAGGCGCTTCAGTGCGATATTATTATCCCGCCTTACAATATGGTCATGGGGGCCTACGGGGCCGCGCTTATTGCTGCACAGTCATCTATAGAAGAGACAAAATTCCGCGGGATAGAAGTGGCTGCGCGTTCTATTGCCACAAGGGGTTTTGAATGCGGCGATTGCCCTAATTGCTGCGAGATAATCGAGGTCATTGATGATGATGAAGTAATCGGCAGGACAGGTGGACGGTGTGGAAAATGGGAGGGAAAGACCGGGCCGAGAGAAGCGCTCAGGGGAAACGGTCCGGCGGGCGCTGTTTCAGCGGCTTCAGCGGACTGTGAAACATGCGGTCAGGTGGATCATGTGCCTGACCTTATTCAGATGGGAGTCCACAAAAAATAGGCTGGTCATTATTACAGGTTTCCCGTCTGTCAGGTAGCCTGGATCTTATTCTGCCAGGCCTTCGCCTTTTCAATAACCTCTGCTTCGTCCAATGTAGTCGCTCTTCCCTTATCAACTACTATCTTCCCGTTTACCATCACGGTCTCAATATCACCGGGCCTCATGCAATAAGTAATGTGAGAGTAGATATCATAAAGCGGGGACAGGTGGGGTTTATCAAGATTGGCTATAACTATGTCGGCCTTTTTGCCGGGCCTGATTGAGCCGGTCTTATTCCCAAGCCCGACTATCTCCGCCCCGTTTCTTGTTGCCATCAAAAGGGCCGTCCTGCTGTCAACTACGGTGGCGTCCATAGACACTCCCTTGTGGACCTTTGCGGCAGTGGACATCTCGCCCAGAATGCTCAGGTCATTGTTGCTCGCTGCGCCGTCAGTGCCGAAGGCGACCTTGACACCTGCGTTGAGCATTTTCGGCAGGGGGGCGATCCCGGAGGCGAGCTTTAGATTGCTCTCGATGCAATGGGCCACGCCGACTTTTTTCTCTGCAAGGATTTCAATTTCTCTGTCTGTCAGCCATACACAATGCGCCGCTGATACACGTTCCGAAAGAAAACCGATTGAGTCAAGGTGCTCAACAGGCGTCTTGCCGTAACGTTTCCGGCATTCCGCAACTTCATACTGCGTTTCAGCCAGATGTGTATGCAGGGGGACATCATATTTGTCAGCCAGTTCCTTTGCGCGTATATACTTGTCCGGACTGCAGGTGAATGTGGCATGTGGCGCCACGCAGGGGGTGACCAGCTCATTGCCTTTCCAGGCATTGATCAGTTCCTCACAGTTTGTGAAATAATCATCCGGGGTCTCTGCCACGTCCTTCCAGGGGAAGTCGATAATTCCCGAACCAAGGACGCCTCTCATTCCTATCTTCTGCAGTTGTTTCCCTGAAGTATTCTGAAAGAAATACATGTCAGAATATGTTGTCACTCCTGCCTTCAGCATTTCCAGACAGGCGAGATCTACTGCGTCGGCAACAAATTCACTGCTGAGCCACTTCATCTCATTCGGCCATATATGCTGTTCAAGCCAGACCTGCAGGGGGAGATCATCTGCAATGCCCCTGAAATAGACCATGGCGGCATGAGAATGCGTATTTATAAGACCGGGGAAGACAACCCTGTTCCTGCCGTCTATGATTTTTTCCGAAGTGTATTTGCCTGAAATGTCCTGAAATGTCCCGGCATCAGTGATGTCGCTTCCCGTTACTGCTACAGCGCCGTCACGTATGACGGAAAGATCGACTTCCATGGTGAGCAGATAATCGGCTTTGATGATGTAGTCGACGCTCTTCATTATTTTGTCTCCCTGATTAAAAAAGGGCGAGGCAGCGCCTCGCCCCTGCATGCGTTTGTTGTCGCGTTACTTTGCCCGCTTGATCAATTCCTCGGCGATCTGGACTGCGTTCAGGGCCGCGCCTTTTCTCAGGTTGTCGGCAGCTATCCAGATGTTGAGCCCGTTTTCGATGGTGTCATCTTCCCTGACCCTTCCGACATACACCTCATCCCTGTTGGCGGCAATCGTCTGCAGCGGGTAGATGTTCTTCTCCGGCGCATCATAAACAAGGACTCCGGGCGCGGTAGATAGTATGGCCCTCGCTTCATTGGCAGAGAGTTTCTTTTCAGTTTCAATATTGATGGATTCAGAATGCCCCCTGAATACCGGCACCCTGACCGTGGTGGCTGTGACCTTTATTGAATCGTCGCCCATGATCTTCTTGGTTTCATTTACCATCTTGATCTCTTCTTTTGTGTAACCGCTGTCCGTGAACTTGTCAATATGCGGGATACAGTTAAAAGCGATCTGGTGAGGATATATCACAGGTGTAATGTCCTTGAAATTCAGAATGTC
This sequence comes from Thermodesulfovibrionia bacterium, assembly GCA_020053105.1. Taxonomy (GTDB): domain Bacteria; phylum Nitrospirota; class Thermodesulfovibrionia; order UBA6902; family UBA6902; genus UBA6902. Next base: position 28,246 of record JAGVNU010000085.1, read on the forward strand.
CCTTGTCTGGTTCAGTAATTCATCCATGGCCTTCTTGCCTGTGCCTGAAACCGACTGGAACGTGGTGACCACCACCCTTTTTATCCTGGCCGCATCGTGTATGGGTTTTAAAGCGACAACCATCTGGATAGTGGAGCAGTTGGGGTTGGCGATTATCCCCTTGTGCCAGGAAAGATCATTCGGATTTACTTCCGGCACCACGAGCGGGACCCCGGGGTCCATCCTCCATGCGCTTGAGTTGTCTACTACAACACATCCGGCCTTTGCAGCGGCCGGTGCGAATTCCAGGCTCCTGTCACCGCCTGCGGAAAACAGGGCGATATCTATGCCGTTGAACACCTTATCGGTGAGTATTTCCACCGCTACTGGCTTTCCATGAAAATCAAGGGTCTTTCCCTCCGAGCGTTCAGACGCGAAGAGGCGTAATTTCCCCACAGGGAAATTCCTTTGCTCCAGAGTGGCCACCATCTCATTTCCGACAGCGCCGGTGGCGCCGACAACCGCAACTATGTATTTATCTTTCTTCTTCACCATTTTCCAAATCCTTTCATCTGATAGTTAAGCGTCATTAATTTATCACATTCAGGCGAGAAAATTCTATTCCCATCTTTTAAATATTGCAGCCTATCAGAAGACCAGCATCGTGATACAATTGTATAAAGAGGGAAAAAGGGACCGCGAGCCGGTTTGCTAGGGATGAATTATGTCTCAGGATAAAAACACAGAAGACGCGCTTGAAAAATACGGGGTGCATAACTCTCTCCTGCAGAAAGTGCTGGAGGTTTTGCCTGTCGGGGTATGGATAATAGACAGGGACGGCAAAGTCGTGCACGGCAATCCTGCGAGTCAGTGTATTTGGAAAGGCGCAAGGTTCGTCGGGATCGAGCAATACGGAGAGTACAAAGGCTGGCGGCTGGATACCGGGCAGAAGATAGAACCGGCTGAATGGGCGGCTGCGCGGGCCATTCAGCAAGGAGAAACAACCATTGATGAGGAAGTCGAGATCGAATGCTTTGATGGAACGCGCAAAATTATTCTCCATGCCGCCGTGCCTGTCAAAAATGAGCAGCAGGAGATCATAGGGGCCATCGTCGTCAATCAGGACATTACTGAGCGCAAGAAGGCTGAGAAAACCCTTATCGAACAATCGAGGATATTGGAGGCATTTTTCAGTAATACGATTACTCCATTAGTAATTCTCGACAGAAATTTTAATTTTATCAGAGTGAATGAGGCCTATGCCAAGGCAGACCAGCGGGATGTCTCGGAATTTCCCGGCCATAACCATTTCGAATTTTATCCATCCGACGCCAGGCTGATATTTGAACGGGTAGTTGAGACGAAAAAGCATTATCAAACGCTTGCAAGGCCTTTTGTCTTTCCCGATCATCCTGAATGGGGCGTGACTTACTGGGATTGGACCCTGACACCTCTTTTAGACAACCGGAATGAAGTAGAATTTCTGGTCTTTTCTCTTGAAGACGTTACGGACCGCAAAAAGGCCGAGGATGCGCTGCGTGAGAAGGAACGCCACGCGCAGTCTCTTCTTCGTGTCTCTAAAAGGCTGGAACTCGCGAATACGTACGACGAAGTCCTGAATGCCGCGCGCGATGAAGTGAAGATTATCATCGGGTACCAGGACCTGTGGGCTTATCTTTTTACAGAAGACAAAAAGTACGCCAGGGCGCTGGTTGCCGGGGGGCCGATGGCCGAGACAGTGATGTCGGAGGAGGGCGTGGCGACCCTTACCATCCAGGGCGACCGGATGCTTGAAGAGATTGCTGAGGCTAAAGATATTGTGGTCGTGGAAGATGCACGCACAGACGAACGGACAAACAAGGAAATCGTATCAAGACTGCAAAACCGTACAATCATCAACGTCCCGATCATACTGATGGACAGACATCTCGGCTCGATAGGGACAGGCACATTTGGCGAAGAAGGCGTGCGGGTCCCTTCAGAGTCCGAACAGAAATACCTGTCAGCGCTGGCGAGCCACATGGCGGTCACATTCGACAGGATCCATTTGCAAACAGAACGCAGGCGGGCAGAGGAAGCGCTTGGCAGGCTGAATGAAGAGCTGGAGCAGCGGGTGAAAGCAAGGACAGAGGAACTCGAAAATGCCAATATCAGACTGAAAGAACTGGACCGCATGAAGTCCATGTTTATCGCCTCGATGAGCCATGAACTGAGGACCCCCCTGAACTCCATAATAGGTTTTTCGAGCATTCTGCTTAATGAGTGGACAGGCCCGGTGAATGCTGAACAAAAAGAAAATCTTTCAACGGTACTGAGGTCAGGCAGGCACCTGCTTAATCTTATAAATGACGTTATTGACGTCTCAAAGATAGAGGCAGGGAAGATCGATTCAGTAATTGAGAAATTTGATTTGCATGACGTTATTGAAGAGGCTGTTAATTTCTTTACAAAAGAGATAAATGAAAAGAGACTTTCACTAACTGTTGAAGTTATGCATCAGGAAATGCACACGGACAGGCGACGGCTCCTTCAATGCGTGCTGAACCTTTTGAGCAACGCAGTGAAATTTACGGACAAAGGAAGCGTAAGCGTGCAGGCGCGTTTATGGGGCAGGGACTGGGGAGCAGGAGATTTTATAGAAATTTCTGTTGCAGACACCGGCATCGGCATCCGGGAAGAGGACTGCCCGAAACTGTTTAATGCCTTTGTCCGTCTTGATTCTCCCCTGAGGGCATCGATTCCCGGCACGGGTCTGGGCCTGTATCTTTCCAAAAAGCTTGCGGCAGAGGTTTTAAAAGGTGATATACTTTTATCAAGTCGGTATGGTGAGGGAAGCACATTTACGATAGTTGTACCAGTGATGATCGATGAAAAAAGTCCTGGTAATAGAAGATAACGCAGACAATACCCGGCTTATAACCTACGCGCTTGAGCGGAGCGGATATGAGGTTGATTCGGCAACCTCAGGCGAAGAGGGTATCGCTCTTGCACTGCGCTCGGACCATTTATTCATCATAGTTGATATAAATTTACCCGGCATAGACGGACTAGAGACAATAAGGCGGATAAGGAATTCGGAGGCAAACGGAACGGTCCCTATTATTACTATAACTTCTTATGCCATGCAGGGAGATATGGAGAAGATTTTGGCGGCAGGGTGCAACGCGTACTTTGAAAAACCGATCGATCCCCTCACAATCGTAGACCGTATACACAAATCGATCGGGTTAGAGGGGCAGCATGAAGATATTGATAGTTGACGATAACAGCGATGACAGAAAGCTGCTGAAATACAACCTTGAACGCCACAACTGTGCTGTCTTTGACGCACGGGACGGGGTGGAAGGACTTAAACTTGCGGTTGCTCATAAACCCAGTCTGATAATCACGGACGCCCTAATGCCGAGGATGGACGGATTTCAGTTGCTCAGGGCGGTAAAGTCCGATGAGACTCTCAGGTCGGTCCCTTTTGTTTTTTATTCAGCGACTTATGTCGGGGAAAAAGACATCCAGTTTGCACTTTCCCTCGGGGCAGCGGCATATATTGTCAAGCCGAAAGAACCCGAGGAGTTCTGGAATGAATTGAGCAATATCGTAGAGGGCTGCAAACTCAATATTGAAACCCCTGGTACGGCTATAACGATCGGGGATACAGAGTTCATCCAAAAACACAGCGAAATCATTGGCGACAAACTGGTGAAAAAAATCCTGGAGCTTCAGGACGCAAATGCGAAGATAGAGCAGTCGGAGGCATTTATAAGAAATATCCTTGAAAGCGTTGATGTAAGCATTATTGTCATCGATCCGGCATACAGGATTGTGTCTGCCAACAGGGCATATCTTGATATGGTCGGCCTCCCGATTGAAAAAGTTACCGGCAGACGTTGCAATGAAATTTCGCACCACATGGATGACCCGTGCTTCGAATCGGGGGTAGACTGTGTTGTAAAAAATACTTTTGAGACCGGAAAGCCCCACACGGCCATGCATATGCACAAGAAGGGGGACAAGCCTTTTTATGTGGAGACGAAATCTTTTCCAATGAAAAATGCCGCCGGTGAAATAATCTCAGTGATAGAGCTCATCAATGATATAACTGAAAAATGCAAACTTGAAGACCAGCTCCGCCAGTCCCAGAAGATGGAGGCCATAGGGCAGCTTGCGGCAGGCATTTCTCACGACTTCAATAATATCCTGACGGCAATAATAGGCTATGCATACATAGTTCAGTCGAAGATGGACCCGGAAGACCCTTTAAAGAACGATCTCGGTCAAATACTTGTTTCAGCGGAAAGGGCCGCAAATCTGACCCGAAGCCTCCTTACCTTCAGCAGGAGACAGACCGGCAAGCCTTCACCGGTAAATTTAAATGATATCATCAGGAAGATTGAAAAACTATTAATGAGGATTATCGGCGAAGATCTGGAATTAAGGACCATGCTCACAGATAAAGACGTAACCTTAATGGCGGATGCAGGGCAGATGGAACAGGTGCTTATGAACCTTGCCACCAATGGCCGTGACGCAATGCCCGGCGGCGGGACCCTGAGCATAAGCACAGATATATTTGATCTGGACGACGGTTTTGTCAAAGCGCATGGTTACGGCACACCGGGAAAGTATGTGCTTATGACTGTTTCCGACACAGGCCAGGGGATAGACCGGAGGACACTGGAACATATATTCGAACCGTTTTTTACGACCAAGGAGGTCGGCAAGGGCACGGGCCTCGGGCTTTCAATTGTGTACGGCATTGTCAAGCAGCACAATGGGTACATTAATTGTTACAGCGAGGAAGGGAAAGGGAGCAGCTTTAAAATATATCTGCCGCTTATCGGGCCTGAAATTGCAAAAACAGTAAGAACAGTCAGTGAAGCAGCTCCTGCAGGAGGGACCGAGACAATTCTGCTTGGAGAGGATGATGAGTCTGTAAGAAAACTTATGCGTGAGCTGCTTGAGGATATGGGGTATACAGTAATAGTTGCGGAAAATGGAGAAGAGGCGGTAGAGAAGTTTGACCTGTATAAAGATAAGATCAGTCTTCTTGTTCTGGATATGATAATGCCGAAGAAAAGCGGGAAGGAAGCGTATGAAGAGGTCAAAAAAATCAGGACAGATATTAAAGTTATCTTTACTAGCGGCTATCCGGGAGATTTTATCTATAAGTCGGGCATGATCGAAAAAGAAATGGGCTTCATGCTGAAACCGGTGTCCCCTGTATTATTTTTAAAAAAGGTAAGAGAGGCGCTTGACAAATGAAAACAGGCCCCCGGTTACTGTTTCGGGAATGACGCAAGTATTTTCAAGAGACATTAGTGATTTAACTACTTACTCCGTAACATATTTGGCAACGAGGTCCCCGACTTCCGTTGTTGTCAGTCCCATCTTCCCGGCTGCAAGACTCTTTAAATGCTTTGCAGTAACTTTTATGACCGCCTGCTCCACTGCCTTTCCGGATATTTCTTCGCCAAGATGCTCAAGCATCATGCCGCCGGCGCATATTGCTGCGAGGGGGTTTATGATGTTCTGCCCCTTGTATTTCGGCGCGGAGCCCCCTATGGGTTCAAACATCGAGACGCCCTGAGGATTTATATTCCCTCCAGCGGCAATGCCCATTCCGCCCTGGATCATCGCGCCGAGGTCGGTGATTATGTCTCCGAACATGTTGTCTGTTACAATGACATCAAACCACTCCGGATTTTTTACAAACCACATGGTTATTGCGTCCACATGAGCGTAATCGGCTTTTACATCGGGGTATTCTTTTGCCACTTCATAAAATGTCCTCTCCCACAGGTCGAATGCGAAGGTGAGGACATTCGTCTTTCCGCACAGGGTGAGCTTGTTCATCTTCTTTCTCTTCCTGCAATATTCAAAGGCGAAGCGGATGCAGCGCTCCACGCCCTTTCTTGTATTGATTGATTCCTGCACCGCCACTTCATCAGGAGTGCCTTTCTTGAGCACTCCGCCCGCTCCGGCATAAAGTCCTTCCGTATTTTCCCTGACCACTGCGAAATCGATATGCTCGGGTCCCTTATCTTTAAGAGGGCAGTCTATTCCGGGATAGAGTTTGACCGGCCTCAGATTAATGTACTGGTCCAGTTCAAAGCGGAGTCTCAGCAATATACCTTTTTCCAGTATGCCCGGTTTGACATCAGGATGACCGATAGCTCCGAGATATATGGAATCAAATTTTCTGAGTTCACTAACCGCGCTGTCCGGCAGCGCCTCGCCGGTCTTTAAATATCTTTCGCCGCCCAGATCAAAATGGGTCAGGTTGAGTTTAAATCCAGCCTTGCCGGAAACGGCATTCAGGACCTTTATACCTTCAGCAATGACCTCAGGACCGGTGCCGTCACCGGGGATAACAGCGATGTTGTAAGTTTTTGACATTTGCTATTCCTTCCTTTTTCTAATGCCTGTTACAAAATTCCTGTCATTAATGGTGATCCCAACGGGACTCGAACCCGTGTTTCCGGCGTGAGAGGCCAGCGTCCTAGGCCACTAGACGATGGGACCATAAATAACAGTAATCAGGGATTAGGAGTCGGGGATTAGTTATTGCTATCTAACCTCCGATCACTAACCCCTTTCTTAATTGGCTGGGGCGGGAGGATTTGAACCCCCGAATGCTGGAGCCAGAGACCAGTGCCTTACCGCTTGGCGACGCCCCAAAATTTACGTTTCAAAGACATGTTTATATTACTTATTTCACCTTTATCCGTCAATATGCGGAGGTCCTGTCCGGTATAATAAAAAATTCAGCTCTATTGAATGGTGAAAAAAAGAGGCTGCAGATTTACAAGTAACCGGACCGATATGATAGAATTAATCTTGCCGTCAAAATAAATAAAGACAAACGTATTTATAAGGAGGAGAAGATGAAAAAAGGAAAATATTTATTGATTATGCTGCTTATGCTGACTGTACCGCTCCTGATGGCAGGATGCGTTGACAAGAACAAAGTTGACAGCATAGAGCAGACGCAAAAAGACATCCTTGCAAAACTCAGCCAGATAGAGGCGGCCCAGAAAAATGCCCCGCAGGTTTCCCAGCCTGCAGCCCCGGTTGTTGATTCAGGCTCTGAACAGATACAAAAACTGATCCTGGCGAGACTGGACAGGATAGAAGAGAACCAGAAGAATATGGCAAAGGCAATTCAGCAGCCGGCTGCTCCTCAGAGACCGGCTGTTGATTTTAACAAGGTTTACAATATACCGGTTGGCAGTTCACCTGTTAAAGGAAAGAAGGATGCACGTGTCACAGTCGTGGTGTTTTCAGATTATCAGTGCCCGTATTGTTCAAAACTGGAGCCGACGCTTAACCAGGTATCTGCGGCATATCCCAAAGATGTGAAGATGGTCTTTAAGGATTTCCCTTTGTCCTTTCATCAACACGCCAAAAGCGCTGCAAAGGCGGCCCGTGCCGCAGGGGAACAGGGGAAATTCTGGGAGATGCATGACCTGGTCTTTGAAAACAACACCCGGCTCGGTGATGACTTATATAAGGAGTTAGCGGGCAAATTGCAGCTGAATGAGGCCAAATTCCTGGCTGACTATAACAGCAATAAATATGATGCCCTGATCCAGCAGGACATCCTGCTCGGCCAGAACTCCGGCGTTGGGGGAACACCGACATTATTTATGAACGGCAAAAGGATGCAGGGAAGGTCCTTTGATGATTTCAAGGCCCTCATCGAGGGATATCTCAAGAAATAGAGTGACAGAGAATTTCATAATGGTTCCTTCGGGAATGACGCTCTGAAATCTTTGTCAGTAAGTAAGGATATGAATAGAAAATTAAATTTATTTTTTGTTATCCTGCTTATCATTGTATACGGGTGCGCCCATACAGTAAAGGAGACAACCGGAGAAGTAAAGCCGGCAGAAAACGGCGCTGTATATGAGGAGACCCTTGAAAACGGGCTAAAGGTCTTTATTATAAAAGACCGGAACGCGCCGCTTGCGGTCTTTGAGATCTGGTACAACGCAGGCTCCATCAATGAACAGGTCGGCAAAACAGGACTAAGTCATCTGCTTGAACACATGATGTTTAAAGGCACCCCCAGGTACGGGAGCAAGGTGTTTTCGAAGGTCATCGGCAAGGCGGGGGGGATAGATAATGCCGGCACCAGCCATGACTATGCGTATTACTTTCAGAAGCTGGCGCCTGACAGGCTGGACCTTTCAATACAGATGGAGGCCGACAGGATGAGGAACCTTATCATGGACAACGGGGATTTCCTTTCCGAAAGGGACGTTGTCATGGAAGAGCGGAGAATGCGTTACGAAGATGACCCGCAAAACCTTGTGTTTGAAGAGGTGGTCGCCACGGCCTTCAAGAACAATCCTTACAGATGGCCGGTCATCGGGTGGATGGAAGATTTAAACAATGTAACGCGGGACGATCTTATGGATTATTACCGGAAACATTATGTGCCGAACAATGCGTTTATAGTCATAGCGGGCAATGTAGATGTGAATGCTGTAATGGCAAAGATAAGGAGTGAGTTCGGCCCCATTCCAAAAGGCCCTGAGATCGGAAAGTTAAACATACAGGAACCGGTCCAGAAGGGCGAAAAAAGGGTCTATATTAATAAGGAGGCCGAGCTTCCCTATGTCATAAGCGCATACAAAACCCCAAATGTCCTTCACGAAGACAGCTATGCCCTTGACGTGCTTGCCGGGGTGCTTGCCGGGGGAAAGAGCGGGAGGATTTACAGGAGTCTCGTCGATGAAAAGCGGATAGCGCTATCAGCCGGGGCAGGGTACAGCAATTTCAATAAATACCCTTTCATATTTTATCTCGAAGGGACCCCATTGCCGGGTAAGAAAATAGAGGAAGTTGAAAACGCGCTTTATGAAGAAGTCCGTAAGGTCAAGGACCAGCCGCCGTCTGAGAGGGAGGTCCAGAAGGCCAAGAACCAGATAGAGGCGGACTTTATAATGGGCCAGGATTCAGTCTACTCTCAGGCCATGGTCCTGGCGCAGTTTGAGATGCTTGACAACTGGAGGCTGAAAGAGAAATATATTGAAGGCCTGAGAAAGGTCACGCCGTATGATGTACAGCGTGTGGCAAACAAATATATGGTCGTTGACCAGAGAACGGTCGGGACATTAATACCGGTAAAGAACGATGAGAGTGGAAGTGAAAAGTAATAACCGGAAGTTAAAAGTCGTTGCCTGTTACTCGTTACTTGTTACTGCTTTTTTTCTGTTTGCTTCACTATTGACTTCAGCATACGCCCTTGACGTGAAGCGCCAGGTGCTTACAAACGGGCTCACGCTTCTGGTTGTGGAACGGCATAGCGTGCCTATAGTGAGGATCTCGGTCGGGATCAATGCGGGCAATCTGCATGAGCCGGCGGACAAGGCAGGACTTGCCAGTCTTGTTGCAGGTCTTCTGACGGAAGGCGCCGCAAACAGGACGGCCCGGCAGATCAGCGAAGATATTGATTTTATCGGGGGCTCTGTCGGGGCCTCAGGCGGCGGGGATTATGTGACCGCGAATCTGTCTGTCTTGAAGAAGGACCTCGATCTTGGATTTGAACTGCTTTCGGACATAATTGTCAACCCGTCTTTTCCGGACAAAGAGATAATAAAAAAGAAGGAACGTATAAAGGGCGGCTTAAGGTCTCAGGAAGATGATCCGGGCTACATCTCGTCAAGGGAATTTAAAAAGGCGGTGTTCGGAGACCATCCTTACGGCAGGCTGCTCACAGGCATGGTTGAGACCATTGACTCGATAACAAGAGATGATATCGTTAACTTTCATTCAGGATACTATGTCCCGGAAAATTCAATCATGACCGTTGTCGGCGATATAACGAATGAAGAGGTTGAACGACTGATTCAGAAACATTTGAGCGGCTGGCGTCAGGGAAAACCTGCAGCGGCTTCCCGGCAGAATATGAATATGACAAAAGAAAGAAAGACCATAACAATTGACAAGGACCTTACTCAGGCCAATATCATCCTCGGCCATACAGGGGTCAGCAGAGACAATCCCGACTACTATGCGGTATCGGTAATGAATTATATACTCGGAGGCGGGGGGTTTTCATCAAGGCTTATGCAGAATATAAGGGACGATAAAGGACTTGTCTATGATATCTCCAGCTATTTCGCTGCTGATAAATTCGGAGGAAGTTTTCAGGTGGAACTGCAGACAAAAAACGAATCAGCCAATACCGCGATAGAAGAAGCGCTTAAGGAGATCAAGCAGATCAGAAGCAGTCCTGTGGCGGAAGATGAACTTTCTGATGCCAAGTCGTTTCTCACAGGCAGTTTCCCCATGAGAATCGAAACGGGCGCGCGCATTGCCGGGTTCCTCGTGGCAGTCGAGTATTACGGTTTAGGCAATGACTACATTGATAATTATCCCGCGTATATAAACAGCGTGACCCGTGAGGATGTCCTGAGGGTCGCGAAGAAATATCTGGACCCTGAAAATTATGTCCTTGTCGTTGTCGCGGACCAGGAGAAGGTGTTGTTGAAGGAAGAATACTCGGATACCCGGATGAAAAAACAATTGAGGACCTTGGCCCCGGGTGCAACGATGAATGACGGGGAAGCGGAAAAACAGGCCATGGGCCTGACCGTATTTGTTAAAGATACTTTGAATCTGGATGAAGAGATAGGAAAGACCGTAAGGGAACTCGGCGGCCGAATAATCTCGTCGGAGGCTGTTGACAACAAGCTGTCCTTCACTGTCACGCTTCATTCAGATAAAGTAAAAGACCTGAAGGAAGCGCTGAAGCTCCTTGGTGAAGTTGAAGAGGATAGTGCCTTATCTTCTGCCGAAGGCGATGTTGAGATTGGAATAAAAGTGGTGAAGACCGAGGTCGTTTTGCATTAACTCCTTCCTGATATTATTGCCTTGCTTTTAAGCTTGAAATATTAAGTCATTCGGCCCATCAATAATTATGAAGTGATATTTAAATTGAAGGCGTTTCTGATAAAACATCCATGCTGAAAAGCTGCGATGGAAAAACTTTCCCATTCAAGAAATATTTTCTATATTAATATCCTCCACCACACAACAGAAATTGTCTGCTATATCATGAAGGAAGCAATAACATTGTAGATAACAGGCTTTTTTCCGTTTTTACAGACATCCCCGGGGCGGGAAACTTTCTGGCATGGCTCTTGCTCTTTGAACGGCATGGAAGTATTAATGAACAGCATGCCTGACATAAACCCGGTCATTTTGCAAACTCCGAGGGCTGACTCCAGTCTTAAGGATAAATCTTCTTCCGGGAAAAGCGAATTCGCTTCTTTAGTTGAGAATGAATATTCAAAATCAACAGGCAGCAAATTAAACAAGAAAGACATTTATTCAGACAGCGCCACGAAAGAGGATAGCGCGTCAAATAGCGACAGGTCAGCATGCGATAATTGCGCTGCTGATATTAATAATACGACACACAATACCGATGATATCGAACCAGAGGATGGCGAAGAAGAACATACAAAAGATGAAGCTGATTCAGGAAAGGGTCTTAAAACCGGGGCGCTGTTATTTAGTCTGGTGAATAATTATATGGCAGAGATTGGCAATGCTTCACAGGTTTCAACCGGTGAAGGAACATCTTGGCCGGCCGATATCGGAGCCGGTAAACCTGAAAGTGAATCAGCATCTGACAATGGGTTGAAAGTGGGGACACTCTTAAATGATCTGGTAACTAACTTTGCAGCGGAAACCGGTGGAGAGGTTAATCCTGATCCTGCCAGTGTTCAGAGCACAGGACCAAGCGTCGCTGAAACATCTGATTTGCCCGCGGACAATGGGTTGAAAGTCGGGACACTGTTAAATAATCTGGTAACTAACTTTGCAGCGGAAATCGAAGGGGGAGTTAATCTTGCCCCTGCCAGTGTCCAGAGCACAGGACCGATCAGCGCTGAATCATCTGATTTGCCTGCGGGAAATGGTTTGAAAGTCGGGACCTTGTTAAATAATATGATCAGCGAATATGCGGCAAAGATTGAAGGAGCTTCGGATATTAATTATGAAAATGCAGCCGGCACTGAATCGATGGGGACTGAATCAGTTGAGACAGTCACTGACCCGGAGGGTAAAAATGGCCTGAAGATTGGAGACTTGCTGAACAGACTGACAGAGCGTCCAGATGAGAAGGGAATCAATACGCCACTGATTAAAGAGGAAGTGACGTCTGCTGAAAAGACAACAGATAGTAATGCTCATGCAGATGATTCCGCAGCCGATAGTTTAATCTTCAGAAAGGAAATGACAGCGCAGGCCGAAACAAAGAACGAAGCAGCCGGTTATATGGAAAAAGTCCATACTCATGACAAAACCGTTGTTATGGATATGCCGGAGAATAGTGATAATCCGGAAGGATTAAATAGCCGGCCGATGTCAGGGGGCTCAGATCAGTTCAAACAGGGAAACGGGACTGGGGACCATGCATTTAACTTTGCAAAGGGGCAGCATAATTTCGGGAACGAAGATGAGACGAGTAATGTAAATTCGATTAACACTTCAAATACAGCATTAGAGAACGCAAGATCAGTTCAAAGTCCCACTGCGCTTCACGCCGTAAAGACACCCGGAGTCCAGGAACTGCTTGATAACGTCATCTATATAATAAAAGGCAACAGCAAAATGGGCGTATCTGTTGAACATGAGAACCTGGGTAAATTAAACATCAGCCTTAGTCTGGAAAAGGGGATGGTCAATGTTCACATTAATGCTTCAGACCACGCGGTCCGGGAGATCATAGAAAATAATATGCAGCAGATTATCGACAGCCTTAATAAGGACGGCGTCAGCGTTGGAGAGTTTTCTGTCGGCTTAAGGGACCAGAGAGGGCATGAAACGAATCGGTCCTCTTTAAAGAACGGACAGGACCGGAGAATTCCGATCGAGACAAAAAAGGAAGACCGGAACAGCGGTCTGGTAAATATTTTCGCATGACATTTCATTACAGACAGGAGGAGGATAAATGGACATATCTACGATAGGAAGTTTGACCAATGCCAGTACTGGTTCCGCAGGCGCCAAGGCGCTCGGTAAGCAGGATTTTCTGAACCTGCTCCTGAAGCAGCTGAATTATCAGGACCCGATGAATCCTATGGACAGCACTGAGTTTACAACACAGCTTTCGCAGTTCAGTTCACTGGAAGAGTTGACGAACATCAACAGCACATTAAGTGATGTTCTGGCCTTTCAGCAGTCAATGCAGAACGCGTCTGTCGCTAACCTTGTAGGCAAGACGGTAAAAGTTGAGGGAAACACCGCTTATCTGTCAGACAAGGCAGATATCAATTATGAGCTTGGAGGTGAAGCTTCAATAGTTGAGATCTCAATTTATGACGGCGCAGGGAGGTTGGTAAGGAATGAAAATATCGGGGCCCATTCAGAAGGCGACCAGCATTACACGTGGGACGGACAAGACAGTTCCGGCAACAAGCTGCCGCAGGGCGCGTATACTTTTGCTGTCGAAGCCAAGGATATTACCGGTAATCCGGTCTCTGCCCAAAGCATCTCTTCGGGGACTGTCACGGAAGTCCTGTTTGAGAAGGGTCTCACATACATTATGTTGAACGGCAACACCAAAATTAACCTTAGTGATATAAAATCCATAGGATAAAGGAGGATTTAACATGGCACTTACATCATTATTCACGGCAGTCAGCGGAATGAATGCCAACGGCACGGCATTGTCGGTAATCAGTGACAACGTCGCCAATATGAACACTACCGGCTTCAAGGCAAGCAGGGCTGCCTTCGGGGACATCCTGAGTCAGCAGATCGGTGAGTCCCAGGTTGGACGAGGGGTTTTACTTACCGATGTTGCGTCGCAGTTTACACAGGGCACCTTTGAGAACACGGCAAGTGTGCTGGATATGGCGGTCGACGGCGACGGGTTGTTTGTAATGAAAGATACAACCGGGACTTATTACACAAGGGCCGGGCAGTTCTCCGTAGATAAGGACGGATATGTAGTTAACTCCAGTGGTATTATATTGCAGGGGTACTTATACTCTGATACGGGCACGGCAACAAGCGCCCTGGGAGATATCAATGTTTCATCTGTAAACAGCGCTCCAAATAGCACAGAAAATGTTGAACTATCAGCTAATCTTGATTCAGGCGCAACCATACTTGCAGCATTTGATGTCGATGATCCTAATACAACATCAAATTTTTCAACCTCTGTCACGGCATATGATTCACTGGGAAATGGTCATAATGTCAATGTCTATTTCAGAAAAGATGCTGAAGCTGTTACAGGTAATTCATGGGAGTGGTACGCGGTTGTGGATGCAGCAGATTCATTAAGTGGAAACACCGAGATACAGGCGCAAGGCACACTGGGATTTACCACTGACGGATTTCTGGATACAGAAAGCGCGATAACCTATCCTCTTGTCGGCGGTTTTGATTTCAACGGCGGCGCAGCAGCAGCGCAGGCAATTGATTTTAATTTTGGCACATCAATAACAACAGACGGCGGGAGTGGTCGGGATGGCACTACACAATATAGTGGAGAATCCGCTACATCATTCCAGAGCCAGGACGGTTATTCCTCAGGGTCGTTAAAGAGTATAACAATAAGTCAGGATGGAACGATGACCGGTATTTTTACAAATGGACAGACAAGAGGTCTTGCCCAGCTCGCGCTTGCTAAATTTATATCACCGACGGGCCTTACAAAAATGGGGAGGGGGCTCTATGCCGAATCCACTGAGTCCGGTCAGCCTGTAATCACTACCCCGGGAAGCTCAGGCACAGGCGCAGTCCTTTCGAATACCCTTGAATTGAGCAATGTTGATCTTGCCGAGGAGTTTGTCAAGATGATACTGTCCCAAAGAGGCTTCCAGGCGAATTCGAGAGTAATATCCACGTCGGATGAGTTGATGCAGGAACTGGTGAATTTGAAGCGGTAATAGACGGACCAGTAAAGATTAACAACGGATGACCACAGATCACAAACAAAGCAGGGGCGCGTTGCGACGTGCCCCTGTAACTTATCAAATACACGATTAGCTGTTATTATTTAGCCGCAGCGTGATAGACCTGACCTGGCTTTAGGAGGACGAAGTTCTCTGCTCCCTCTTCGCTTTTTATCTGCTTGAATACTTCACAGGACATACAGGAAACGGATTTCTGTGCAAAGTCACCCTGTACTTTCCCGCCGCAGAATGTGCCGGCAATGGCCCAGCATATACGCCCGGCATTATTACCATTGTTAATTCCGCTGCATTGAGAAGCTGAGGCAGCCGGGCAGACTCCGAGATCGTTAGTTTTTACTCCGCCGGGTTCTCTCCCGCACTTTTTTAATTCCCAACAATTCTGTTTTGACACTGTCTGACCCCCTTTCTAACTTATAGTTGATACATTATCATGATCGATATCTAATGATTGATGTCTACTGAACTCTCTCATGTTTTTATCGACATTCCTGACCATAACTTTAATTTGAATTTATATATTTCAGTAATAGAATGTATATAAAATATAATGCGGCGAACACTATATCAGGCCTATACTGAGTTAATAATTTCCCCTGCGATTTCATCCAGAGGCACAACTTTATCTGCAAGCCCGGCTTCAACAACTGATCTGGGCATGCCGTATACAACACACGTTTTTTCACTTTCTGCAATTGTTCTGCCGCCTTTGTTTTTAATCTCCTTCATGCCCTTTGTTCCATCATTCCCCAGTCCGGTAAGAATTACGCCGAGTACATGTCCTGAGAAGTTTTCAACGACTGACAGCATCAGAACGTCAATAGAGGGTCTGTAAATATATTCCCCCCTGTCTTCAGAAACTGAAATGACAGTCTCTGTTAATTTTTTTCGGACCACACTCATATGTCCTCTGCCTGGCGCAATATATGCGACCCCTTTATGAATTGGTTCGCCGTTTTCGGCTTCTTTGACCTGAATGGCGCTTAAGTTGTTTAACCTCTCTGCAAAAGGACCTGTAAATGCCGGGGGCATATGTTGCGAAATTACTATAGGCACCGGGAAATCTTTCGGGATCAGCGTAATGATGTTTTGTAACGCCTTGGGACCGCCGGTCGATGATCCGATGGCAATAATATTGACCCGTCTGTGCGCGGCATATGCGGCTTTTTCAGGCATTTTCAGCGGCTGAAAAGTGGTCCTTCTCGGGGTCCTCACGAGTCCTTTCTTGCCGATCTTTTTGATCTTATCAATTAATATTTCTTTTATTTTGATGATATTTATGGAAAGGTCAGAAAGGTTTTTCGGAATAAAGTCGACAGCTCCCATATCGAGGGCGTCAAGTGTCACCCTGGCGCCTTCTGTTGTCAGCGAGCTGACCATCAAAACAGGGACCGGATGTTTCTCCATAATCAGCTTAAGCGCCTCGATACCGTCCATACGCGGCATTTCAATGTCCAGCGTTACAATATCCGGATTTAAGGAGACGACTTTCTCAACAGCTTCGATGCCGTCTCTTGCGATTCCCACGACCTGGATCTCGTGGTCGGAAGAAATCATACTGGAGAGGGTATTTCTCATAAAGGCCGAGTCATCAACTATTAAGACCTTGATCATTCTAGTTCCGTTCTATCGACAGATCGATCCTGCTGATCTCATATATACGTCAAACTGTTTATTCCGATTGTCCAACATATTTACTACAGCTGGACTGTTCCGCTTATTAACTTATCGATATCAATGAGTATTATAAGTCTGTCCTCCATTTTTGCTATCCCTTTTATATACGTGCTGCCTAAATCCGATGACATAGGGGGAGCTGGTTCTATAATGCTCGAAGGAACTCTCAAGACCTCGGATACGGAATCCACAATAAGTCCATTCGTGATCCCGTTTATTTCCATTATGATAATTCTCGATGTCTCATTTGTCGGGTTTTCATCAAAAGAAAATTTTTTCCTCAGATTTATTACGGGGATTACTTTGCCCCTCAAATTTATGACCCCTTCAACATAAGCCGGAGAATTGGGGACCCTCGTAATATCAGTTACCCTGTTTATCTCCTGAACGTTCAATATGTCTACAGCATACTGCTCCTTGTTGAGGGTGAAAGTAACAAACTGCAGTACTTCTTCACCTACTGCTGAATCTTCCATTGTGGCTTTCATATATCGTCCTCCTTGATAATTTAATTGAACAATGCTGATATGTCTGCGTAATCTGATATTTTAATCGTCAGCATCATCATTAAAATCCAAAATCGTTTAATAGGGCCTGAACATCCGACTGTGAAACTTTTTCCATTGTTTTTTCCTCAAGACAGGATGGGGCACTCTGATCCGACCCTGCTGCAACCCCGGCATGCACCTGCTCCGGCTTAACCTGGATGCCGAATTTAGTTATTAATGCAAGCAGTTCAACCTCGACGTGATTCACGAGATCAATGACTTTTTTGATAGTTTGGCCCGTAATGTCCTGGAACTGCTGTGCAGTAAGAATAGAGGTCATGTCATTGTCCAGAGACTCTTTAAAAGTCCTGAGGTAATCCACGCTTTCGTCGTTTTCTTTCAGGTTCTCTATATGCCTTGAGAATTCGCCTGACTCTTCAAAATATCGTTCGACGATTCCCATGGTCTTATTGGCTGCATCTTCCGTCTTTGTAATGACAAATTGGAGTTTGTCGATAGCATTTGGAACATCATCATCTCTCAGTCTCTGAAGGCCGCTGTCTATAGAACCCTTGAAATCTTCAAGCGAATCGTGAATTTTTCTTGTTATCTTTCCTACTTCCCTGAAAAGACCGGCATCTGTTTCCTTGGTCAACTGCTCTACGATATTTTCTACTTTCTGATACTCCCGGGCTGACAGCGCGTCCATGAACTTCAACATCAGGTTATATGTATTATTTTTTGGGTCGTCTTGACTGAGCTTGTCGCTAAAATATTCTTTTGCATCATGCAGCTCGGTTACTACTACTTTACCTCCGATGGTTTCGATCTGCCGGGTAACCTCAACGCTGTTGCCGTCATCCGTCTTTTTCACGTCGATAATAGCGTCCTCTAACAGACTCATATCATCAAGGGGAAGCAGTCTTTTGGTGTTGAGCAATATAATGAGTTTGTTATTCAGTTTGGCAACCCCTTCTATATTGTCTGCGCTGTTATGAAAAAAGTTGTCCGGAGGTTCGATATCGGATTCATCAGCTTTAATAACGCCGGTGATCCCGTCTACGATAATTCCGAATGTGATTTTCCCGGTTGAAATCACTATGATGGTATTTCCCTCACCTTCTACACCGCATGAATTAAGCAGATGCTTGATATTTATGATCGGTATAATACTCCCCCTCAGGTTTGTTATGCCCTTTACATAAGGGGGCAGATGAGGGAGGGCCGTCACAGAAGGCATACTGATTATTTCTCGGACTTTTAAAATAGGAATCATATATTCACTTGAGTTAATGTTAAACCCTATAAACTGTTGCACGGATATCTCCTATACTGACGCTATATGTTTATGATTACCTTTATTTATGCTGAAAATGCCGATCAGAGACTTAAGCTCCTCGGAAAGAAGATTCAATTCTCTCGTTGTTCCGTGGTATTCATGGGCCATATTTGCGGTCTTTTGGTTGTCATCTGCTATTTCCTGGAGGCTTGAAGAGACGTCTTCCCCAGCGGAGCTCTGCTGTCTGGCGGATTCTGCAATCTGTTGCACCATGTCCATAACGTTTTGAACTGACGCCATTATCTGCTTTAAGGACTCATCTGCCTGGCTGGCCAGGTTTACGCCGGCCTCAACCTCTTTGGTCGCGGACTGCATACATTCAACTGCATGCATGGTCTCTTCCTGGATGCTCTTTATCATATCTCCGATTTCATTCGTGGCTGATGTTGTCCGCTCAGCTAATTTCCTTACCTCGTCAGCAACTACTGCAAAGCCCCTGCCTTGTTCACCCGCTCTGGCGGCCTCAATGGCCGCGTTCAGGGCCAGCAGGTTGGTTTGGTTGGCTATATCGTTTATCACCTTGATAATTTCGCCGATTTGCTCAGACCTCTCTCCGAGCACTGTAATGGTACCAGCGGATTTATTTACCGACTGAGATATTTTATTCATCCCCTCTATGGTTTCGGCGACAACAGCGCCTCCTCTCGTAGCGAGCTCCGCTGCGTCCTTAGCGGATTTGGCGGCATTGGTCGAGTTTCTGGTGACATCGTATACTACAATGCTCATCATTTCTACTGCGGTGGCGACTTTGCCCGTATTTTCTACTTGCGCTCTCGTATCCGAGCTGATGGTTTCCGAGGAGGACAATAATCCATTGGAAGCAGAGGACAGCTTTCCGATGGTGTCCGTCACGTTGAATACGACCTGTCCGAGGGTATGCTTCATTTTGTTCAGGGAGTCGCTGACCTGCCGGAGCGCTTTATGATCAGCAATATCTATATCTTTTTGGGT
This sequence comes from Thermodesulfovibrionia bacterium, assembly GCA_020053105.1. GTDB lineage: Bacteria > Nitrospirota > Thermodesulfovibrionia > UBA6902 > UBA6902 > UBA6902. Next base: position 47,616 of record JAGVNU010000085.1, read on the forward strand.
CAAATCACCGTCGGCAATATTCTGGGCAAATTTAGCTACCCTGGCCATAGAATGGATTCCCTTTACAGCCATCATAAATTCATAAATGAGCAGCACGGTAACGATTACAGACATCGCTATCATAAAGAGCCTGAAATTTTCCGAGGAATTTTTTGTTCTGGTGATGTTCTCCGCTAACGACTTGAGGGCATCCATATCCGTGCCTTGTTCCGAGGCATCTGTTATAAGTCCGGTGTCTGTTATTTTCTCCATCCTGTTTAAGTCATCCATTAAATGTAAATTGGCTATGAATGCATACGACATAATAATTGCAAAAATAACGGCATACGGCATCAGTCTTCCCGCTGTCTTTTTTCGAAGGGATCCCGGTTCATTAATAAGCTGGATTATATGAAATGGGTTAAGAAATTTTATCATGATAATATTCTCCCTTGTCGGTTATAACATCCATTTTGAGTTTCAAATTGAGCAATGTTCATAAGCGCTTCATCTTCTAATTCTTCCCCACTCCCAGCAAATTTCTTGACATGCCGGTCACATCAAGAATGAAAACAACTTTACCGTCCCCGGTTATGGTAGCTCCGAGCACATTCGAAGACGCGGTGTCTATACCGTCAAGTGATTTTATGACGACCTCTTCCTGTCCGATAAGCTTGTCGACTGCGATGCAGAACTTTTTATCTCCCATCGCAATAACTACCAGGTATTTATGGCCGGAGTCATTATCATCATGTCCATTAAATCCGGTGTCGAGAAGCTGGTTTAATTCGAATAAAGGACAGATCTTGTCCCTGATGACAATTACATTTTGGCCTGTGATATTTTTAATGTCCTGTTTTGACACCTTAAGGGTTTCTTCTATCGGCGAAAGAGGGATAGCGTATTTTGAACCTGAAACCTCGACCATCAGGGCCTGAATAATGGCCAGCGTTAAAGGAATACATAATTTGAAAGTTGTTCCCGCATCTTTTTCAGTTGATACTTCAACATATCCGTTCAAGAGTGATATGTTGGTTTTTACTACATCCATGCCGACGCCGCGGCCGCTCAGTTGAGTCGCAACCTCCTTGGTAGAAAAACCTGGCATGAAGATAATTTCTGTGGCAGTCTCGTCTGACATCCTCTTGACTTCTTCCTCTGTAAGAAGGCCTTTTTCAACGGCCTTTTTCTTGAGCTTTTCTATGTCCAGGCCTTTACCGTCATCCGAAATCTCAATGACGATCTGGGTGCCTTTTTGATACGTATTGATGACGACATTTCCTTTCGGGGGTTTGCCTTTTGCGATTCGTTCTTCAGCAGATTCAAGACCATGGTCGATAGAATTTCTTAATATATGAGTCAATGGGTCCCCGATGTGCTCAATCACGGATTTATCAACTTCGGTGCCTTCACCGTAAATTGTTAATTCGACATCTTTGTTGACTGAAGAAGACATGTCTCTCACAAGTCTTGGGAATTTGGAGAGCACTTTCTTTATTGGCTGCATGCGAATTTTCATCACTGCAAGCTGCATCTCGGACGTCACGCGGTCCAGGAAAGAGACGGTCTCCATGAGGGTCTCGGTCATGGGATCATCAGAGTATCTCAGGTCAAAATAGTTGGAGATATTCAAAAGCCTGTTCCTGACAAGGACCACTTCACCGGCAAGGTCCATTACCTTATCTATACGCTCGATATCTACTCGTAGATTCTGTGCAGACTCTTTGGGCCTCTGCTGAGGGCTTTTGGGAGCCTGTTCAGGGGCTTTTAAATTATTCTCCTCCGGAGGGGGGGGCTGATTTATGTCTTCGGCTATATGCTCAGGGCTTTCAGTAACTGAAACAGTTTGAGTCTTCTGATGAGAAACGTCAGCGTCCCGTTCGGTTGTATTAAATGTCAAACCTGGAGTATTTACGCTTTGAATCGACCCCCCGGTTTGTTGTGAGGTTATTTCCTGAGCCGAAGGCTCAACCGGCTCTGCCGCTTGTGTGGTTTGCGGAGCGCCGACGGACTTTGACATTGCGTTATTTAGAGCAGATCCCAATTCCTTTACTAAAGGACTTACGTCTTCCTCGATTCCGTCTTTGCTTTTTAAGTGTGTAAGCAGCAGTCTCAGCATATCGATAGACTTAAGAATGACATCCATCAGCTGTTTTGCCAGAGGGAGCTCGCCGTCCCTGAGTTTTTTCATGATATTTTCAGATGCATGCGCTACATCTACCATAGTCTGAAAGCCGAGAAAGCCCGCTGCCCCCTTTATAGTGTGCATGGACCTGAAGATATCGTTTAGCAAATCCTTATCTTCGCCTTTCTGCTCAAGCTCGACAAACAGGGGTTCTATCCGGTCAAGAGATTCCTCGGCCTCTGTAATAAACTCGGATATTATCTCTTCCATCTCATCGCTCATGTTCTTGACTCCCTGCTATATATTTTACAGTCCATTATTTCTGTGCCTGAAGTTTCTCTATTATCTTGTCCATTTTTTCCTTCAGGACTTCACCCGTAAATGGTTTAACTATATAATTATTGACGCCTGCCTGTATTGCGGTAATGACTTTTTCTTTTTCAGCTTCTGCAGTGACCATGAGAATCGGGAGGTCTTTTAACTCAGGATCGCTTCGTACTTTTTTTAAGAGGTCAAGCCCGTCCATATTCGGCATGTTCCAGTCACTGACAACAAAACTGAAGCCTCCGTTTTTAAGTTTTGAATATGCCTGGGCACCGTCTTCAGCCTCCTCGATATTTGCGTATCCAATTTGTCTGAGAAGGTTTTTAACAATTCTTCTCATTGTTGAAAAATCGTCCACTACAAGTATCTTCATGTTTTGATCAACCATGCTGCATTCCTCCTTGGGCGAAAAACTGCTTTATAATATTTTTAATATTTTGGGCTATTGCGTCTCCTGTTACAGGTTTTACCAGATATCCGTTTACTCCATTGCCGTATGCCTTCTCTCTCTCTGTATCGTCATTTTCGGTGGTGACCATCAAGATCGGGATATCAGATAAATTAGGATCTGCGCGCAGGGTCTTTGTCAATTCCATACCGTCCATATACGGCATGTTAAGATCTGTCATCACAAGATTGACTGCGTCTGTCCCGAGTTTTTCCAGGGCATCGAGCCCGTTCTCGGCAAATACGACTGTGTATCCCCTGGACCTTAAATAATGCCCGAGAAGTTTTCTCGTGGTTTGACAATCGTCAACAATCATAATTTTCATAGTTCGTCCCCTGCTATAGTAAATGTTTTATTAACCCTGTCCGTTATTAAATCAAAGTTTCCCATGGTTACACCTTCTGATACATAATGACTTTATTAATAACACTGGGTCTGAGCGCCCGTGTGACATTGTGAAGACTCTCTGATTGGCCTATAAATAAATACCCACCTGGGGTCAGACTGTCATACAGATTGGAGACGACTTTCTGCTTTGCCTTGGTGTCGAAATAAATAAGAACATTCCGGCAGAAAATTATATCCATACCACGAAGAGATGCCATATTTTTATTCTCAATAAGATTGACCTTCATAAACTTGACCGTGTTTTTTACAGAATCACTGAGTGCATACGATTGGCCGATGTTTGAAAAGTATTTTTTCATGTAAGGTTCTGGTATATTTCTTATGGAATATGAGCTATATACGGCTTTTTTTGCAGAGGACAGGACCCCCTCACTGATGTCTGATGCATATATTTCGAATTTGTCAGGCAATAAACGTTTCTCCAGGAGCATCATGGAAAGCGTGTAAGGCTCCTCGCCGGAGGAACATGCAGCAGACCAGATTTTCAATTTTTTTATACCCTTTTTTTGTTCTAAAATTTTTGACAAGATTGCTTCCGCAAATACAGTTAATTGCTGAGGTTCTCTGAAGAAATAGGTTTCATTGGTAGTCACAGCGTCAAAAAGCCTTGTAAGCTCATTTCCGTTTGAACTGAATTTTATGAGTTTGAGATAGTCTTCAAAGCTCTGAAGTTGTTTTTCCTGTAGTATTCGTGAAAGCCGGTTTTCAATCAGATACTTTTTTGAATCGGATATATATATGCCGCTGTTATCATATATATAATCTCTTATGTCCCTGAATGTTGTTTCTGCAAGGACCATATTCAGCATGAAATCCCCGGATTCAATTCTGATGAGTACCTTGAGGCAATCCTTCGTATATTTTCGTTTAATTCATCAATGCGTGATAAAAAAAGAGTTGAATTGATGTTCATAAGCGCATTAATGGATTCATCAATCACATCTTTGTATTGTTCGTTAGGGAGCAGCGTCATAAGGGGTTCAAAGGCTGTCATTTCTCCTATTTTTCCAAGAGCGGCAACAGCTGTTTTTCTTACATGACTGTCATCGTCGGAAATCGCCTCAATCAGGCATTTTTTAGCTTCATCACTTTCAATTTGTCCGAGTGATTTGATGCTTGTCCTTCGCACGTCCCTGTAATCACTTTTTTTCAGGAGGTTAATGAGGGCCGGGACGGAATTTTTACATCTTAAATGCCCCAATATTTCTATAACCACAACTTTCCCCCTGTATTTAATTGATTCATCACTAAGTAATTTTATGAGCAAGTCGTTACAGCCAAAGCTGTGAATGGCTTCTTTAATAACATGTAGCTTGTCTTCACTGTCAGGTTCTGAGAGATCGAAAGACCCTGCCATATCGACCATGTGATGAATAGCGCCTCCGGCTTTGAGGGAAACAAGACCTTTTATTGCTGTCAATTTATCATCCCACTCATCCTCTTTCAACATATCGATAAGGACCTCTGATATACCGGGCAGGGGCGGAACACAACCTATCCTGGAGAGACTTTTAATGGCTGCTGTTTTTTCAAATCCCTCAGCTTTGGATGTATGTTCCGTAAGATATTGAACAGCTTTGGAAGAGCCTATTTTACCAAGTGCCTCAATAGCAGCATATCTTATTGTTTCAGAAGGATTGTTCAATAGGTCAAGCATAGCGTCCATCGAGCTTTCATCGTTTAAATTTGTGAGGGCCTCGAGCGCTGAGAAGCATACCCACTCCTCATCCGACAAAGCCTTAATAAGCTGGGGGACGGCCTTTTTATACTGAAGCATGCCTATTGTTTTTGCTGCTGCGGCACGTACATTTGCATTCTGGTCCGTAGTAAGCATTTCTACAAGTTTTTCAGGGTATCCGCAGTATCGAATATCATGTATGAGGTCCAGTGCGAATTTTCTGACATCATCATCTCTGTCATTCAGCAGGACATAGAGAAGCGGGACGGCAATCTTGCCCATTTCCCTTATAATCATTATTGCCGTATTTCTCAGAAATGAGTTTTCTCTGAGAAGGGGCAGGACCATATACGTGGTGGTCTCTCCTTTTATTTCCATAAGTGACCGCATCGCTGCGTCCTGTACTCCAAAGTTGTCATCTTTCAGCGCCCTGATCAGAGGATATATGGCCCTTTCATCTCCGCCCGAAAGCGCTTCTGCAGCAGAGCGTCTCTTAGAGGCATCGTCATCATTTATATCTCTGAGTAATTTTCTAAGCCTTGCTGTATGCATCGTAACCCTCTACTTGTATTGAGTTTGGTTCTGTTGAAAAACTACCAAACATTGTCATTTCGAGAATATAAATTTAAATCACTCTAAGAAACTTATAAGCATCTTATGCATGATTATCGGAACTATAATTTGATTACTTTAGTCTCAATGCAGATAACTTATGAACAGAACGACAGATAATGCAGCTGCGAAGACGTAACGGTGCAACATTGTAAATTGTCTGAACAGTATTTGCATTTTAGCCCCTCTGCAGTCATACATCAGATTACGTCCTGGCTGAATAGACGGGATGTCAGCCTCGACTGGAAGGAGAAGGTATTAATAAATTCACTCATTTAAAATCAAATTTCTTATCAGCACTATTTAAGGACAATAATATATCTTGCAAGTCATTTTTTTGACGAAAAAAACTAATCGATAATCACAATAAATCAATGTGTTGCTGCGGGCATGATATTTGTATATGAAAGGATGTTATTCGTAGCAGGTTCAAGGGTTCAGCGAGAAAAGAATAACGATTAACAATTAATTGGAGGAAGCAAGAATGGCAGATGAAAAAGAAGAACTGAAGGACGAAGCGCCTGCCCCACCTAAAAAAGGGAGCAAGACACTGATAATTATAATCGTAGCTGCGGCAGTGGTCCTCGGTGCAGGGGGATTTGCAGGGTACAAATTACTGGCCGGTAAAAAAAGCGACAGCAAGACACAAGAGGCGAAAGCCGATGCCAATACTTCAATTGTTGCACTTGATCCCTTTGTTTTAAATCTTGCGGACCACGGCAGATATTTGAAGGTAACGATACAGTTTGAAATCTCTGATAAATCTCTAAGTGAGACGGTAAAAAACAAGACCCCGCAATTAAGAGACACGATTATCACCCTGGTGAGCAGCAAGTCATTGAATTCCATATCCAGTCCCGAGGGTAAATTCCAGCTTAAGGACGAACTGCTTTTCAGGGCCAATCAGGTTATAGGGGTGGACAAAGATATCTTTAAAAACCTTTTCTTTACTGAATTTGTAATGCAATGAGCGACAAGATACTTTCACAGGATGAAGTCGATGCCCTGCTTAAAGGCGTAGCATCAGGCGAGATCGACACAGAAGAGGCAAAAGGCAAAATACTTGCAGGTGTCCGCAACTTTGATTTTACGAACCAGGAGCGTATCATCCGCGGCAGGATGCCCGGTCTTGAAATGGCAAATGAGTCTTTTGCCAGACTTTTCAGAAACTCGGTTTCCAATCTTATCATGAAATTTGTCGATATAAGTATTCAGAATGTCGAGATAATAAAATTTGGAGATTTTATTAAAACCATTCCAGTGCCTTCCAGCATTAATATTTATAAAATGGACCCTCTTAAGGGTTACTCTTTGCTTGTACTTGAGGCGCCCCTTGTTTTTGCCTTTATTGAATTCTTTTTCGGCGGGGCCAATGCGCAGAACATTAAGTCTGAGGGAAGGGCATTCACTACGATTGAACAGAGAGTCATACAAAGGGTCGTTAATATGGCGCTGAAGGATTTTGCGTCATCATGGGGCGGCATAGCGACGATATCCCCGGAATATGTGAGCTCGGAAATTAATCCGCAGTTTGTCACAATTGTTACACCTGCAGAAATAGTAATCAACATCGAAGTTCTGATTGAAATAGAAGATTTTGCGGGCCGCATGTTTTTTTGCGTTCCGTATTCCACTGTTGAACCTGTAAAAGAAAAGCTTTATTCAGGTATCCAGGGCGATAAATTTGAAACTGACCAGAGATGGTCCTTAATAATGAAGAATATATTAAAGCAGACTCAAGTAAGAGTAACCGCTGAAATAGGCCGCTTGTCCCTTACATTTGAGGATATAATGAAGTTCAAGGTGGGTAATGTTATAAATCTCGGCAAGTCGATAAATGATGATCTTGTTGTCTATGTAGAAGGCCAGCCCAAATTTAAAGGCAATCCGGGGTTCAGCAGGGGCAACCAGGCGGTAAAATTAACAGGGGTCATTGAATGAAAAAATTGGTTATACGTTATTCATTCACAGTTGTCCGGAAAGCAATGAAGGAAATAAACTTAAAGTAAAACGTATAACAATACGGAGGTATTTTATGGAAGAAAAGGATTTAGCTCAGCAGGACAAGTCTAAAGTGCAACAGGCAGAATTCGGAAACCTGAAGGATGATAACAGGTCATCAGCTGAAAGAGATGTTGAATTTCTCCTTGATATACCGGTCGAAATTACTGTACAGCTGGGCTCATCTAGGATGCTGATAAAGGAGCTCCTTCAGCTCGGCCAGGGCTCGGTTGTTGAACTGGAAAAACTTGCAGGTGAACCCATGGAAATACTTGCCAACAGCAGGCTCATAGCAAGAGGCGAGGTCGTGGTAGTTAATGAAAAATTCGGGGTGAGGCTTACAGACATAATCAGTCCCACAGAAAGGTTGACACAACTGAAATGACAGGAACTTATTTACAGGTGGGGGCGGCCCTTTTGTTTGTGGTCCTTCTGATAATGGCAGGAGGATTCGTCCTGAAGAAAAAACAGAACAGGTTCGGCCTTATGAGTATTGTCAGCTATCAGCCTTTTGGCCCCAAAAAGGGAGTGGCTGCATTGAAGATCGGAAAAGAGGTGCTCTTACTTGGACTCACTCCTAATGATATCAGGCTCTTAAGAGTATTTAAGGATGAAGATATAGATATACCGGAGACGGAAGGATTTCAGGGTAAATTTCAGAAGTTTGTAAATATTGGAGCACACCGAAATTGAAGATAGAAAATAGCTTATTGAAAATTACAGGAAAACATCAGACTGAAACAGGCAACCGTCATCAGTCCGCTGACGGGCGTCAATCATTAAGGGCCGATTTTACCAGGCTGCTTATAATAATTGCTTTCCTGTTCGTTATCATGTTTACAACAGCTGCTCCTGCGCATGCCATCGATTTCAAGAACATCAATAATCCGTTAATTGAGACCTTCCTGATAATCAGTTTTCTTTCCTTCCTTCCTGCCTTATTGATTATGGTCACATCGTTTACCCGCATTGTGGTGGTCCTCTCTTTTTTACGGCATGCCTTTGGAGGACAAACAGTCCCGCCAAATACGGTAGTCATGGGGCTTTCATTGTTTCTGACATTTTTTGTTATGTCTCCCACGATAGATGTTATTAATGAAAAAGCGGTGACTCCGTATCTTCATGAAGAGGTGTCCCTGGGAGAGGCCATTGATGAGGCGGTACCGCCTTTAAGGCTATTTATGCTTAAGCAGACGAGACAGAAAGACATAGCATTGTTTGCAGGACTGGCGAAGAAACCGATTCCGGCCAAACCCGAAGAACTGACTATGGGGGTACTGATCCCGGCCTTTGCGATAAGCGAATTAAAGACGGCCTTTGAAATAGGATTTTTATTGTTCCTTCCATTTCTGATAGTAGATATGGTTATAGCGAGCATACTACTGAGCATGGGTATGATGATGCTGCCCCCGGTCATGATATCGCTTCCCTTTAAGCTTCTGTTATTCGTGCTTGTTGACGGGTGGAACCTGGTAATCGGATCGCTGATGAGGAGTTTTTAATGACTATAGATACCATTAATGGAATAACAGCGGAGATGTTTAAAGTCGTCCTGTATGTGGCCGGCCCGCCGCTCCTTGTAGGTTTGATAGTGGGACTCATTATAGGCTTGTTCCAGTCCGTAACGCAGATACAGGAATTTACACTGACATTTGTCCCGAAAATGCTTGCGGTATTTGCGTGCCTGTTTCTTCTCATGCCCTGGATGTCGGAGAAGCTGATGACATTTACTACAAACCTGATAATGCAGATCCCGTCATATGTTAAATGAAAATTACAGAAGAAATAAAATGGTGAAATATGACAGTTGACCTAGACGTAAATGCTTTGTCCGGAAATATAACCAACTTTCTGTTTATCCTGCTAAGGACAAGCATATTCATCAGTCTTCTTCCTGTGATAGGCGGCAAACAGATGCCTCCTCAATTCAGGATGGGTTTGGCGGTATTTATCTCATTGCTCCTGACCCCTGTAGTCAATTTTACGATTGCGGAAAACAGCATCCCCTTTTTAATCATTAAAGAGATAATCATAGCTATGGCCCTTGGGTTTGCCGTCAGGTTTGTATTTCTTGCAGTGAATCTGGCTGGTACTTTTATCAGCTATACCATGGGACTCTCTATGGCAACGGTCTTTAATCCTGAAGTAGGACAGGACACCCTTGTATCGGAGATTTTCGGGATTATGGCAACGCTGCTCTTTCTTGTAATGGATGCACATCACGATCTGATATTTGTTTTCGTTAAAAGTTTCGAGATCCTGCCCATTGGAAAACTGAATATCGCTCCTTTACTGCCTGAAGTCGTGGCCATGACGACCGGGCTGTTTGTGATGGCAATAAAAATCGCCGCGCCTGTCATGGTTGGACTGCTGATCGTTCAGCTGCTGACCGGCTTCCTTTATAAGGTGGCGCCGCAGATGAATATATTTTTTGTTGCATTACCGCTGAACATATTTCTGGGAATAATGCTGATGATATTGAGTATCCCTGTCTTTGAACATGTCCTCGGCATAAGTTTCAGCGACCTCAGGGGAGAGATGATACGGGTTCTTATGATGGCTAAGGGATGATTAAAACAGTAGACAGAAAACAGGAGATTCAGGAATAGCATATGGCGGATGATTTTCAGGATAAAACAGAACAGGCTTCGCCCCGAAAGAAGCAAAAGGCCAGAGAAAAGGGCCAGATTGCAAGGAGCAAAGACCTTACGTCAACGGTTACGATGGGTGGAATCATAATGATATTCTATTTTGGCGGACAACAGTTTTTCATGAGTCTGGCCGGCATGACGGGTGGAATGCTCAGCCTGAAATACGGAACAGATGTTCTGCATGTATCAAGGATAGCGATTTTGCAGGGCGTGAAAATAATTGCTCCATTTTTTCTTGTTTCAGTTGCTCTGGCTTTGCTTGCCTCTGTAATGCAGGATGGCATTGTTTTTAAGCCGCTCACATTTGAACTGTCCAAACTTAATCCTATCGAAGGATTTAAAAGGCTCTTTTCATCTAAGGGGCTCATCGAATTATTGAAAAGCCTTATGAAGTTTTCGGTAGGTGGATGGCTTGTTTATTACATAATTAAAAAAGACTTAACGATACTTCCAAGTCTTACGGCCATGGAAATGAACGAGCTGGTGAGGGTGTCCGCCAAACTGATAATGGACGCTGTTATTATTGCCTTTGCGTATTACATGGTTTTGGCGATTATCGGATATTTCATCGACAAATGGCAGTATGAAAAATCGATGAGAATGAGTAAACAGGAGCTGAAAGAGGAGTCTAAAGAGTCTGAAGGGGACCCGATGATTAAATCAAGGATAAGAAGCGCGCAGAGGGCTGCGGCAAGAAAACGCATGATGCAGGAGGTGCCGACTGCTACAGTTGTAATTACGAACCCGACCCATCTGGCCGTTGCAATCAGATATGAGGACAAGGGGATGCCCGCGCCGAGGATAGTGGCAAAGGGCGCGGATATTGTTGCGGAAAAGATAAAAGAGATCGCAAAGAAACACGGTGTGCCTATCATCGAAGACAAACCGATTGCAAGGGCACTTTTTAAACTGGAGCTCAATGAATTTATTCCTGAAGGGCTTTATGTTGCCGTTGCCAGGATACTTGCATACATTTATAAATTGAAAGGGAAATTATGAACTGCGGATTGCGGACACGGGAGTCAGGGATGAGAATGCACTCACTCGATCATACGATATGTGACGGGAGTCTTTTAATATGAAAATATTGGCCATGCTGAATAAGAGAGAAGACGTGGTAGTCGCCGTAATACTGGTAGCAATTATCGGAGTTATGCTCCTGCCGCTGCCTCCGTTCCTTCTTGATATATTGCTGACGCTTTCAATCTCACTTTCAATAACAATTCTTATTACTGCTGTTTATATCAAGAAGCCGCTTGATTTTTCAGTGCTTCCGACATTGCTGCTTATCACTACCCTGTTCAGGCTGGCGCTGAACGTTGCTACTACCAGACTGGTACTTTTGAAAGGCCACGAGGGCGTAGACTCGGCAGGACAGGTTGTCAAATCTTTCGGGAGTTTTGTTGTGGGCGGCGACTATGCGGTTGGGATAATAATTTTCATTATCCTCGTCATCGTCAATTTCGTTGTCATAACCAAGGGATCGGGAAGAATAGCAGAGGTCGCGGCAAGGTTTACACTGGATGCAATGCCAGGTAAGCAGATGGCCATTGATGCGGACCTTAATTCCGGCCTTATAGACGAAAAGGAAGCGCGTAGCCGCAGGGAAATTATAGGACAGGAAGCTGACTATTACGGATCAATGGACGGCGCCAGCAAGTTCATCAGGGGTGATGCAATTGCAGGCCTGATCATAACCGCAATTAATATTGTCGGCGGGCTTATTATCGGCGTGCTGCAAAGAGGCATGCCAGTACTGGATGCAGCTGCTACATATACGATCCTCACAATCGGTGACGGCCTTGTGTCGCAGATTCCTGCACTCTTGATATCGACGGCTGCCGGTATAGTGGTCAGCCGCGCGGGGAAAGAGAGCAATATGGGCAAGGACATAACCAGCCAGATACTCTTTAATCCGAAAGCACTTTTTACCGTGTCAGGTGTTTTAATGGTCCTCGGCCTTGTGCCCGGTCTTCCTCATATCCCTTTTTTCCTGATATCAATAATGGCAGGAGGGCTGGCTTATGTCATTACAAAGTCGCCGGTAGAGGAAGAAGTTCCGGTAGCTCCGTCTGATGCGGCCAGGGAAGAAACGAAGATAGAATCTTTTCTTGAGCTGGACCCGCTGAGTCTTGAAATTGGATACGGACTTATTCCTCTTGTTGATACAGTAAATGGAGAACTGCTGGGGAAAATAAAGGCCATGAGAAGACAGCTTGCGACAGAACTCGGTTTTGTCGTGGCCCCGATCCACATAAAGGACAACCTGCAATTGAGACCGCATGAGTACAGTTTTCTGATCCGTGGTATTGAGATTGCCAGGGGCGAGGTCATGATGGGCAGCTGGCTTGCTGTGGCCTCCGGTAATACTGAAAAAATCGAAGGAATCCCCACAAAGGAACCGGCGTTCGGGCTTCCGGCTTTCTGGATTGATGAAAAGAATGTTGAGAACGCCCAGCTTTCCGGGTATATGGTGGTTGACACGGCTACCATTATAGGCACACATGTTACCGAACTTATAAGGGAATATTCATGGGAACTCCTTACAAGAAGCGAGACACAGAAACTGCTGGATAATGTTTCAAGGACTTATCCCAAGATTGTTGAAGAATTGATTCCGGCAAACCTGACCCTGGGCGCTGTTCAGCGTGTACTGCAGAACCTTCTGAAAGAAAGGGTGTCAATTAAAGACATAATGACCATTTTTGAAACCCTGCTTGATTATTCACCAAATGTCAAAGACCCTGAGACCCTTACCGAGTATGTCCGGCAGGCCCTTTCAAGGACCATTACCAAACAGTATGTGAATGACGATGGGAAGCTGACCGTATTTACCCTTGATCCCAGGTATGAAAAAATTCTGTCCCAGGCTGAAGGAGGCGGTGTTACTCCCGATGTAATAAACAGGCTGGTGAAGAGTATTGAGAATATTCTTGCTTCAGGAAAGCTTAAAGGGTCACAGCCGATAATCCTTTGTTCCGCCAGCATCAGAAAATATATCAGAAAGATAGTGGAAAGGATTTCATCGTCCTTTGTCGTACTTTCAAGTGCGGAAATTGTATCAAAAACGGACCTTGATATCAGGGGAATGGTGAAATATGAAAATTAAAACAATACGCGCAAAAAATTTCAGAGAGGCCCTTTCACTTGTAAAAAAAGAGCTTGGGCCGGATGCCGTTATCCTGTCGTCGGAAGATAAAAAAGGAATGAAGCCGTATGTGGAGGTAACGGCTGCTGTCGATTATGATATTGAAGAATACAGCGGTAAAGCCCAGGTTGCCGCGGTTAAACCGGAAATAGTCGAGAGGAAAATGGAAGCGCGGCAGCACATAGCAACAGAAGCCTGTTCAAGTGATCTAATGGTCCTCCAGAGAGACATAAAGAACCTGAGAGAGTATATCGAGGCAATGAAGAACAGCGGATTTGAGCTGAAGATGCCGGAGGAGAGGAAAAATATTTATCATTTCCTCAGGGGAAAATCAATCAATGACGAGTTTGCACTGAAGCTTGTAGAAAGGGCCGGCGCGATAGAAGACATCGAAACAGTCATGACCGACGATCTGAATATATCAAGGCCTGTCAGAAGCCCGTTTGGACAAATCAAAGATGCAGCGGCAAAAGATACGAGGAGAATAATAATGCTCATCGGACCAACAGGATCAGGCAAGACTACCACGCTCGCGAAGCTTGCGTCAATGGCCATTAAGGAAGGGAAAAAAGTGTCAATGATCAGTATAGATACTTACAAGATAGGCGCCGCGGAACAGATACGGATATATTCGAGGATGATCGGGATACCACTTGATATTGTTGCAAACAGGGAGAGTTTCAGGAAGAGCATCGGGAGGTTTTCTGACAGGGACGTAATACTGGTAGATACGACGGGACAGAATCCAAGAGACGCCGAGTATATCAGCAATCTGAAAAATATCTATGAGATGGGTATGCCGATTGAGACCCAGCTGCTGTTAAGCGCATCCAGCGACTGCAGCTTTCTTATGGACACTCATAAATACTATAACTCGCTGCCTATAGATTTTATGGCATTTACAAAGACTGATGAGGCTGTGAAGCTGGGTGCGATATATAATCTCTGCCGGTTATATCAGAAACCTGTTGCCTATATAACTACAGGGCAGAGGGTGCCGGGCAATATTGAATTTGTTGACAGTAAAAAATTGACTAATCTTATATTAAGAACCGGGAGCGCATAATGAACACTGCAGAAAAAAAGATTGTGAGGACAATAGCTGTTGCAAGCGGCAAGGGCGGCGTCGGAAAGACGAATATTACTGCAAACCTGGCCATCGGCCTGAGCAAACTTAATAAGAAGGTGCTGGTATTTGATGCGGACCTCGGGCTCAGTAATATTGATGTCATCCTGAATCTCGCTACAAAGTATAATATCAAACACCTCTTTAACGGGGAGAAAGGACTCAAAGACCTTATTGTTGACGGACCCCTGGGGATAAAGGTACTCCCCGCAAGCTCGGGCATTCAGGAACTCACGGCCCTTGACGAGTTTCAGAGATTGAGGCTTATTGAGGAGTTTGAATCCTATGACGGAGGCATTGATTATTTGCTCATAGATACATCGTCAGGGATATCACCGAATGTCGCGTTTTTCTGCATGGCCGCACAGGACATAATTATTGTGACTTCCGCTGAACCGACTGCAATGACCGATGCCTATGCGCTTATAAAAGTGCTTTTCACCAAGTACCAGGAAAAAGATTTTAAAGTCCTGGTGAATAATGTGAAAGATGGAAAAGAAGCGACCGAGGTCTACCGGAGACTTTCAACCGCGGCTGAACGTTTCCTGAGCATATCTCTGGATTATATAGGATATATACCTCATGACGACTCAGTCAGGAAGGCTGTCCGTCAGCAAAGGGCGCTGATGGACATTTACCCTGACTGTGAAGCTTCAAAAAGTCTGATGAAGATATCGGAAAAGATCAATAATGACAACAATAACCATATTAAGGGAACACTTCAATTCTTTCTTGGAGGTCTTTTAAAAGCGAAATGTTAAAGTACAAAACTGAAATCAAAGAAGAAACAAGAGAAAAGGTAATAAAAGAGTTTTTGCCGTATATCAAGTATACCGCTTACAGACTTTCATGGAAGCTCCCTGCCCATGTGACCATCGAAGATCTTGTAAGCGTAGGCCTCATGGGACTAATGGACGCTCTTGACAGGTATGTGCCCGGGAAGGTCAAACTCAAGACGTACGCGGAGTTGAGGATAAAAGGCTCAATGATTGACGAGCTGAGGGCAACGGCATGGATCCCGAGGTCTATGAGAAAAAAGATAGAGGTAATAAACAATGCCCGACTGAAGCTCGAGAGGAAGTTAGGAAGAACGCCGGATGATACCGAAGTGGCGAAGTCGCTGAAGATGCCCCTTGAGGAATATTTCAAGACCCTTCAGTACGCGACTTGTTCAAATCCGGTCAGGCTTGAAGATTTTCGAAACAATAAATACGCTGACAGCGATCTGAATATATCCGAATGCATAGCAGACCCAACGGCAAAGAGCCCGCTCACGATCCTGGAGGAAAAAGATACAAAGGAAAAACTGGTAGAGTTAATTGATTCTCTGCCCAAGAAAGAGAAGACGGTCCTGGCGCTTTATTATTATGAAGAACTTACCATGCAGGAAATAGGGAGGGTGCTCAGTATAACGGAGTCACGGGTCTGTCAGATCCACAGTCAGGCGCTTGGGAAACTTAAAACAAAAATCAGCCAGATAAGTTAAAGCAGTCGAGGCATAAAAATGGCAGTTGAAGGACTTGGCAATACATACGGAATACCGGAAGTGAAAAATGAACGGGAACCGGTCATGAATAAGAAAAATAATCACCAGAAAAACGAGAAAAAAAAGAAACGGGAAGAAGAGAAAAAGGAGATTATAAAGGAAGGAAGGGTTGATATACGAATATAGGGAAGATATTTTCCTGTGGGAATAATTTTCCAGTATATCAGGTCCCATTGCTATGAAAAACATTAATCTGACAAAGTTAACGGTTGAAAAAATAATAATAAAGGCAAATATTATGCAGAGATTTCCTGTAGCGATCTCTGGCATTGCGTTTGCATAAGGAAGGGATATGTATAAAGGAATTTATATAGCGCTTTCAGGGGCGGTTTTAAAACGCAGGAACATGGACATATTTGCCCAGAACATCGCTAATGTGAATACGCCGGGATATAAGAAAGAGAGAATTTCCTTCAAGGATTATATTATCCCTGTTGATAATAAAAGGGATTTCACGAAGGATGGACGTGTAATGGCTGACCTTTCTAAGAGCATAGTCGATTTCTCAAGTGGGACTATCCAGCGGACCGGGAATGCGCTTGACCTGGCTATAAACGGTGAGGGTTTTTTTGCGCTTGAGGGGGGACGATATACAAGAAACGGCAATTTTATGATTAGCAGTGACGGATATTTGGCGACCAAAGACGGCGTAAAGGTCATGGGGGACGGGGGCCCCATTGCAGTGCAGGGGGGCAGTATAGATATCAGCCCTTCAGGGGAAGTTCTGGTTGATGACGTACCAGTGGACAAAGTGAAGATAGTTGATTTCCCAGACACCGGGGTGCTTAAGAAACTGAGCGGGGGCATGTTCGCAACCGAAGAGGCCGGTGAGACAGTGAATACCCAGGTCAGTCAGGGTTTTCTGGAGCAATCCAATGTTAATGCCATTCAGGAGATGGTGCAGATGATGGCGGCAACCAGGGAATTTGAAAGCTATCAGAAGATCATTCATTCATTTGATGAGGCGGCATCAAAGACAATTAATGAAATGGGTAAATAGTAAACTGATACCAATAGAAAATAAATAATAAATACAGATAAAAAGATAAGGGGAGGACAAAGTGGATAGATCATTATTTATAGCGGCAACCGGAATGGAAGCACAACGCATCAACATAGATGTTATTTCCAATAATCTTGCTAATGTGAATACGACCGGGTTTAAAAAGAGCAGGGCCGATTTTCAGGAACTGATGTATCAGAGTCTGAAAACTGCGGGCGCCGTATCCGCGGAAGGCAACGAGGTCCCGACAGGAATACAGATAGGTCTTGGAGTCAAGCCAGCGGCTGTTCAGAAAATGTTTCATCAGGGTGACTTTGTATCTACCGGAAACAACCTTGATCTGGTAATAGAGGGTAATGGATTTTTTCAGATTACTAAACCGGACGGAGAACTTGCTTATTCACGTGCGGGCGCTTTCAAGCTTAACAGTGAAGGGAGTATCGTAAATTCTGACGGCTATGCGTTAGAGCCTGCTATAACCATCCCAATAGATGCAATGGAAATTACTCTCTCTCAGGACGGCACAGTGTCGGTGCTTCAGGCCGGCAGCACCACTCCTTCAGAGGTGGGGCAGATCGAAATAGCTCAATTTATAAACCCCGGCGGGCTCAAGGCTATCGGGAAAAACCTCTTCCTCCCTTCAGGCTCCTCCGGTGAGCCGACGACAGGGAATCCCGGATCAGAAGGTCTGGGTTCACTCAACCAGGGGTTTCTTGAACTCAGCAATGTGAATGTTGTTGAAGAAATGGTGAACATGATTGTCAGCCAGAGGGCATATGAGTTGAATTCAAAGGTCATTCAGTCAACAGATGAAATGCTTGCCCTGGCCAATAATCTCAAGAGGTAGTAACTAAATGATGAAGGAGGAACGATGAATAAAAGAAGAAACGATTTCCAGAAACTGATACTTGCTATATGTACAGTGCTTGTTTCGTCCTTCATTATTCATCCTTCTGCCCTGGTTGCAGACACAGCATGGAATCCTGGAGATGAATTGAGATCATATTTGTCAGACAATTATCCGTGGGAGGAAATAGAGGTCAGCAATGTGCAGGCGGCTGAGGGACTTTCTGATGAACGTCCTGAAAGGATACAGGTTGAAAAGGGACCTCTTGGCAGGGCGGTTTTTTCTTTCTTTTTCAGTAATGATAAAAAAGTTATGGTAAGTGCGGATGTGAAGGCCTACGGCCAGGTAATTATGAGTAAAGGGCCGTTAAAAAAAAGGCATGTTATAGAGGAGGAAGATATTTATCTTTCAAAGATGGATGTCGGGAAACTGCCCGGAAATTTAGTAAAGGACCAGGGGAAAATACTTGGTAAGTCTGTGAAAAGATCAATAAACGCCAATATCCCAATTAGAGAAGATATGATCGAGATGTCGCAGTTAGTTGAACGGGGAAAGAGAGTCGTGCTTCTGCTGAGCCATAAAGGAATGATTATAAGGGCTGAGGGCAAGACAAAAGAGAAAGGACATGTGGGCATGACTGTGAGGGCCATTAATAACGCATCAAAAAAGGTAATCAGCGGCGTGCTTATAGATGAAAATACCGTTAAGGTTGAACTTTAGGACAGGTGATTGAATGATTGAAATTCAAACTAATACAACGTGTAGAATGAGAGCAGGATTGTCTGCATATATATATATCGAGTGTTTATGCCTGCTTGTTTTGGCTTTGATGTCTTCCTGTGCAACTCCTTCTGCCAAACTGCCACCGCCACCGCCTAAATATGTAGAACGTACAGATGATGTGACAGCACAAGCTTCTCTTAATTCACTCTGGAGCGACAACGGAAATTTATTTGAAGACAGAAAGGCCAGGAGGCTGAATGATCTTGTGACAATAAACGTTGTTGAAAACTTGTCCGGTTCAGGCAAGGCGGACACGGATACCAGCCGTGAATCAACGCTGGATTTTGAGTTGACGAATTTTCTTGGCATGAACAAGGATTTTAATCTTCACAATATCGTCGGCCTGAAAGACCTGTTTGGAGGCGGGAACGTATTTGATCCTTCAATATCAAGTACATCAAAGTCAAAACATAAAGGGGCGGGCGACACAAATAGGGAAGGGACACTTGTTGCTACTGTGACAGCCAAGGTCATTGAGGTAATGCCTAACGGCAATCTTGTTTTAGAGGGAAGAAAAGAACTGACAATAAACAACGAGAAACAGATATTGGTGCTAAGCGGGATGGTACGGCCTGATGATATTTCATCTGATAATACAATTGTAAGCAGCAAGATTGCGGATGCACAGGTTTATTATGTAGGCGATGGCGTCATACAGGAAAAACAGAGTCCGGGATGGATGGTCAGGACGCTTGATTATATATGGCCGTTCTAACTGGGAAAGCGAGAAGTAAACAATGAAAAGAGAGAAATTGAAAATAGAAGTCGGATGTCAGAAGTCAGGAAAAATTATTTTGGCAATGTGCTTCATTATTTTATTTCTTGCCACTGTAGTTCATGCTGAGCGTATAAAAGATATTGCAAGCTTTGAAGGAGTCAGAGACAATCAGCTGATCGGATACGGGCTTATTGTAGGACTCAATGGGACCGGCGATAAGGGAAAGACAGCCATACAGAGCATTTCAAGTATGCTGGAAAGAATGGGAGTGACTGTAAGCACCAATGATATAAAGACGAAAAGCATAGCTGCAGTGGTAATTACAGCAACTCTTCCTCCGTTTGCAAAACCGGGCATCAAAACCGATGCCCTAGTCTCAACGATCGGCGATGCAAACAGCATTCAAGGAGGCACTTTGCTTCTTACCCCCCTGAAAGGCCCTGACGGCAAGGTATACGGCCTTGCCCAGGGCCCTGTTTCTATAGGAGGTTTCGCAGCAGAAGGTGAAGGCGCATCTTCACAAAAAAATCATCCTACTGCAGGGAAAGTCCCTGAAGGGGTCACAATAGAAAGAGAACCCCTGTTTGTTCTTGGTAATGGAAATGAAATAAGACTGTTCCTTCACAAAGCCGACTTCGCTACCGCCGATAAGATTTCCAGGGAAATAAACCAAGTTTTTAATGGTGAATATGCATTCCCTGTCGACCCGTCATCTGTCAGGTTATCGGTACCGCCGGTTTATAAGGACAATATCGTCAGGATGATAACAAAAGTTCAGGAGATGAATGTTCCGGTTGACATGACGGCAAAAGTTGTCATAAACGAAAGAACGGGGACCATTGTTATCGGAGACAATGTCAGGATTTCTCCGGTAGCAATTGCTCACGGTTCGCTGGCCATTGAAATAAGGGAAGTGCCCGAGGTTTCACAGCCGCTTCCCTTTGCTCCGGAAAGGGCTGAGACAACTGTGATACCGCGGACAAATCTTTCTGTAAAAGAACAGAAAGCCGCTCTTATTCCTGTGTCTGGTGTAACGTTAGGACAGGTGGTCAGGGCTTTAAACACTCTTGGTGTAACACCACGCGATTTAATATCCATTCTTCAGGCCTTAAAGGCGTCCGGTGCGTTAAGGGCTGAATTGGAGATAATATGATTGATCAACATTCAGCGATCAGCAGTCAGCAGTCAACTTTAAACGGCAATGCGTATCAGCCGGGGGACAATGCACATAAACCTGAAATGGGAAACCGGCTGGCTGACGTTAATGATCATAAAGAAGAATATAAGAAAGTCGCCAAAGAGATGGAGTCTCTTTTTGCTTTTCAGTTGCTGAAGATCATGAGAGAAACAACCGGCAGCATGTCAGATGAAAAGAAAGAAAACGGATATGATACTTATATGGGGCTATTTGATATGGAGGTTTCAAAGTTGTTGGCTGATAGAGGGCTTGGTTTGCAGGAGTCTATAATTAATTGGCTGGAAAGATCTCCGGGAGTGAATCAAGATGATTTTAGCAGTAAGGAATAAAATGTTAAAGTTATTAAAAAAAGAACCGATATGAAAAACAGGCGGTGTAAATAAAGCTTACACCAGTGGAAATTGAAAGGAAATAAAATTTACAGTGCTTAATGTAGAGTGGTTGCATAAAAAGGGGGTTGGAAGATGAAGATTCAAGGCAATAATCCACTTGACGGTAAGGAGTTGTATGGCAAGGTACAGGAGCTGAATAAAAATCAGGAAGCTGAAAAGAAAGAGGGCGTTCAAAAGGGAGACAGCAATATAGATAAAATAAGTCTGTCCGGCAGGGCCACTGAAATAAGTGAACTTATGGGCCTGATCGAGAAGCTTCCTGATATAAGGATGGATAAAGTTGAGGAACTTAAAAAAGCCATTGATGCCGGAAATTATAATTTCGATTCAATGAAAGTGGCGGAAAAGATATTAGAAGAAATATGACATCAGACAACGCGATAATCAGCATACTTCAGGAGCAGATTAAGACCTACAAGGAGTTTCATGATCTCCTGAAGAGGGAAAGGGCATGTCTTGTCAAGATTGATTCAGAAAAGGTCGATGAGATATCAAAAGTAAAAGACACGGTCATTATGAAATTGAGACTGCTGGAAGAAGAAAGACAGCGATTAATAAAAAAGTATGCCGAGGACAATGGGTTTGAAACGGATATAAACCTCGACAAGATGGGGCAGTTGACAGGAAACATTGCATTCCATGAAATGCGTTCGCAGCTTCTGTCTCTGCTTCAGGGTATAGAAGAAATGAACAGGTTTAACTCTATTCTTATAGACCGGTCTCTTAATCATATAAAGACCACTACTAATTTTTTCAATCTGTTCAAGAAAGAACAAAGCCCGAATTCTACGGGTGTTCTTTTATCAAAGGAGACATAAGTGTCGCTTTCAGGACTTTTTGATATAGGCAAATCAGCTATCTTTGCCAGCCAGACCGCACTAAACGTTGTCAGCAATAACATAGCCAATGTCAATACCCCGGGCTACAGCAGACATGAAGCGATTCTTGAAGTTGCCAACCCGGTCCAGATAAAGGGGAACTATATAGGCAGGGGAGTAGGGAATGTTGATATAAGAAGACACTACGATAATTTTATCCACCTTCAGATTATCGGACAGAATCAGAGTTACGGCAGGTCTTTTGCGCTTGAGCGCGGGTTAAGCCATATTGAGCAGATATTCAATGAGGCCAAAAACCTGGGTTTGGGAAATTCTCTGAAGGACTATTTTAATGCCTGGCAGGACCTTGCAAACAATCCTGAGGCACAGCCTCAAAGAACGGTCCTGCTGCAGAAGGCAAATGCATTGGTCCAGACAGCTAAGCAAATGGAAGAAGACACTCTGGATACGCTGAAGGAAATCAATAACGATATCGGCAATGTTGTAAATGATATTAATTCACTAACATCTAATATTGCAGTATTAAACGAGAAGATATCTCAGTTGGAGGCCGGGCTCAGCACGGATGATGCCAGTTATTTCAGGGACCAAAGGGACAGTAGTCTGAATGATCTTGCCGAACTTATGGATTATACCTGGTATGAAGACAATAGCGGTCGTGTAGAGATTCTTGCCGGAGGTGAAAGTCTTGTAAACCTGCAGGGATCAACTTCTCTTTCCACAGAAATTGATATAGATGGACACAGAAATATATATGCGAGGGGCAGAGATATAACATCAGTGTTTCAGGAAGGTCAGCTTGGGGGATTTATTGATGTCAGGAGTGATATTGAGACTAACTCTTTGCATGATCTAAGGAAGCTCATAGCTTCAATATCAAATGAAACGAATATCCTTCACCGTACGGGTTACGGGCTTGATGGTTCAACTAGTAATGACTTTTTTGATGCATTACAGATTTATAGCAGTGATGATTCGGCAGCAGGATATGTCTCATCGGCCACTGTAAGCGATGTTGCGGCTCTTACTCTTGACGAATATGACATTAACTTTGTCGATGCGGCAAATTACGAAGTATATAACCATCAAACCGGCGCGCTGGTTACATCAGGAGCTTATACTGCTGGGAACACTATCAGTTTTGAGGGGATCGATGTTGTAATTGACGGTGCCCCTGCAGCGGATGACACCTTTTTAATCAGTCCGCTTAGTGAAGTAATTACTAATTTTGATGTAGCCTTAACAGATACGCAGAAGATAGCCGCGGCTTCTTCGAATCTAAATCTTCCCGGTGATAATACTAAAGCGTTGGAGATGGTGCAGTTATCTCAAGATGATGTTACAGAACTGAGCAATGCTACATTTGAAGGGTATTACAACGGGATTGTTTCCGATATCGGCATTATGAGCAAAGCTGCCTCGGACAGTCTTACATATGATGACAATCTGCGTTTCGAACTGGAAAAGAAAAGGGACGAGGTGTCAGGGGTGTCCCTGGATGAAGAGGCAGCCAACCTTATCAGGTATCAACGTATGTATGAAGCCGGGGCAAAAATTATTAAAATAACAGATGAACTTATGGAGATGATAATTAACTTATGAGGATTACAACCTTCACAATATTTAATCAACTTGTTAGGTCGGTTAATGACAATTTAAGGTCCCTGTCCAAGTCTAACAATGAACTTTCAACGGGGAAAAAAATTAACAACCCTTCAGACGATGTATCAGGTATGATGAAGGTTATGGACTATAAGGTGAGTATCAATGAGATTGAGCAATATAAGCGGAATATTGATGAGGCTGAAGCGCATCTGGGTTTCGCCGATACAACCATGTCGACTGTTACAGCTGTACTTGATAAAGCAAGGGAGCTTGCTGTTCTAGGGGCTTCAGGCGCGGCTGAAAGAGATAAAGCTGCATCAGAAGTCGCCCAGTTAAGAGACCAATTGACCAGCTTGGCTAACAGCAAATTCAGGAACAAATATATCTTTTCGGGATATGCAACCGACACACAATCATTTGACGCGGGGTTCATCTATCAGGGTGACTCAGGCGAGATTAATGTAATGACTGACAGTAGTGCGACTGTGGCGATGAATATTCCCGGTGATCAGGTATTCAGTTCAGGTGGTGACACATATATGAAAACTCTTGATAATTTTTATAATGCTCTAATGGATCCCGACAGTGAGCCAGCGGACATATCAGCATTTATTGATGAATTCGAGAATGCGCTTGATCAGGTAGCAAATGTCCGCGCTGATATTGGTGGAAGACTAAACAATCTTGAAGACCGCAAAAGTAATCTGGAGGACAGGAATTTTACGTTAAAAACGTATCTCTCGGAAGTCGAAGATACTGATCTTGCGAGCACAATAAGCGAAATATCAAAAACAGAAGTGGCTCTTCAGTCACTGAGACAATCAGGTGCGCAGGTTTTATCACAGTCGTTGCTGGATTTCTTAAAGTAAAAAAAGGGATTAGGTATTGTAGATGGGATCAGTTTTTTTCTGAACCCATAATCCCTGATCACCGAAGAAGGAGGCAGGATGCTGGTATTGACAAGGAAGTCAGATGAATCGATTAAACTCGGCGATGATATCACTATTACAATCGTAGAGGTAAAAGGAAATTCTGTAAGGCTGGGAATAGAGGCCCCTTCAGGTCTGAGGATATACAGAAAAGAATTATACGAAAAGATTAAAGAAGAAAATTACAGGGCATCAAATCTCTTCATGGACGAATTTGCAAAAATCAATAAAGCGTTGAGGTCAAAATGATAAAGTTAAATACTTCAAGATTCGGCTTACTGGAAGTTAAGGAAGAAAAGATCATTAATTTCCCATCGGGTCTCGTAGGCCTGCCAAGTCTTAACAAGTTCATTCTAATAGACCACAAAGATACCCCGCTTAAATGGCTGCAGGCCATAGATGATCCTGACATAGCGTTTATCGTTGTCTCGCCTTCGTTAATTATTGCGGAGTATTCCCTGGACCTGGATAAATCAGTAAAACAATATATTCAACTTGAAAATGAAGATGACCTTGCCGTGCTTGTGACCATGAGAGTGAATGGAGAAGATGTAATTGCCAACTTTCAGGGCCCTATAGTTATTAACTCCCGTGCCATGAAAGGTGTCCAGGTGGTATTGGACCGGCCTGGTAAATCATCTCAGGTAGTAGTATAGGTAACTCCTCTTTCCTCGTTTTATCGATTATTGACCCACCCCTTCATTTTACATCGTGCTTTATACCCACACTGGCTTAAAAAGATCCAGATGACGTCATTATATTTATCCTGTCTTAGCGACTGATTAGAGTGAAGTTACCATCTTCCTTGAATTGGAAAAAATATTTACAACTATTTACTAAAGTTTTATTTAAGCGTGCCGATATATTACTTAAAGGAAATAAAGGTGCTGGTCAAGAAAGGAGTGATGATGAATAATTGGAGTGTAAAAGCAGCAAAACTGCCAGGGCGCTTCAATGAAATGACCTAAATCCTTAAACTTTTTAAAGCAGGCATCAGCCTGCTCAAACTGGCAAGGACGCCAGTGAAAGTCGGGGGTCGGGACAGAGAATATGTCCAAAGACGTCTGACAAAAATCAAGGAGGAACACCATGGGTTTAATAGTTAACACAAATCTTCTCTCTCTGAATGCTCAGAGAAACATCAAGAACACTCAAACCGGCCTCGGATCAGCAGTTGAAAGATTATCTTCAGGACTTCGGATCAATTCAGCAAAAGATGATGCTGCAGGAATGGCCATCTCGATGAAATTGACTGCTCATGTCAGAAGTTTAAACCAGGCTGTAAGAAATGCACAGGATGGTATCTCTATTGTGCAGACCGCAGAAGGCGGGATGAATGAAGTTCACAATATCCTTACCAGGATGAGAGAGCTTTCTCAGCAGGCCGCTACCGGCGTGTTGGCAACTTCCGATAGAGCAGCTCTGAACCAGGAGTTCCAGGACCTCAAGAGTGAAATTACGAGAATTTCCGACACTACAGAATTCAACGGTTTGAAACTGTTAGACGGATCTCTGAGCGCCGCCGGGGTATCATTACAGGTTGGTATAAATAATTCTGCAAATGACAGGATTGCGGTCAGTGGAGGGTCATTCGGAGATATTGATGCAGCATCCCTCGGACTTAACGCGGCAGGTGTATCAAGTATTGATAATGTAACATCCGCACAGTCAATGTTGACTGTGGTTGACAGTGCTATCGGAACAGTTTCTACAAGAAGAGGTAATTTGGGCGCTGTTCAGAACAGGCTTGGAAGTACCATTTCAAACCTTGAGATTGCAGCTGAGAACCTGTCAGCAGCTAATTCAAGAATTAAGGACGCTGATTTCGCAATTGAAACAGCAAACCTTACAAGGAGCCAGATAATACTGCAGGCTGGAGTTGCCGTTCTTTCACAGGCAAATACAATTCCGCAGTATGCTCTCCAGTTATTGTCGTAAAGTCTTTAATGGACCAACAATCAGGGGCAGGGGTATTGCCCTTGCCCCTGATTGATTAAAAATTAGGGGGCAGGGAGTGATATAAAATGATAAGTGGCATAGTCAGACAAGAAAATCTGGAGAATGTGCCAGTTGCTGAGATAAAGAACCGCAAATTCTTGGAGGCTCAAAAGGCAGAGGATAAACAGCAAAAGGCATCTGACGCTCAAGATTTTACAGAAGACGAACATATTGAAACAAAAGATGCGATGGGAAGAATTGAACAGGCGGCTATTTTATTCAATAGAAAGATACGCCTCGAACTGGAAGAGGAACTCGATATTATGATCGTGAAGGTAATAGACAGTGAAACCGAAGAGGTCATACGTCAAATACCGCCGGAAGAACTTGTAGAGCTTTCAAGAAACGCGAAAGATTTAAAAGGTCTCCTGATAAACAAGGAGGGATGAAATGTCGAGTTTTACTATTGGTGGCCTAAATACCGGGATAGACTACAATGATCTGATCTCTAAATTAATGGAGGTCAGGCGCCAGCCCATAACGATATTAGAGAGCAAAATAACAAAATATAGTGATAGAATGAGTTCCTACAGTGAACTTTCTTCAAAACTATCATCTTTAAAAAGTGCAGCGGACAAACTGAAATACTCTTACAGTTTTTATGTGAATAATACGACTGTAAGTGATGAAACCGTTCTGGATGCTACAGCAAGCGGCACTGCGTCAGTCGGAAATTATTCTGTAGCCGTTACGACATTGGCATCGGAGGAAAAGGAAGCGCATAGCGGGACCGGCTTAACAGCTTCTTCCGATATCGTGAACAACAGCGGCGGTGACATGGTCTTTCAATACACATATGCCGGGACCCAAAGATCACTGACGGTAGCAAACGGGACCACGCTTGACGGTCTTAAGAACCTTATTAATAATGATGCAAGCAACCCGGGTGTTACAGCTACAACAGTTAATGACGGCACAAACTATCGTCTGATAGTCACGGGGAATGAAACCGGGTCTGCTAAATCAATAACGATTGATGCCGGCACCACTCTGGATGGCAATAACAGCACTGTTAATTTCACTGCGGCCACCTTTACTCAAAATAAGGCGGCGGCCAACGCGGTTTTTAGTGTTGACGGTCTGTCTATCTCAAGGAGCACAAACTCCGTTTCGGATGTGATAACAGGCCTGACTATAAATCTAAAAAAGAATTTGTCTTCGGCTACTGTAACGGTAGCGGCAGATACTGCCTCAATCAAGGAACAGATCAATGATTTTGTTAGTGCATATAATGATGTAATGTCGTTTATTAAAACAAATACGGCATATGATTCTGCCACGGGCAACAGCGGAATACTTTCCGGTGAGGGGACCGCAAGAAGTATACAGAACAGAATTAGAGATATTGCATCAAGCAGTGTATCAGGACTTTCAGGCAGCTTGAGTATGCTTGCTGAAATCGGAATAACCACAGATTACAAAACCGGGGATCTTGTAATAAACAGCGCTACACTGGATACAAAACTTGGGTCTAACCTGGATGATATTGCGGAGATGTTTAAAGACAGCTCTAACGGTATTGCAACGCAGATTTATGACTATATAGGAGATCTCACGAGTTTGGTTGACGGAGCAATAACATTAAGGAAGGACGGATTAAGTGATATTATCAAGGACATCACTGATACAATCAGGAACATGGAATTCCGTCTTGATAAAGCGGAAAATGATATGGTCAGACAGTTCACGGCATTGGAAAAGCTTGTCGGTAACTATAACTCTATCGGCAATTACCTGAGCAATTTTTCAACTAAGGCATAGGAGGCAAAAAGGTGGATATCACGCAATACAAAAAAACGGTTCTTGTAACTTCAGACAGGGTTCAGATTGTTTATATGCTATATGAAGGCGCGCTAAACCATCTTAAGATCGCCAGAAGAAAGATAGAAAACGGCGACATCGTATCAAAGGGACATCATTTTTCAAAAGCAACATTAATTATAAGTGAGCTTTCAAACGTATTGGACATGGAAAGAGGCGGAGAGATTTCAAGAAATCTCAGGAGTCTTTATGAATATGTTCTTCAGCGTCTCCTTTATGCCAATCTCAATAATGACATTACTGCTATCGAAGATTCAGAACGGGTCATTGAAACGTTGAAAAGCGGCTGGAAAGAGATGATGGAAGGACTTAAACAAAAGCAGCAGTCCATGGTTAAAGTAGGCGCCTGATCAGGATTAGATAGCAAGTTGCATTAGTTATTCCAATATATTCGTCACAATATTGACGGCATAATTCGATATCTAATATCAATGGATATTATTCTATTAATATTTATCTGAAATAAAAAACCTCATTTTATCGATTAGTTAAAGACCTCTTTCCCTACCTATACATAAATATCTTAATATCAACTGATTTAGGCAAGGTAGTTGCTTGATATGACTGTGTGATGGCCGCTATTGTAATTATTAATCGATAGCTATGCTGATAGTTACAAAAAATTGCCGGAGGGGAAGATATCAATGACTGATGCGAGAAAAAATGACTATTTCCGTCAGGAAAGAAGAGATGTGGAGACCCTTGTCCCCAAAGATGCGCTTAAAATACTGGACGTGGGCTGTGGAGAAGGCATCCTTGGCCGAAGACTTTTAGCAAAGGGAGCGCGTGAAGTCATCGGAATCGAGCTTACTCCTGATGTATGTGAAAGGGCTAAAAATAATCTTACAGGAGTACTATGCGGAAATGTTGAAAAAATTGATCTTTCTTTTGACGAGGGATATTTTGACTGCATGATATTTGCAGACATTCTTGAGCACCTGATTGACCCGCTATCCATGTTGAAAAAACTAAGAAATAACCTTTCCGGGTCAGGTGTTGTCGTTGCGAGCATTCCAAATGTCAGATATTATGGAATTTTAAGTATGCTGGCGCAGGGTCGCTGGAAGTATGAAGACTTCGGCATTCTTGATAGGACCCATGTAAGATTTTTTACCAAGATAGAGATAGATACACTCTTTAGAGACGCAGGATATGAGATAACGGGGATGACTGAGAATATTGATCCTGTTTATAAACGTCTCAGTGATCCGTATTCAGGAGAAATAACTTTTGGCAGGGTCACACTAAGAGGTCTTTCTCCAGAGGAGATACGGGACCTCTTTGTGGTTCAATATATTATAAGGGCACAGAAATCCGGGCATGAATCAGACAAGGCCGATAAAACTATAAATATGGCGATTAAGTCAGGAAACCTTGAGGAGGCAAAAGGGACAATTGAAAGCTATCTGGAGCTTCATCCTGCAGATATGAATATGCTATATAAACACGCAGAGGTCTGCTGTAACCTTGGATGCAAGGATGAAGCCGTGGTGAGTCTTCGAAAAATACTGCTCTTCCATCCTGAAAGAGAGGACGCTGTAAATCTATTGGAATCTATAATAGGGAATAAGAAAAATGATGTTACTCCTGATGCTCCCAAACAAATGCAGGATACCGGACCTTCAGAAAAAATATCTGAAAGGAAGATTAAGAAGGTTGCTATCGTCAGGGGAGCAAGCCTTAACAAGTGGGAGATGCAGAATTATGAGCCTCTCATGGACATATATGATATTACTGCATACACAACTTCACAAACATATTTTGACATCAGCAATATTAAACTGCCTATTGTCCGGCTTCCCTTTCAGACCCAGGGCCTTTTATTGGATATGCAGGGATTGGAAGAGCAGCTTGCTGACAAGGATATTGTTTTTTCCGCGGATATTACTTATAAGTTCTCGGCCCAGGCTGTTGAGGCAAAGCGCAGGCACGGTTGTAAAGTTGTATGCCTGGAATGGGAAAATATCCCCTTTAATTATGAAGAATATGATGAAGTTAGAAACATAAAAGAAACAGTTAGAAACGGCGCTGATCATTTTATCGCGGTGACTGAAAGGGCCAAAGAGGCGCTTGTGCTTGAAGGAGTGCATGAGGATAAGATTGACGTCATTCCAATGGGGATAGATCTGTCACGTTTCAGACCTGACAAGACCGATGCCCGTGACTATCGCAGGAAACTCGGGATACGTGATAATGAGGTAGTTGTTGTTTACATCGGAAGAATGGTCTGGGAGAAGGGCATATATGATTTTGTTCATGCAGCTGCCCGAATACTGCGGGACGGGTCTATGCAGACCATCCCGTTAAGGTTTATCATGGCAGGCAGCGGAAAGGAACTTGAAGCCCTGCGTGAACGGGCCGCAGGACTGGGGATATTAAGCAATATGATCTTTATCGAAAACATACCATATGAAGACATGCATAAAATGCATAATCTTGCGGATATCTTTGTCTTACCCAGCATCCCGGTAAAAAACTGGCAGGAGCAGTTCGGCATGGTGCTCATAGAGAGTATGGCATGCGGGAAGCCTGTCATCTCAACTCTCTCCGGGTCGATTCCTGAAGTTGTCGGAGACGCAGGCATGTTAGTTCAGCCCAATGACCACCTGTCACTTTATGAGGCAATGAAGAGACTGTTAACTGATAAAGGTCTTAGGGACAAATTAGGTAATATAGCGTTTGCAAGGGCACGGGAGCGGTTCGATTCACGGAAAAATTCTGAAAAATTCAGGGTGGTATTTGAGAAGGTCATGTCCCGTAAAACGCGAGAGGACAATCTGAGGGAAGCGTATATTCTGGGATTGGAACGATGGGAAACTGGAGACCGGGAAGAAGGATTTGATATGGTATGCAGGACATTTATGGAAGATCCGGACAGAAAGGACGTTCTGGATTCGATTGTCCGGATGGGAAGTGAATTAAAAAAACATGAAGAGGTAGATAAATCGTTAAGGGAATATCTGACCTATCATCCAGCCGATCTGGAAGTATTGACGTCTCTTTCAGAAACGCTTTTTCATCTCGGGAAACCTGAACAGGCGGAGGAGGAGCTGAGAAAAGTCTTCATATTTGACCCTGCCAACAGTCGTGCCTCTGTAATATTGGATGAGATAAAAAAAATAGCGAGTGATGTGTAATGTGACAGGTGGCGAGTGACGGGGAATGATTAATAAAGGGTATTCAGAGTTTGAGTGGGAGATAAAGCAGAGCAGATCGGGCGATTTGACTCTCATTTTAGGGGGCAGGGCGGTATACAGTTTGTATGACCCTCTAAAATACGCAGAGAACACGGCCCGCGCGCTTATCGAGAAAGCAGGATCGGAATCCTGTGACCATATAATAATCATCGGCCTTGGACTGGGTTATCTTCCCCGTGCCTTATACGACGCAGGTTTTAAAAGAATCATCGTCTGGGAACCCTTCCCGGTTATGCAGGCATCATTTACATTATGCAGTGGAGGCTGGCGCGAAGCAGTAACCGTTGTACGTGATTACCACGAATTTGATAAGGCCGTCCTGCGCTTTGCCGGAAGAGGTTCGAAACCGAAACTGATCATTCATCCGGGGTATGATATTTTCTGTCGTCTTGAACACAGGCTTGCCGTTCAAACCCTTGAACGGATTTATAACGCCAGAAATAAAGAATCTTATGTCATAAGCCGGAGGTCCCTTCAAGCGCTGGTCCGTCTGCCCTTTCTTGGAACTATCAGGGAATTCGAGGACGTGTATAAAGGCAGGAGGGCCGTTCTCGCCAATCCGGGACCGGGCCTGAAGCAGTGCGTTCAGGTATTGAAAGGCGCTTATGACAGCATAGTGTTTGCATCACTCCAGTCTGCTGCATATCTTCAGAAAAACGGGATAAGAGTGAATTATATAGTCTGCGCAGACCCCAAAGACATGTCTCCTTTTACTGCCGAATGCAATGACGACTTTGACGCCTTTTTTGCAGAGACGAGCATTGATCCCGGCACGCTTGACTGGAAAAAGGACAAGACATTCTTCTTTCACTTCAAATCCGGACAGGCACATGAAAAGCTCTGGGAGCAGGCCCAATTGCCTGTGATAGAAGAACCTACGTCATCGGTATCTGAAGTCATGTTGCTGATAGCGGATTATATGGGCTTTGATGAGATATATTGTCTCGGTATGGATTTCTGCTGGAAGGAAGACAGGTATACCTGCCGGACCAAATATAAATATGATGATGACGCCAGGATTAACGATATGGCGTCATGTTTTCAACTGTCCGCATCGGACAACCAGATAGTCACTACTCAGTCCCTGTATTTTCACGGGGCCCGCTTTATGCAGCATAAGTGTTCTGAATTAAGCAGCAAGGGGAAGGATGTCTATCAGATAGAAGGCGGTCTCACATTTAATCCTGCCGGTGTACTTACCGTTGACGAATTAGGGAAGAAATTGCATTCGGGGAGGGGGGCGGCGGCGGTTAATATCGCAAACCGGCAATCCCCCATAACAATTGAGCAGGTTGAGCATTTATTGAATGAGATAAAACTTGGGAGAACGGTCAGCAGACAGACGCTGAATGAAGACGGGAAGATATGGCCCTTTCTGCAGGCGATTCCGGCTGAAGAACTTCCTTCAGCATGTGACAGAGCAATAAATAAATTGAGAAGCGCACACATCATGGCGCGACAGCCTCAGTCGAAGGACGCCGATATTCTGTTACATATCGGACTCTCACATCTGCAATATGAAGAGCTTCACGATGCAGAAACGGCCATACGGAAAGTGATCGAACTCAAGCCGGGTGATGCCCTGGCCTATAGTTCTCTGGGCAATGTGTTAAAACGCCTCGAAAGGTTTGAAGAGGCCATTGCATGTCATGAACGCGCTGTTTCTTTAATGCCTGTATCTGCGGAAGCGCGCTCCAATCTGGCATCTGCATATCTTTCTTGGGGGAAAATTAATTTGGCCGTAGACGAATACCGCAAGGCCATCGGCATTCAGCCGGACCTTCCGCAACTGCATTACAATCTTGGTACAGCCTTGCAAAAAGGACAACGGTATGAAGACGCATGCTCCTGTTTCCGACATACATTAAAACTTGATCCTGACCATGTACATGCGATGATGAACCTGGGCACGTCGTTAAAGGCACTTGGCCGGCTGGATGAAGCCATTGCCTGTCTTAGACGCGCTACGGAGATCACTCCTGATTTTGCCGACGCACACTGGAACCTTGCACTCACTTTATTGCTTTCGGGCGACTATCTCAATGGTTGGAAAGAATACGAATGGCGACTCAAGATACCCGATATCCCTGTTAGAAAATTTCATCAGCCGATCTGGGACGGCTCTGTTCAGCCGGACAGTACATTGCTGATACATGCTGAACAGGGAATGGGCGATGTCATCCAGTTTGTCCGTTACGCAGATCTCGCCCGGAAAATTGTGGGGCATGTGATCCTTGACTGCCATACGCCTTTGATGAGGCTCTTTTCCGGTATGAATGGAGTTGACCAGGTCATGTCCACAGGACAGCCGCTGCCCATGTTTGATATTCATATTCCCCTGTTAAGCCTGCCGGGAGTTCTTGGGGCTGCGCCCGAGAATATCCCGAATGATATGCCATACTTGAAAGCTGATGCCGTGTTAATCGATAATTGGCGTAGTAAAATCAAAACGGAGAAATACATTGTCGGTTTGGTCTGGGCAGGGAACCCGAGGCATGAAGATGATCACAATCGATCAATTAAACTGTCCGCATTTGCCTGCCTGCTGAAACTGTCTGAAGTGACGTTCTGCAGCCTTCAAAAAGAGAGCTCGGAGGTCCGATCAATTGACGGGCTGGAAGGCGTTGACCTGATCAATGCAGGTCCTGAACTGACGGACTTTGCCGATACCGCAGCCCTGATTGCTAACCTGGATTTGATAATATCAGTCGATACGGCTGTCGCTCATCTCGCGGGCGCCATGGGAAAGCCGGTATGGCTGCTGCTGCCCTTTGCCCCTGACTGGCGCTGGATGCTTGGCCGTGATGATACGCCCTGGTATCCGACTATGAGAATATTCAGGCAGTCAAAGTCAGGGGATTGGGATGGTGTGCTGAAGGAGGTTGGGCAGGAATTAAAAAAGAAATGCCAGCTGTCTCAAATAAGTTAGAAAATGCCTGGACGATTTCAGATATAATTCCCCGTTTCGCATCTACTGTATTTGCCTTGCCTGAGGCATCTATCTTCTCAATATCATTCAAATAGAATTGCAATTATATAAAACAGATCCACGATAAATTAAAGTAAATAATTAAATTGTCGTAATAGAAAATACCAGACACAGGTTTCGGCCTGATAATTAGTGGGAATTGATAAAAAGTATGGAGAGTAAAATGACATTATGGAAAAGCATATTCCTGTTATGCATTTTTTTGCTTGCAGCATTATACGGCTGTGAAACATTGAAATCGTCAAAGGCATTAATACCGATTAAAGAGTATGAAAGGATGCTGGTCGGCCGGATTGATGCCAATTATATAGGAACTGACCGCTGTCTTTCAGCATGCCACTCCCATGACAGGATAAGACGTGATTTCGAGGCGAGTACTATGGGCGTTCAAATGTCAGGCCAGTCTAATATGCCGCAGGTCAACTGTGAATCATGCCACGGTCCCGGCAGTCTTGCCGTGGAGAATGTAACTCCTGAACTTGTGGCCAAAGACGCTGCAGAAGCAAAAGAGACGGCATGTAAGTATGATACCTTTATCGATCTTAAAAACCTGCCTTCACAGGCGAAATCACTGCTGTGCCTGAGATGCCATTCTGAAAACGCGACCCTTAATCTTCACAACTGGAATGCCGGAGCGCATGCACTGAGTGATGTTTCATGCTTTGACTGTCACAACGTGCATGCGGGCCCGAGTCTGATAACACAGCCGAAAGACACGAGGGATATGTGTCTGAAATGTCATCAGCAGCAGGCCGCGGAATTTTCGCTTCCGAGCCGCCATCCCCTCATGGAGAAAAAAATCTTCTGTACGGACTGCCATGACCCTCATGGCACGGCAGGCGAAGGTTTATTAAAAGAGGATACACTGAAGGAAACGTGTACCCGCTGTCACGGGGAAAAAGAAGGACCTTACGCCTTTGAGCACGCTGACATAAATGATGACTGCGCCGCATGTCACAGCCCTCACGGCTCGGTCAATAACAATCTTCTTATAGTCAGGGAGCCTTTCCTTTGCCTGCAGTGTCATCAGGGGCATACTACTACAGACGATGCATCGACCAGGGTGTCAAAAGGCGCATATTACACTCGCTGCACCGATTGTCATTCACAGATACACGGCTCTGACCTGCCGTCTGCAAGCGGAAAGGGCATGTTCATAAATTAGACATGAGGGCATATATGAGAAAAATAATATATTTAATGGTCCTGTCATTGTGCATCATAAATAAAG
The DNA here is from genome assembly GCA_020053105.1 of Thermodesulfovibrionia bacterium. Classification (GTDB taxonomy): domain Bacteria; phylum Nitrospirota; class Thermodesulfovibrionia; order UBA6902; family UBA6902; genus UBA6902. Next base: position 83,212 of record JAGVNU010000085.1, read on the forward strand.
GGTATGCCACCCAGGAAGACGACGATCTGAAACTTCTCGAGGAATTGGGGATTGCAGCGGAAGAGCCGGTCGAATATAAATATCCTGATGTAGAACCTGAGGCAAACCTGTTTCTCGGCTACAGATTCATTGATACAAGCGGGCAGGAGCAGGGCTTCGAATATGAATATCTCAACGATTCCCCTGTGATCGGAGGAGAGTACAGGTTATTTAACTATCCGCACAGGCTGCATGCAGACCTTGACCTTAAAAGTCATAAGGACTACCACGGGGATATTTTCTATGCTTATGGGGACCTTTTTCTTACACGATGGGTTGACAACACGATCTTTCATAATCTGGATAATATTGAACTGATCAGCCCGGACCCCTCATCATCAACTTACAGGATTGACCGTAAGGATGAGGACAAAGAATACGGAGTACGGACCGGCATGCACAGTTTACTACTGAGATTGAAAACCCCTGATTTCCCCGCCCACGCCTATTTCAGGGCATACCACGTTGAAAAGACCGGAGACTTCCAGCAGAGAAGCCTTTTGGGTTCCGGATATTACAATGATATTGAGCGCGCCACGCAGGAGAGGAAGATCAAATGGATGACAGGGACTTACGAAGTGGGTGCGAACAGCCATCTCGGACATGCCGACATTGAGATTTCACATATTGAAAAAAGGTTTGATGCAAAGGGCGATGACGTTATATTTGACTCATACGGGCCGAGCCTGCACCATCTGTCGGGAGGCACATTCCCGCATAATCAGATGCCTGAGCTTAAGGGCTCTGCAAATGTAATAAAGGTCCATTCCAATTACAATGAAAGTGTCGTAGCGTCAGCTACTTTTTCCCTGAAAGAAAAAGAGAACAAGACGAGCGGAGCAAAGGCCGACATATTCCACGCAGCCGGGTCTGTTCAATGGACACCACTGACGAGACTGACTTTCTTTATGAGGTATTTCCACACTGATACTGAAACGGACAATCCCGGCACGGCGTCTATAACCGACGTAAACGGTAATGTGACGAACTACCCGGGGACAGTTAAGCCGTCTGTATCAAAGACTACCGATGCGATATCTGTTACCGGAAGGTACAACCCCGAACCGGGCGTAACGCTGAAGGTCAAATATTTATTCGAGAACACGGACAGGGACAATGCAGATGATTGGAATCTTAAGGAAACAACCAGGAAGAACACACTGGCATTATCTGCGGCCCTGAGGGTAATTAAGGGATTGGACCTTAGAACGGAATACGTTCACAAATCGATAGTCAAACCGTCATACAGCACAGAGCCGGACTCTCTGGACAAAGGCACAGCGTCGATTTCCCTGACTCCTGTCCCGGGAGTAAACCTGTTTGTGAATTACATCATCTCCCGGGAGAAAAGGGAGGACCTGGATTTTTCAGAGACAGCGGATGCCAGGGACAGAAACACAAGGACTGATAACCTGATGGGAAGCGGCGTGTTTCGGCTGATGGACAACCTTTCAATGACAGCAGGCTATGCTTATATGCATTACAGGGTCAGACAGGATATTGTGTACGGTGATGTTCCAGTAATTGACAAGGATGTTCAGTACAAAGACATGGCCCATGTCTATTCAGCGTCACTTGATTACGCGCCGGTTGAAGAACTGAATATACTTGCGATTGTCACCCATGTGAGAAGCGCCGGTGATTTCTACCCCGGGAGCGCGGACCTGTTGAACCCTGTCTCGATATCATCATTCAGCAAACAGAAAATCAGGGAGACCGTTTACAGCCTGACCGGAGATTCTGAATGCATGAACAGTCTTTCCTGCGGACTGGAATTATCCTACAGTGAAACAAGGGACGTCATTGATAATGATAACGACAGTAATCCTAACGGACATGCATATATAGTTATGCTGAAATTCAGGAAGAAGCTGGAGTGAGATCAGATTGAAAAGAAATATTTTATTTATAACGGTTGCGCTGGTCCTTATGGTTTTTGTTCAGCCTGCGTTTGCGAAAATCGTGGGCGTAATCATGACGGCTGACATAGATTACTACAGGAACATACATAAAGCCTTCACTGACGACATGGGAAAAGATGTCGAGATAGTGCTGCAGAAACCGACTCCAGACCCTATGTCATGGACCAATGCCGTACGTAAACTTACAGGCATAGGCGCGAGCGTGATTGTATGCTACGGGGCCCCAGCTACCCTGACCGCAATGAAGGAGACATCTGACATACCTATTATCTTCGCCGGTGTCTACGATCCTGATTCCATGAATATTTCAGGGAAGAACGCTGCTGGAGTAGCTTCGACCGTCCCGATAGATAAAATCATCAAGTCTCTGAACGAAATAAAGAAGATTTCAAAAATGGGAGTTATTTTCAGCAAGTCCGAGAAGGACACCATCATCCAGGTGCGGGACATAAAAAAGAACGAGGGTCCAATGGGCTTCCAGTCTGTTTTGATAAGCGTCTCGGACAAGGTAAATAAAGATGAAATAAAGGGCGTCGACGCGCTTCTTGTCACAACATGCGCAGCCGGTATGTCAAATATCAAAGATATTATTGAAGCTGCCCGCAGAGACAAAATCCCGACCGCCACATTGATAGGAGGCGGTGAGGACGGAGGCATCCTTTTGACGATCATGGCGGACCCGAAGGAGCAGGGTTCGGCAGCGGCTGAAATGGTAAAAAAAGTGCTTGCAGGCGCAAAGCCGGCGGAGCTGAAGGTCAAACAACCTAACATTATAAAAACCATTGTCAATATGAAAGAGGCAAAAGCGCTGGGACTTGTTGTCCCGTCCGGTGTATCGGGTTCAGCGGACAAGGTAATACAGTAGATGGAAAGGTTACTTAATACAGAGACTCGGCATTACAGTTGTAAGGGAGACAAGTTTATGAAAATGTCCGGACTGTCAGGATTAATTATATTTTTTATCGCCACGTCGGTATTACTAGGCTGTGGCGGGGGTGGCGGAGGAGGAAGCAATGGAGGCGCATCAAACAGCACAGCACACAGCATTACAGACTGCTACGGCTGCCATGCTGATGGATTAATAGCAAAATATGCTGATGAGAATATTTTTTCAGAATGGCGTGACAGCGCGCATGGAAACTACGAAGGAACAAATTACGCCGGCAGTCCGGCCTATGATGATTTAACGGACACCACCTGTAATTCATGTCATGACGATAGAGGGGACGGAGAGCTTCTTGAAGATTACTACAATACTACAGGCATAAGCTTTATGGGTACAGTGAACAGACCTCTTGTGGGATGTGAAAGCTGTCACGGCTCCGGAGACACGCACTTCGGGGTAGGCCAGATGCAGTATCCCGACCCTGATGCAAGCATATGCGGAAATTGTCATAAAGAGGACAGTTACCATGCAGAAGAAAATCCGGAAGGTGATGGTATATATGAAGCATACCAGTCATCACCTCATGCAGGTCCTGTAAGCGAGGAGGCATACGCGGACGGAAGCACAACGGACGCCCAGGCAAAATGCTCAAAGTGTCATACGGATGAAGGCGCAAGGCTTTATAAAGAGATATCAGGAGGATATGATGAGCTTGAGGCGGCCGCCTACAGCACTGACCCTGTTGCGGATGTCAATGCCGTTCAATGCCGTACATGTCATGACGCGCATGACACGTCAAAGCTTCTTAAACCTGCCGGAGAAGGCACCTCAGCCGAGTATGAGACATGCACGGCCTGCCATCAGAATGAAGATGACAGTTATCATGGAACAAATAATCCGGAATTTGATGCCGCAGATACAACGAGGACCATTTATGACACCCATTTTGACAATGATGCCACAAATAATATAGAAGGTTATATTATTGACAAATCAAGCGACAGGGCCTGCTCTGACTGCCATAACCCGCATGATGCGAATAACGGGCTTAATGATGAATGGGCCAATTCTGCTCATGGCGGACATATTCTGCAGACCATAGACGTAACCGGCAAGGCTGACGTTGCCGAGAAGCCGTGGATGGAGTATAACTGGAAAGGGTCTGACAGACAGGCCTGTCATAGGTGCCATACTGCTACCGGATTCAAGAATTATGCGGACGCCTCTGCAACATATGATCCTGTGAATAACGTGTTTGCAGCTGCAACAGGAGTACAGAAAGAGATGCTGTATTGCTGGGGTTGCCATACGAATAATGTGGGGGGACTTAGAAGTCCCGGATCTTACGTGTCACCGCGTTATATAGCTGGAACGGCAACAGTGGTAAATGGTTCAGCAACGGTATCCGGAACCGGAACGACTTGGAACTCAACCAATACACCGGTGGGGAGCCTGTTCCAGGTCAGCGGAGATTCCACAATTAACATCGTTAAAACAATTAATACAACAACGCAGATTACATTGAATTCAGTCTATGCCGGCGCGAGCGCTTCTAATGTCAACTATTCTATTTCGACATATATCGTTCCGACGGGCCGCTCAGTCGATCCTGGAACTGAAGGGTCCACTATATGCGTGTCCTGTCATTCAGGAAGACAGACAGGTGAGTTCATTAAAAATTACCCTGTAGCTTTAACCGGTAAAAACTTCGGGAGCTTCAACTCACATTACCTCGCTGCCGGAGCAATCATGTTCAGGACCATTGGTTATGAATATACAGGTCTTGACTACAGTAATGATATCAGCTTTATTCACGATACGATTGGAACAACAGGCGGCAGTGATGGCGATAACGGTCCCTGCGTAGGCTGCCATATGAAGACTGATGAGAGCCACTCATTTGAAGTTGTCGAAGGAGATCTAGGCGCAGTGACGGATATAAGGGCATATACAAATGTATGCTCCGGCTGTCACGGGAATAAGGCGACCCTGATATCAACTCTGAACACCAGAGACACCCAGTATAATGCCGCTCTCAGCGCACTCGATGCACAGTTGCAGGGCAAGGGAATTTACTGGTGCGTCAACTATCCATATTTTAAAAGTGCGGCTGCCTGTGGCGGAGGGTTTTACACGGCCTGGCCGGATAAAGACACACTTGGAGCAGCGTTCAACTATAATCTTCTGAAAAATATTCCTGCCGCATATGTTCACAACCGGGAATATACGCGGAAACTTATTTATGACAGTATTGATTTCCTTGACAACGGGGCGCTTGATACATCAGTTGAGGCGACCCTTGTGTCTGGCGACGCATATGACTATCTTAATGGCACAAGATAATGAAAGTTTTAATTAAAAATAAAAAATCAGTTTAAGAGGTGCTCCATGTATAAGAACAGTTCGATAAGTAAAAAATTTCTCCTGCCGGTGCTGGCCATGTCCGCGGTCATGTTTTGCGCCCTCGGTATATTTATGGTCATGAAGAACAAGGCTGCAATAATGACAATGATGGAATCAAAAGGCCAGTCCGTGGCCGGTTTTGTGGGCAATGTGTCGGCGGACTACTTCGCCATCTTTGACTTTAACGATTACGAAAAATTTGTAAAGGCGCTGCAGAGTGATCCCGAAGTAGCGTTTGCCGTTTTTTACAATAATAAAATGGAACCGCTGACCAGTATCGAAAAGCTGCCCAAGGACACCTCTTCTTTAATGGTGTATGAACGCGAGATCAAAGACGAGAGCGGGAGCGTGCTCGGTCATGTCAAGATAGGTTATAAAAGAGAACAATTGAACAGAAACATCAACAACAACATAATCATCATTGCCGCCGCTATGGTTACGATGCTGGTGCTCTTTACTGCAGGCATCATAATGCTTGTCCGTAACATAATCATCAGACGGGTGAAGGCCACAGTGGAGATGTTCAAAGAGATTGCACAGGGTGACGGGGACCTGACAAAGCGTCTCTATGTAGACAGTGATGATGAACTGGGCGAGATGGGTAAGTGGTTCAATGTTTTTATGGACAATCTGAGGGAAATAGTCGCCACTGTACAGGTCAACTCCGAAAGGGTCTCGGTGGCAAGTACCGAACTTTCCATGACCGCTGAGGCCTTAAGTGTAGGCTCGCTCGAGCAGAGGTCGCAGACCGAACAGGTGGCTTCGGCAATGGCCGAGATGACCCAGAGCATAACGGGCGTTGTTAATAATGCGAGCGAGACCTCGGAAGCTTCAAGAGAGGCGTCGGCCATCGCCGGCCAAGGGAAGGAAGTTGTCGAGAGGACGGTGACGGGCATGGAGAAGATAGCAGTTACCGTTAAGGAAACTTCCGAAATCATCGAGAAACTGGGTAAAAGCTCAGATGAGATCGGCAGCATCCTGAATGTCATCAATGATATCGCCGGACAGACCAATCTTCTTGCTCTCAACGCCGCGATTGAGGCGGCCCGTGCCGGTGAGCACGGGAGGGGTTTTGCAGTAGTGGCCGATGAGGTCAAGAAGCTCGCTGACAGTACCGGTAAAGCAACTAAAGAGATAGCGGAGATGATAAAGAAGATACAGGCTGATGCCGAAAAATCGGTGCACTCCATGTATGCAGGCAGAGAGGAAGTTGAGAACGGCGTGAAACTTGCCGAAGAGGCCAAAAAAGCGCTGGACATGATCGTAAGCGCGTCAGAAAAGGCGGCCACCAACGTTCATTTGATATCGAGGGCCGCCGAGGAGCAGTCGGTAAGCACCGAGAGGGTCACGCAGAATATGGAGAGCATCCTGACAGTTTCTCATCAGTCCACTGACGGGACCAAACAGATAAAACTGGCTTCGGATGAACTTGAAAAACTGTCAATAGAGCTCCACAGCAAGATAGGATTGTTTAAAGTATAACATTGTTCGGCCGTGCCCTATTCCGGATGCTTTACTGAGCCTGCATAAAAAGTTGAAGCGCCCTCGGCTGTTTTTTGTAATGAATAATGTCGGGGTCATGAGTTCTATCTGCCGTATCAGCGCTTTCCGCCTGAGAAAGGACAACAGGCTTATCCCGGCCTCTGCCTTTTTTAAAGAGACAATTTCTTCTCCCCGGTTTTGTATCAGTACGTTTTCTAGCGATACACCTGCATGCGGAAAAAGTATGGGGCTTATCTTTCCGTTGATACGGACCTGCATCCCGGTGGCCTTGGAGGCAGCGGCCTCGATGCGGGGCCTGTATTGATTTAAGTTGAAGGTTAAAGTGAAAATGACTGCCGCGAGGACGAGGGCTGCAACACTGCCCGCTATGACAAGAATTACTTTTATCAACTTTGCTTTCATACGTGCCCAAAGTTGAACGATTTACTCCTGTTTTATGCAGGACCTGAATTCCCCTGTCGGGTAGAAGCTTATCGGCGTCAGTTGTCTGCACGTTTGACCGCTTATTGATGTATCTCTGGAAAGAATACATGACTCAAGCTGGCTGTCTTCATAAAAGCTGATCTGACTTTGCTTGTTGCATTCAATCCCACTTGCTCTAAAATAGTCTTCCAGAACGCACGATTTAAGGGAACCGTTGGGATATAGCACTATATTATATCCCGGACTGCAGATAGACTGGTTGACTGCGCCTTCATGAAGCCCGGCGCAAAACATGAATACCATAACGCAAAATATGACTCTGAATACTCTCATCTGTTTTTCTCCTTTCTTCTCCCTGTATCGCCTGAGTAATATGTGGTGGTCAAATGCTATCACCCAACAAGGACGCTGTCAATCACATATAGCCGGGAGCTGGAGCATTGCCGGAAAAATGAAAGGACATCCCATTATCAATCAACGGGAATTCTTCATACTTTTTATATGATAAGCTACCGGAGGAAGGAGTATCAGCAAGGCCAGCAGGGCGAGAGACACGATTACCTCTGTGGAGAATATTTCATCCTGAGACGTTATCACACCGAGTTGACGGCCCGCAAAGGTGCACACAAGAGTCCCCGGCAGCATTCCCAGGAATGTGGTCCAGATAAATGTCCATGTCGAAATATGCGCGATGCCTGCAAGATAGTTAACGACAAAAAAAGGCAGAACGGGAAAAATCCTGAATGCCAGCAAATAGTTAATTCCGTGTCTGGCAATTTCCCGGTTAAACCCGCTGAGCTGATGAATAAATTTATTCTGTATCCAGGCGCCGATCAGGAACCGGGATGTCAGAAAGGCCAGGAACGCACCGATGGAAGATCCCATTAAGGAATAGAGAGTCCCCGGGACAAACCCGAAGAAGAAACCCCCGGCAACCGTTAATATAAGAGTGCCGGGGACAAAAAATGCTGTGCTGACATTAACCAGACAATACAGAAGCACAGAGGGAATATAATGCCTTTCAACATAAGAGATAATCATTCCCCGGTTTTCAATCAGTTCTTCAAATTTCAGATACCGGTGAAGGCCCGGCAGCCAGAGCGCCGCTGCGGCTGTCAGCAGAAATATGAAGATGGCAACATTTTTCTTTGGCATAATTGTTTATGTTGTTTGACAGCTGTTATTTGCTTTTGAAGTGACTGTTTTCTGAACAGGTTCCCGATTTCTCTTATATAATATATACCATAAAACAACACATGAGAAAATTTGGCGTATAATTTATCAAAAGATATGTCCGCACAGTTCATACTTATGACATACAATGTTCACAGTTGTGTGGGAAGTGACGGAATGGTCTCCCCGCAAAGAATTGCCGAGGTCATCGCAGCGTATGGTCCTGATATTGTAGCGGTCCAGGAACTGGATGTCGGTCTTGACCGCAGCGGATCGATTGACCAGGCAGAGGCCATAGCAAAGAGTCTCAATATGGATTTCCACTTCCATCCGTCATTCCATATTAATGAAGGTCAGTACGGCAATGCAGTCATGAGCCGTCATCCTTCACGGCTGGTCCGTGCAGGAGCGCTCTCTACAGTATCGAGACGCCGTCTTCCTGAAAAAAGAGGCATACTCTGGACCGAAATTATGATCGAAAAACGTGCCGTTCAGGTCGTGAATACCCATCTGGGCCTTATCCGCAGAGAACGGTTGTCCCAGGTAAATGATATCCTCGGTCCGGAGTGGACCGGAAACGAAGGCTGTAAGCCGCCAGTCATTCTATGCGGGGATTTCAATGCTTCATCTTACTCTCCGGTTTACAGAAAGATCAGTAAGAGACTGCGTGATGTTCACTGCAGTTTTAACGGCGGGCGTCCGGGATGCACATGGCCGAGCATCTTCCCTTTCAGGCGAATCGATCATGTGTTCGTCTCATCCGATATAAAAATAATCAGTACGTTCATTCCGAAAACTGCAATGACGAGGTCCGCTTCAGACCATCTGCCCCTTATAGTTGAAATGAAGCTGGAGGGAGAATAAATATGCGGGGTGACTGGTGTTGAAAAAAATATTGAAGACAGGTCACAACTGCATGGACCTGTTCAGTGTCAGTAAGACCTGTCTTCTCATAGACGGGCGAAATTACTACCGGGAATTTTACAGGGCCGCTAAAAAGGCCCGCAGTTTCATTCTGATTGCAGGCTGGCAATTCGACAGCACAGTCAAAATCCTGAGAGGACAGGATGCCGGGGCAGCAGAAGGAGATATCGAATTTCTGTCCTTTCTCAACAGCCTGTCCAGGAATAATGACCAGCTGGAAATTTATGTCCTTGCATGGGATTTCAGCGCTCTTTTTGCCCTTGACCGCGAATGGTTCCAGGCGTGGACATTCAACTGGACAGCAAATAGCCGGGTCTATTTCAGCTTCGACAGCAACCACCCGGTCGGCGCAAGTCACCACCAGAAATTCGTAATCATTGACGGACAGATGGCCTTTGTGGGCGGCATGGATATCCGTTCAGGAGTTTGGGATGGCCGTGATCACCGTGCCGACAATCCTGATCGCATAGACGAGGAGGGCTTGCCGTATGAACCCTATCACGATATCCAGTCTTTTCATATAGGTCAGGTGGCTGATGCTTTAACTGCCTTGTTCATCCAGCGTTGGAAAGATTCGACCAGTGAGGAGCTAAATCTCGATATCCCCGGTGATATAGTTTCATTCGGAGTCGAAGATGCGATTGCGCTTCCTGCTGAAAAAGTGGCGATAAGCAGGACCAAGGCTTTCACCATTGATAACAATGATGAATGGATAAGGGAAATCCGCAGCCTCTACCTTGACGCAATCGATGCAGCGGAAAAACTGATATACATCGAAAACCAGTATTTCAGCTCTCAGGCGGTGTATAAGGCATTGATGGACAGGATGAATGACACAAACCGCTCACGGCTCCAGATCATCCTGATCACGCCGAGGGCCCATCACTCGTTTCTTGAAGACATTTCGATAGGGAATGCAGAGCAAAAGATATTCCATTCACTCATGGAAACAGCCTCCCGTGCAGGCCACCGCATCGGGATTTATCATACGCTCGCACAGGGAAGCAAAAACGGAGAAACAATGTCTACATATATTCATGCCAAACTGATGATAGTCGATGACCGTTTCATTACGGTCGGCTCGGCCAATCTCAGTAACCGCAGCATGGGGCTCGATACGGAGCTGAATGTTGCCTGGGACGCTGCAGAAGAAAACTCCGGCGAAGAGCTGGTGAGGTCAATTAGATCGGTCCGCGCCGGTTTGCTTGAAGAGCATATCGGGAAAAACGTGGCTTATGACCTAGAAGGAGTTGAATCGCAGAATGGACTTGTAGATTTCCTGAACGGACTTGCCGGGAACAGCGAATCGCGGCTGCGTCAATATGATGAGAAAGAATTTATCAAAAACAATAAATCGCCTGAAAACCCGAAGCCGAAAGACTTTGCCCTTGATCCGGAACGGCCTGTTGTTGAAGAAAATATCTATGAGCTTATATCTCATGACAAGACGGGCATCTTCGCGAAGGGTATAGTCTTGCTGCGGGAATTACTGAATATGAGACCGTCAACAGGCATCGAGGTTGCCTCCCGTAATGAAAAAATAGAGGAGAAGTCCGAATAATCATCACGGCACTGTCCTGAACGGCAGAAGAAAAGGGATTGACAATGCAGCAATAGGTGCTATGATTCTTTTTAACACAAGGAGGATGCATAATGAATGAAAACGGATTATCGAGGAGGAGTTTCCTGAGTATGACGCTGGGCTGCCTTTCAGTGGGCTGCGCTTCTTTTCTTCTCTCCTGTCAGAAAAAAACAGAGGCTGAAAGACAGGGGGCAACGGAGATGGCGAAGGGCGAATCTGCTGCCGGAGGTCCATGCGCCGATGTTTCCGGCCTTACTGAGCAGGAAAAGCAGACACGTGTCTCTAACGCATACGTGGGGAAATCCACGACCGAAGGCAAGTTCTGCAGCAATTGCAGTCTCTTTATCGAAGGAAGACCCTGCGGTACGTGTTCACTCGTCAAGGGGCCGATTAACCCCGACGGGTATTGCACGGCATGGGTAGCGAAGGCGACTTAGGGTCAGCCGCCCCTTATCCAGAGATGACTGTACCAGAAATACCTGGGTTGCGTCTTGTGCTTGGCCGTGCAACTGTAATGGCTGCGGCCTTCGGGAAGGGGCTTATTTGCGGCCACCTCAACGACACCCTTGTCCCGGTCAATCCACTTCAGCCGAATATCGCGCTGCCCATTCACATAGCATGCAAGAGAATCCTTTTGATATTCGCCGTCGCCGATTTTCAGTTTCAGGACCGGCTTGACCACACCTTCGGAGAGTTCAGGGTCGTCAGGTTCGGCGGAGACAACGGGAAGGGGAAGACTGTTCACCTTTGTCCTGAATTCATCCATTTCCGCATACCCCGCCGCCATCGGGAATCTCGGAAGCGCCAGGAAATCACTATTGGCCCACACCGCGCCCGAGTGCTGTCCTAAACCCACGAGACCCAGGCCCCTGACTATCTCCCTGAGTTCGTTATTATATTCCCCGTAAGGGTATGCAAAGAGCCGGGAACCTGCGCCTATTTCATCCTCGATCCTTTCAAAGGACGTGCGGATGTCTCTGGTCACGCGTTCACGCCAGTCCTTTTCCGATTCACCTTTAAGGCGGCGAAGCAGGTAGGAATGGGTGTGGCCGTGACCGGCAAAGGAGGCCCCTTTCGTTGCCATTTCCCGCATCTGGTCCCACGTCATATAACTTTTAAATCCCCTGTCCACACCTTCTGTAGCCACAAATACGGTAAAGGGCCAGCCGTATTTCCTGAGGCGCGGGAACGCCTTCTCATACACAGATATATACGCATCGTCAATGGTTATGGCCACACACTTGTCTGGCAGCTCCTTTTTCCCCTGCAGGTATGAGACGATCTTGTCGAGCGGCCAGACGGTAAATCCGTTCTCATCGAAGTACTTTAAATGTCTGTCGAACTGTTCAGGAGTTACACTCGTCGAAGGAGCGGTGTCGCTTCCGAATTGATGATACTGAAGAATGACCGCGTGGTCAGCGGCAGCGGCGGGGGGGGCAAAACACAATATGAGCGCAGTCAAATATAAAATACCGTTGACCATGTTACGGTAAAATCTTTTCATTCTATTCCCATTAAATGCATGTTTTCCTTAATCATGTGCCGGATCTCAATTATGTAGTTTGTTCTTCGTTCCGAATACAGCGGGAGCGCTCCGGCCAGGGAATAACCATCAAGCGCACTTCCTTCTTTGCGAAGCCGGGAGCGGAGACGGCGAAAATTGTTGTATGCATCATGAGTGTTTATATTATGAATATAGCTGCGAACGGATTCTGCCACCGATTGAAACGCCTGCACCTCATGTTCAGCGCCAGGCCTGCGTTTGCCCGGCACAATGCCGCATCCTTCATCAAAGCAGCGTTCACCAAACATACTGTTCCCCTCCCTCACAAAACGGGAAGCGCCCCAGCCCGATTCCTTTGCGGCCTGTACCAGCGCAAGGTCCAGTGGAACAATATCGACCCGGCTTAGCAGTGTTTGCCATTGATCAGGGTCATCGGGTCTTTCAACTTCATACTCACTGACAAGACCGTTAAGCCATCGGCGGTCCCACCACCATAGCCACGAACCGTTTTCGTATTGCTCATGCAGGCGCAGCAACCTCTTTCGCTGTTTAAGAACCCTATTGTTTTCCTCTCTTATTATCGGGGACATGAAACTGAAAAACCTCATCTTTTTTTCTTCAGTATCCTGTATATTTTCAAAAGCCGGTATCCTGACAGGCTGCTGGTTCTGGCATCCGGCAAGGTAAAGGGCCAAAAGCAGTAAACATGCAGCCGCAGTTTTACGTCGGAATCGGGACCGGTCTGTCATACTTCCAATTATATCAGCGCCCGCTTAAAGGGGTCGTTATATTCCGCGCCCTCTCTCCGCAGGACTGGAGTCCGGACTGTTAAAGATATCGTCAACAAATCAGGCCGGGAGCTCACCAGCTATGGGCTCGTTTCTCATGTTTATCCATCATATCTACCAGCTTGCTCCTCTGCTCAGGAGTCAGCATATCATGGATTTCCGTAAATTCCGTGGAGATGAACCGGACCAGGTCGCTCATCTGCGCCTGGATTTTTTCCGTGCGCGCGTTTAACCTCGCCTGATCGAGCTGATGGCCCAACATCATCTCATGGAGGTCGTCCAGGGATTCTTGACGCATCTTCATCATTTCTGATCTTTTGGCTAGATAATTTTCCTTCATCGTTTCCAGCTTTGCCCTCTGACCGGCATCCAGTTCCAGGGTTTTAGTCAGGTGCCGGACTACATAGTCGGCTCTTTGTTCCGGCGTTTTGCGATGGCAGCCGGTGACGGCAAGCATCAGAAGGGCGGTCATTAAGGCCACGATAAGAATTACATGTTTGTTTTTTCTCATGTTTATATCCTTTCATCATTCTTGCTGAGGGTCAATATATACAACCCTGTATATCACAGAGTTAACACCGCGTCAACTACACTTCGCGATCCGCCCTGGAAATCATAAGGTCAGGCTTCCGCTCTGTTAAAAATATCCGGAGAGCATAGCGCCGCTTTGCGCCATTTTCAGCGAAGTCCTTCTCCTTTTTTTACAGGCAGGGCCTCGTCATTCCGGCTTGATGTTGAGAGCGCGAGCAAGGAGTATCCCGGCATTGACTCATTTCTCTATCCTGTAAAGAATATCAGCGCCGGTTGCTATTCCCCGTTCCGCCTGGACCGACCAATGCTTGCTCAATTCATACAGAACGCGGAAGACATTTGTCGGCTGAAAGAGCCCGATCGCGTAGCTGACGTACAAACGCGGAGAAAGATATTTGCCGATAAGCAGGGACGACTCTTTAGGAGTATCTCCCGATGCTATCGACACTTCATCAAGTCCGAGCCTGGCGCCTATTTTGGATGCTATCAAGCCGCCTCCTTTCAGGCCTGCCTTCAAAGCGGCATTATAGAGAAAATTACCTTCAGAGGCGGTCGCGCCTGAAAGCGGTCTGCCGATCAAAAGATACGACAGTATGTCCGTCTCATCCATGGGAGGTTTTGAAAAGAGCGTGAGCACAGGGGCGTTCAGTGTCCCGCTCGCGTCAACTCCCGCAGTTACTTCTTTTATGCGGCGCACTGCCCTGATGTCGAGTCCGGGGTTATCAATAGGGCTTCCCGCAAATATAAGTCTGCCGTATTCGATTTGAAGGTCCTGTCCGTATGCGCTGTATTCGCCTTTCGTTATACCGAGTTCTCCTGAGCCGGTGGTCAGCCTTTCGGGTGCGTCGACTACGGTTATGGCGCCGTTTATGAGGCCCTTCAGTCCGAAGCCATTAAATGAGACTTTTTCACCAAGGGAAATTTTTATGGAGCTGAATATTTGCAGAGCTTCCGGTCTGGAACTTTTGACTGAAGTATCCACTATGATCACGTCGGGAGAGGGTTTAACGGCTCCGGACAGATCACGGGGCTCAAACCGGGCCTCCGGGATGTGGACCGCGCCTTTCACATCGATCCGGTTCTTCCGCGTATGTACTGTTGCATCCGGATCGGCAACGATCCATGCCTCAGGTATATTAACGATCTCGAACTTTTCTCCTGTTATGCTCATCTCCGTAGGCCAGCCGTCTTCAGGGACAACCAAGGTGTTCCCTTCAACGCGCACCATGCCTCCGCCTGAACGTGCCTCGGCATGGAAGTCTATACTTTCACCGGTGCCGCTCCTTGCGGATAAACGTATGTATGAAAGCCGAATACCGAGTGAAGGTATGGAAGCGGCGCCTTTATTGATCACTGTTGTCCCCTTCAAAAGAGGGTCAGCGAGTGTGCCTGATGCGGTGATATCCGCGGTAAATGTCCCTTCAGTGTCCTTAACATCAGGGAGAAATGCCGGCAGGAAGTCAAGTTTTGACAATTCAACACGGAGTGTACCTTCCAGCGGCTGTTTCGATGCGGCAAAGTTCAGGGGATTGAATTGGGGAAGAGTCAAATTCCCGTTTATACTCCCTCCTTTCAGCGGCTGGGCAATATGTGCAATGAGAGCTTTTTCATCAAGTGTTGCTTTCAACTCGCCGCGTTCGTAAGGAAACGATATTTTTTCCCCGTCCGCAGTCATGAATGTAATTGTACCGGGAGACATCACGAGACTGACGTGGCCGCGGACTACACGGTCAGTGCTGTAAACCGCTTGAGCACTGCCGCTGACAGTTCCTTCTGTGTTCAGGTACGCGGGGAGGAGGGGAGAGAGGGCCGTCAGAGGCAAACGTGATATTACGATCTTTCCCTGTGAGCCGGGTCCTTTTTCCCATTCGCCTTCCAAACATGCCTTCGCGCCGTCATTTACAAGACACAGCGGGCTGAGGGCTATTTTGTCTCCGGACAGGCTGAGAGGGACCGGTTGATTCTGCGTCCATGCTCCTGTCTTCTCTACGGTAAACCGTGATCGGGCAAGCACGCCGCTCCATATCTTTTTTTCAAATCCGCCGCTCAATGTCAATGAAACCGATGCGGTATTTGTACTTATGTCTATATTCAACTTATGATCAGCGGCCTTTCCGGTCCCTTTTATTGATAATGACGCGATCTTTACACGATCGATCAATATGTTTTTCGCCTGTAGATCGACCTGCGTATCGCCTGTCCCGGAGAGTTCGATATCGACTTCGGCAGAGAGCCGATCCGCTTTATAGCCGGAAGCCGTGATGCCGCTTCCGGAAACCGATGCCTTTACGCGGGGCATGTCACGCGGCCCGCCGAGCGATCCCTGCCCTGAGATATTTCCGGAAGCGCGAGGCAGAAGATCACCCAGTGCCGGGGCCCGCAGCTTCCATTGAACATCATATCTTTCGGGGGAAATCATTCCCCGTGCCTGAAGATATGCAGAACCTGAACGGAGTTTCAGTCCTTTGACAAGGTATGCGCCATCGGCAATTTCGAATTTCCCTTCAGCGCGTACTGCCCGGCCCCGGATGGTCCCGTCCGCTATTTCCACGTTGATGCTGGTATGCCTCTCTTTTCCTTCACCCCCTGCGTCTGCGCTGACGGATAAATCCAGTTTTCCCGGAAAGTCGGGCCACGCCTCGCCCGGATTCAGAGCGCGTCCCGAAAATTTGATTCCCCATGCAGTCTCCCCGCTCCAATTCATATGTCCTTCTCCCTGCAATTCTCCGCCGAGGACTTTCAAATATAATGAATGAAGCAGTAAACCGTCGCTATTACCCGAGCTCCTGATATTTCCTGCAAGCCTGATATCCGGCCATGATGCCTTGATTTTTGCGGTCTCCAGGGATGCGATATCCAGGTCCGCATCCCATTGCGGATTTTTCATGATGTTTAATATTGACGCATGAAGCGATGCCTGAAAAGGCGCGTCCGAGTCCTGTGATACAGCGAGTTTTTTCAGTGACCCCCGAATAGAGCCGTTGCCCGAGATATCGGGATACCCGTCAATCCGGACCAGCCAGCGTGTTTCCACGTCAAGGGGATAATCCTCGCTGAGATCGATAGTGCCGTTCATCACGAGTTCGAACATGGGAATTGTTGTCCCGAACTCGTCAATGCGGATGGATCCCCCGCTCATGCGGGCCGCAAGGTTCATGTTTGTGATCGTGAATGGAGACGCGGATTCAGGCTGTGTGATATTGATATCGGAAACTGACGCGCCATCCACAATAATGTCCAGCGGAGCTTTGAAGGGCTTGTGCTCCTTTTCAACCTCATCGGGTCTTTCAGCGGAGAAGCGGAGGTCCGCATGTTCGGCATGAAAGGTTGAAATGCGGAACCTGAGGAGAAATAACGAGAGGGGACGCCAGTCAAAAAAAATGCGTTTCACCGACAATTCCATATCTGCAGAGCTATAGCTCAGGTCCCGTATTTCGATGGGACCGACTATCCTGCCGCTGGCCGAAGCGGAGAATTGTCCCGGCAGCATATGTTCAACTCTTGCCAGCAGCCAATGTAAGCCGCTTTCCGTATAAAGCAAAAACCCAGCGGAAACCGACAGCAGCAGGAATACAATAAACACAGTCGATAAAACAGTTCTTTTCACAGATCAGGTCCTATTGAAAGGTGGATACGCCAGGAAGTTGCGGGCTTTTCAAGTGCATGGGCAAAATCAAGACGGACCATGCCTACCGGAGAAAGCCACCTCACCCCAACACCCGTTCCATGCTTGAGCGATTGAGACACGTCATTAAATGCATTCCCTGTGTCGTAAAATATTGCGGCCCCCCACTTCTCAATTATTTTCTGTTCATATTCAACGCTGCCGACGAGAATATGCCTGCCGCCGATGACGTCGCCTTCATCGTTGACAGGACCGAGTGTGTTGTATGCATATCCCCTTACACTTTGATCTCCGCCGGCAAAGAACCTGAGGGAAGAGGGCAGGCGTTCAAATTCACTGACATGTGTCGTGCCCGCCTTTCCGCGGAAGATAAACCTCCCGGACCATCCCGCCGCGTAAATGAGTTTTCCCAGGGCCGTTGCCTGAATAAGCGACACATCGGAAACGAAAGAAGTATCCGCTCCTTTTATATCCAGGGTGATGCTGCTTCCGCGTGTTGTATAAATCCGGTTGTCCGCCGCCACTCTTGTCAGCGTGATGCCGGGCAGCAGAAGGGAGGTCTTGCCTGACTGATCGGCAACTTTGAAATTCTCATGCCGGTAATTGAGATAGACCGTTCTCGTCCAGCTTCCCCACGCACGGCTGAGACTGACGCCGGCGAGCAGGGTTTCGCTGTCTGCTGTTATGTTGTGCTGCCTGTTCCAGCCGGCCATGAGATCGAAATGGTCTGTCGCCGGTTTTTTGAGCGGGATGATAAAGCGTGATGTGACGCTGTCTTCAATCCCCGAAAGCCTCAGCTCCGCGTTCATTTTATGTCCTCGCCTGTTGACATACCGGTCCTCCCAGCCCGCGCTTGCCCGAATTCCCGTATCGGTCCCGTACCCTATGCCGAAGCTATACTTATTGCGCCTGGCTTGAACGAGGGTGACTTCAAACGGAATTTCAAGACCTTCAGCTTTATCATGCAGCGCCTGGACCCCGACCTCGCTGAAATACCCGCTGTCTCTCAGGGCGCTGCGCAATTGAAAGACGGATGCCGTGGAATAGGGACCGCCCTTACTGAAAGGGACAAAGCGCTGAAGAAATTTGTGCCCGAAATAAGTATCCTGCTGGAAAATTACCTCCCCGAACCGGTAGCGAGGCCCGGTATCGAAGTGGACCACGATGTCCGCCGCATACTCATCAGGATAAACGTGTATCTGGTGGGAGGCAAGCGATGCGTCGAGGTATCCGTTTGCCAGGGCAGCCTGCTGCAGTCTTTGTTTCCAGTCTTCATATGCCTCGTGCCTGAAAATGTCTCCTCTCTCCAGGTGGGACTCTTCAATGACCTTTTTGAATATCCTGTCGTCAGACCCGGCGCCGGTTATGCGAAAGTCTATTTCTCTGACGACAACCGGGTCTCCCTTGTTAATCTTATATGTCGCGTGCCATGTCCCCTCGACAAGCTCCAGGCTGCTTTTAATCTGAGGATTATAATATCCAAACGGCTGCAGCGCAGACCTGATCTCATCCGGCGCCTTTTCGTGCAATTCATGAATAAAATAATCAGAGAGTCCTTCTGAGCCCTTTTGCTGCTCCATTCCCAGAAAGGACAGGACATTTTTTTCGACGTCTCCTTCCACCCCTTCCACAGTGACCTTTATCCGTGATGCTGCGCCGGCTTCATGGATATGCATAAGGAATATGAAGAGGCATACTGTCATAAGGAATATATGAGTTTTCACGGCAGTCAACTTTCGAATATTACCGCTCCCCGGTTACCGCGTCTTTCAATGTCTTTTCTCCGAGGGTATCGCTGCCGGCTGCTTCAAGACTGTTTATAATGTCCTCCACCCAGGGCACGGGGAGCATTTCCCTTTCGATCGGAAAAAGTATCTCCCTGTCCCCGGTCCAGGCAGCATTGAAAATCTCTTTCTGGCTGATCTTTCCTATATCACGCGCCAGGACATATGCGGGAGGGCCATCACCTGTTTCAAGGAGCAGATTATTTTGTTCCAGCCGAGTAATGACCTCCTGGACGACGTCCACCGGCAGGTTGAGTTGTTCGACAAGAGAGTTGAGTGTCCAGGGTTTCCGGTCGTTCAGGGAGTTATGTCCGATATGGTACATGATGAGGAAGGTGATCTTCATCCTGAGCCTGCCGCTGAGAATAAGCGTCCCTTTCTTTACGGCAAGTGTCTGGGGGTACTGGTGATAGAAAGACAACTGCGCCCCGATAAGGAGGACGAGCCAGCTTAGATACAGCCACATCATAAACAGGATGAGAGCGGCAAATCCGGAATACACGATATCATAACTTAAGGATGTGACGACAAATGACGCAAAACCCCATCCGGCAAACTCCCATAATATGCCCGCAATAATACCGCCGGTCATGGCTGACCCGAACCTGACTTTTGTGTTCGGAAGCAGGATATAGATAAACGTGAAGACACAGCAGGTGATTACAAATGGGAGAATTTTGAATAAGTAATAAAAGGCGAAGCCGATCGGCCCAAAAGATGTGATGTATTTCATGACAGTCGAGCTCATGAAAGAGACGGTGATCCCTATCGCAGAAAACATCAGCACTGGACCGATAAGGACGATACTGATAAAATCGCTGAACTGCCTCATGAAGGTCCTCGGCCGCTTCACGCGCCAGATGTAATTGAACGCCTCCTCTGTCTTCTGGATGACCGAGATGACCGTATAAAGAAGGACGACAAATCCGAGTGAGCCGAGTGCTCCGGCCCTCATGTTTTCCACAAAACCGATGACCCTCGATGTTATTTCTTCTCCCTTACTCCCGAGAGGGGCAAGGAATTCTCTCAGATATGGTTCTGCCTCGTTGTGGACCCCGAATGCCTTCAGGATGGAAAAACTTATTGCGAGGACGGGCACGATAGAGAGGAGCGTGAAGTAGACGAGGCCCATTGCCCGAAGCGTGAGCTGCCCGTTCTGAAGCTCATGAAAGGCGACATTGAGCAGCCTGAGGGTTTTGATGAACAGGGCTTTGTACTTCCCCTGGGAGCCGTCGTCCATCTCCCACATTTCTTTCTTGAAAAAATGATTAAGCTTTTTTCTGATATCGGACATCATCTATGTTAATGTTCACACAGGTCAGCATCCGGACGGAGAGATACGAGGGCAAATTAAGTAACCTTTGTAGATATTCCCCCCGAAACAATCCGGCAAGGCAAAAACGCATTCAGTCCGTTTTTGCTTTGCCGGCCGGGACACTGAAATAGAAGACCGACCCTTTCCCAGGTTCGGATTCTACCCAGATACGTCCGCTGTGCCGCTCAACAATCTTCTTGCAGGTTGCCAGACCGATGCCGGTGCCCTGATAACTTTCACTGCGGTAACGGTGAAAGATATCAAAAACCTTCCCGATCTCTTCCGCCGGGATGCCGATGCCGTTGTCGCGGATGGAAAAGACCCAATCTTTTCCTGTCCCGGCGGCAGATACTTTGATAAGGGGTTTCTCTTTTCCTCTGAATTTGATGGCGTTCCCTATCAGGTTTTGAAATAACTGGATTATCTGAACAGGGTCTGCCGTTACCATGGGCAGGCTGTCGTGGATTATTTCCGCACCGCTTGCTTCTACATCTACCTTAAGGTTTTTGATGGCGGCGCTCAATGACTTGGAACAGTCCACCTCCTCGAACGGTTTCCCCTGGCTCCCCACGCGCGCGTAAGCGAGGATCGCGCTGATAAGTTTCTCCATGCGTATCGAGCTTTTTATCGCATCGGAAATAAACCTGTCGGCCTCGGCATCAAGTTTCCCTTTGTATCGCCTCTCGTAAAGCTTCAAATTGCTCCCGACGGCCAGAAGGGGGGCCTTTAGGTCATGTGAGGCCGAGTAGGCAAAGTGCTCGAGCTCTTCATTCGAACGCTTCAATTCTTCCATGGCAGTTGCCAGCCTGCCTGCCATATCATTAAAGCTGTTTGCCAGCATACGCATCTCGTCCGTTGCCTTCAGTGAGACCTTTGCCTGGAGGTCTCCGCTTCCCATCTGTTGTGATGCGCGAATAAGACTTGAAAGGGAGTCCATCACCGACAAATAATTGCCTGCAAAAAGATAGGACATTATCAGCAGCATCAGAGCGGCAAAATATCCGATAAAAGTTCTTTTCCTTGTGAGACTTTCTATGCGGTTTTGCAGGACTTCCTCCAGGGAGGATGTTACCGTGGTGTGGAAGGCATTGATTGCATTGCCTGCCCTGGTAAAGGCGTCAAAATATTCCTCCGGCCTGATGCCGACTTCCGCAGGATTGATGACACGCCCTTCGAGTATCTTCAGGGCGCTGCTGATGGAGTCGTTACTATTTTGGAGATGCATTTGGATTTTCTGTTTAAGGGCCGGGTCTGTTTTGAAGACCTTCTCCATGTTGTCGTTGATTTTTTCCACAGCGGATTTGACCAGACCTGATAAAACGATCAAATGGGTTTTTTCCGCAGTCGTTATTTCTCCGGGCAGCATTATAGCGCTCATTCCCAAACCGCGGATCAAGCCCGTGTATTCGGCATTCACCGGCAGTTTGTTTATCGCGGTGTCCGCCAGGTAAAAGCCGCCTATTTCACGGTCCAGCGTCAGATTCGACATGTCTGCAATGCTCACCATAAATGAAAGGGCATCATTAATGAGCGACGTGTGCATATCAAAGCTTTCTTTAGTATTGGGTATGCCGGATGCAAGTGACCTGACGGCGTCCCATTTTTCTTTCATGGCCACCCACTCGGCTGATATGGTGATTTTCTTTCCATGTTCTTTATCGAGCGCATCTATTGCCCTGATGTCGCTCTCTATGCGGGATTGTATATCGAGGAGTTTTGCCCTGAAAGAATCGCCGCCTTCAAAGACGGCGCCTGCTAATACGCGGTGCTGCTGGACATCCTGGAAAAATCTCATGACTGCGTGCTCGAATTCCAGGCCGAGCCGTTCTTTTTTTGCGATAGACACGTCATTGTTTATTTCACTGATGAGCAGATATAAAAAGAAAAGGACCGGCAGGGAAAATAAGAACGCTATCAGGGCAAACTTCTGCGGATACCTGAGGCGGTTCATCAACAGAACAACAGGCTCAAAGATTTTTCTCATCTCAAATCAAATCCCATATTTAAGTTATATCAGTGTTTCTCCAATATAATTAACGGTAGCGGTATTTAATATGAACTGTATCATAAAAAGGTTGGTGACGATAGAGGGTCTGTCACAATTGAAATCGATAGAATTCGACGTTTCGGACCAGGGGTTGACAATAAAGTAAATGGTGCTATGATTTTTCTTACGATATTGCAGGAAGCAGTAAGGATATCCTAATCGGTCGCATATCGGAAACGATCAGAACCTGAGCGTAAACATCATTTATGAAAGGGGGGAGTTTTACATTAGTACAGTAGTTAGTGTAAACCTGAAACCATGAAAAAAATGAGGAGGACAAAATGAAGAGAATTATAGTTATGCTTGCAATAAGCATCGTGGCATTGACCCTTGCCGTATCAGGCGCTTATGCCGGAGAGATGAAGAGCACAAGCTCGGATATCATGAAGGGCAGCAAACTGATAGGCGCTGCTGTTGAAAACAACCAGGGGGAAAAGCTCGGCAAGATAAGTGACCTTGTATACGATGCACGTGAAAACAGGCTCACATTCGCTATACTTTCTCACGGGGGAGTTCTGGGAGTCGGAGACAAATTAATCCCGGTGCCTATTTCCGCCCTGACGTTCAGAAGTGAAGATACTGCGGTCCTGGACATCACCAAGGAAAAACTGGCGACGGCCCCGAGTTTTGAAAAAAGCAAGTGGCCTGACATGGCCAACCGCCAATGGATAGACGATACGCATAGATACTTCGGCGTCAGCCCCAAGTGGGAGCATAAAGGAGAGATGAAGGAAGAGATGAAAAAAGAAGGTGAGAAAGAAAAAGGGAAATACGGTTACTGAGCTGTACTTCTTTAGTCAGGCAGCCGGAGATCAGCTCCGGCTGCCTTTCACTTCTCCTCGCGTTATAAAAAGCATATCATCAAACTTTTGAACGTTTATGGCATATCTTTCCATCAGCAGTATTATTGACCCTGAAAAGAATTTCCCGAAGCACTTCTGCGGAGTAGTTTATTTACCTTGACAAGAACTTTATTTGGGATAAACTGGAAATAACGGACTTCTTGCAACCCTGTTAATTTGGTAATGTGATAGAGGAGGTATCGCGTGCGGAAGATATTGCCCGGAAAACCCTATCCACTTGGAGCAACATGGGACGGAAGCGGCGTCAATTTCGCAATCTTCTCAGAGAATGCAGACCGGGTCAAGCTTTGTTTATTTGATTCAGATGGTCAAGAGACTTCACAAATCGACATGCCGGAGCATACTGATCTCATCTGGCACGTATATCTGGAGGACGTGAAGGCCGGCCATTTTTATGGATACCGGGTGCAGGGCCCTTATGAGCCGGAGAAGGGACACAGGTTTAATGAGTACAAGCTGTTGCTGGACCCGTATGCAAAGATAATTGCCGGGACAATCCAGTGGAACGATGCGCTGTTCGGATACACCATCGGACATCCTGATGCTGACCTGTCAAAAGATACTCGCGACAGCGCCCCGTATATGCCTAAATGTGTTGTGGCAGATACTGCCTTTAACTGGGAAAATGACACTCATCCCCGCACCCCCTGGCACAAGACGCTGATATATGAGCTCCATGTCAAGGGATTCACCGCCCGTCACCCCGGGGTACCGCCCGAACTCAGAGGGACATATGCGGGCCTGGCATCAACGCCGGTAATTGAGCATCTTCGATCTCTAGGCATTACGGCTGTTGAGCTAATGCCGGTGCACAGTTATGTTGCCGACAGGCATCTGGTAGAGAGGGGACTGACTAATTACTGGGGTTACAATTCCATAGGTTTTTTCTCCCCTGATGCGCGATATTGCAGGAGCGGAGCGTACGGCGGACAGGCCGGAGAATTTAAAGATATGGTCAAGACATTTCACCGGGCGGGCATCGAGGTGATACTGGATGTCGTTTACAACCATACCGCCGAAGGAAACCACCTTGGTCCCACGCTTTGTTTTCGGGGTATAGATAATGCCGCCTATTATCGGATGGAGCCGGACAAGCTGCGATACTATACCGATTATACCGGGACCGGCAATACGCTCAATATGACTAACGCCAGATCAATACAGCTCATCATGGACAGCCTCCGTTACTGGGTAGAGGAAATGCATGTAGACGGATTCAGATTTGATCTTGCCGCAGCGCTTGCACGGGAGCTGCACGAGGTAGACCGCCTGGCCGCTTTCTTTGATGTTATACATCAGGACCCGGTCGTCTCACAAGCCAAACTGATTGCCGAACCATGGGACCTCGGGCCCGGAGGGTACCAGGTCGGCAACTTCCCGGTGCTCTGGACAGAGTGGAACGGGAGATACCGCGACACGGTCAGACGCTTCTGGCGGGGCGACGAAGGACAGGTCGGGGACATGGCCTATAGACTTACAGGCAGCAGCGATCTTTATGAAAAAGGGGGCCGCAGGCCTTACGCAAGTATCAACTTCATCACCGCCCATGACGGGTTCACTCTTCAGGACCTGGTCTCGTACAACCAGAAACATAATGAAGCTAATCTTGAAGTAAGCGGCATGGATGATAACCTCAGCTGGAACTGCGGCGCTGAAGGAAAGACAGAAGATCCGGATATCCTGATGCTGCGTGAACGCCAGAAGAGAAATTTTCTGGCGACCTTAATGTTTTCTCAGGGAGTGCCTATGCTCATAGGAGGAGATGAACTTGGACGGACCCAAATGGGGAACAACAATGCCTACTGCCAGGACAATGAGATTTCCTGGCTGGACTGGGAGCTTGACGGTCCACGGAACGCGCTGCTTGAATTCACCCGGTTTCTGAGCAGGCTGCGATTTGAACAGCCGGTTTTGCACAGAAGTCATTTTTTCCAGGGGCGGAATATCCGGGGATCTGATGTCAAAGATTTAATGTGGTTCCGGCCCGACGGGGAAGAGATGTCTGATGAAAATTGGAAAGTTAACGGAATCCGCTGCTTTGGTCTACGCATGGATGGGAATGCCATAGAAGAAAAAGATGATCAGGGGAACAGAATTACAGGCGACGCCCTGCTGGTCCTGTTGAATGCCTATCATGAGACTGTGTCATTCGTATTGCCCGGCGGCGGGAACGGACAAGTCTGGAAACATGTGCTGGATACAAGAGATGCGGTATTTAATGCGCAGAATATAACTTTTGCAGGCGGAGATTCATATAATCTTGAGGCCCGCTCTGTTGTGCTTTTATGCGAAAGGACAAAGAGCGGATAAAATTGGTCCCCTGATAATAAATGTTTTCCTTTTCTGACAGGACACTCCGGGCACTTTCAATATTAATTATTCTTCTTATGTTCTGCGTGCAGATCGGATGCGCGACCACCGCAAAAAAAGTCGATACGAAACAGGAATCGGCCACAGATGACGACATACCCGTGACAGTGGTGAGCTACCCTGATTACAACGACCCCCTGATCCATATCAACCGTGCTGTTTTTATGTTTAACCACGCCGCAAACGTGTCACTGCTGATTCCCGTCAGCAAGGCATATCTTAAGGTGGTGCCTAAGTCTGTTCACGAGGCCATAAGCCGTTTTTTTGCCAATATCAAAACTCCCGTATATTTTTTCAATCATCTGGTTCAATTAAAACCGCGAGCGATGGGGACCGATTTAGCGCGCTTCGGGATCAATTCAACGATTGGAGTATTGGGCCTTTTTGATCCTGCTGGGTCCGAATTCAAGATTCAAAAAGATGAAACATCTTTTGAAGATACCCTCGCGCATTACGGGGCAGGTTACGGCTTTTACATTGTGCTTCCGCTCCTGGGACCTTCTGATGTACGTGACAGCCTGTCGCTGGCAGTGGACCATTATTTAAACCCGATCACCTACCTGGATGCGTCTATGTACCCCGCCTACATACAGGTCTATGACAGCTTTCACGAGTACACACTGACAGCGGAAGACTACGAAGTCCTTTATAAAAAAACCGACGAACCCTATATTTTTTTCAGAAACCTCTATCTCCAGGGCGTTCAGCGAAATGCAGATTATTAGACGCTTGACGCAGTCTTTTCTCAACTTCATCATCACACATCCGAAAAGCGTTTTGTCCGTGTTTATATTCTTCACTATCGCGTTGGGGTTGCAGATCAGCCATTTTAAAATAGACGCCTCACCCGATACCCTCCTGATGCGGGACAATATTCATTATATACAGACGCAGGTGACGGAGCGGCGGTTTTCTTCTCCCGAGTTCCTGCTAATCGCTTATAAGCCCAGGCAGGGGAGTATTTTTTCCCCCCGGACTTTAGACACCTTAAAGGCACTTTCAGCGAGGATAAAACGGATCGACCGCGTTGAAACAGTCCGGTCCATTCTTAACGTTCCGGTCCTTATTCAGACTGATACCAAAATTTCACGGGACGTGGACCTTTCAAAAACCAGCATTGAACACAATCACTATGACACCGGTTTGATAAAGAAGGAATTCACAAGACACCCCGTTTATGAAAATCTGCTGGTCAACGAGACCCATAACGCGACCGCAGTGCAGGTCGTATTCAGTAGTGACAAAGAGCTGGAAGAGATTGAAAACAGGATACTTGATCTTCAAAAAAAATCGCTTGATGAAGAGGGATTGTCCGATTCGGATGAAGAGAATCTGACCCGTCTCAAAAAGCAGGCGGAGCCCCTCAAGCTCAAGCTGGAATCACTGCGGAACGCGGAGATAGAAACAATTAAAGGCATCATTAAAGACTACGAAGCCGACGCTGATATTTACATCGGCGGGATTCATGCCCTTGCCTATGAACTGATACGCATTATCAAGCATGATTTAATCGTTTTCGGTATCGGCATAACGGCCATTATGTGTCTGGTCCTGTTTATCATCTTCAGGAAAATCCAGTGGGTGCTTATCCCGGTCCTCTGCTGCGCGTGCAGTGTCACCATAACGATGGGGCTCTTCGCGTTACTGGGATTAAAGACGACCGTCATTTCGTCTAATTTCATCACACTTCAGCTTATATTGAATCTGGCCCTCGTGATCCACCTGATCGTGCAATACCGTGAATACAACGCTCAATATCCCGATCTGGACCAGAATGAGCTGGTCAAAAAAACCTTGTTCAATAAAATCACCCCGACTTTTTACGCGGGAATTACCAATGCGGTCGGGTTCGGCTCACTCATTTTGAGCAATATTCAGCCGGTGATTTCATTCGGGTGGATGATGACGATAGCCATGTTCATGTCTATCATGGTCAGCCTGATATTGTTCCCTGCCGTAGTAGCGCTGTTTAAAAAAGAACCGGCAGCCGGGGAGCAGGTATTTTCACGCCTTATCATGCGGTTTTTTTCATGGCCGGCGCTTCAGCGCCCCTACCTGGTCTTCATCGCTGGTGTATGCCTGTTGGCGGTGAGCGCGGCTGGTCTTTTCAGGCTCAATGTGGAAAACAGTTTTATAAATTATTTCAAAAAGACCACCTCAGTCAACAGGGAATTATCATACATCGACCGGGAATTCGGTGGCTCCACTCCACTGGACGTTGTGTATACAATTGACCCGACGGACAAAGACAGGCTCCTCGTAATAACGGCTGAAACTGTCCGGATGCTGCACCGCATAGATCATTCCCTGGAGCGGCATGAAGCAGTCGGGAAGATAATGTCGCTGACCAATTTCTTCATTCTCGCCAAAGAGATCAACAAAGACAAACCGCTGACCGAGTATGAAGTGACCGCGCTGTACCGCACAATGCCCGAGTCATTCAGGTCGGACCTGATTGATACATATTATTCGCAGAAACATCAGCAGGTCAGGTTTAGCATCAGGATCAAGGACACGACTGAAGGGTTGGACAGGGGCAAGCTCATCTCCGGGATCAAAGAAGACATGAAGGCGCTGCATATTCCTGAGGACCGTTTCATTTTGACCAATCTGTTCATCCTTTATGAGGACATCCTCGGGGAATTATTCAGGTCCCAGATTTTGACCCTGGGCAGCAGCTGCGCTATTTTAATGATACCTTTTTTTCTCCTGTTCCGTTCGCTAAAGATCGCGCTTATCGGGATCATCCCCAACATTATGTCGGTCGTCATCGTGCTGGGATTCATAGGCTGGGCCGGCATCCCCCTGGACATAATGACTATTACAATCGCGTCTATAAGCCTGGGGATCACAGTGGATGATATGTTTCATTTCATATCACGTTATCTTGATGAGCTTAAGGACAATCCCGGAGATAAAGCGGCCCACCAGACCCTGTTCAGTGTTGGCTACGCCATGCTTTATACGGCCCTCATTACTATAATAGGATTTTTATTATTGGCGTTTTCAGATTTTGTGCCCGGGATCCTGTTCGGTCTGCTGACGGGTCTGTCCATGGTCATTACGCTTGTCACCACTTTAAGCTTGCTGCCGGCTTTGCTTGTTAAGTTTGTTAAAAAGTAGGAAGCTGAAGGGGATAAAAACTGAGCCGCGCGGGAAAATATTTCCATACCAGGAAGACCTTTCCATAAAAGCATACATGAATTCCACCTCGCTATAACGCGTTACCCTGCTGATACCGTGAGAAAGTGAGCATTGATAATTCAGGCATGGAGCTTGCTTTCCCGAAGTAATACATAACCTGATTAACATCAATATCAATAAAAAGAAGGAGGAAGGAAACATGCAGACAGCAGCTTTGAACCAGCAGCCGGAAATGAAGGTTTCAGACAGGGTGCAGATAGTCACCATGCTTTACGACGGGGCGATTAATTTTATCAGGAAGGCGAAGGAGAAGCAGGAAGTCGGCGATACTATAGGGAAGACCCATTTCATCAGAAAGACCTCGGCGATTGTGAAGGAGCTTGCGAACTCTTTGAATATGGAAGGCGGAGAGATTGCAGTCAATCTCAGAAACCTGTATGACTTCGTGCTTGAAAGTCTTATCAAGGCAGAGATCAATAGCAACATGGACGCCCTGAATGACGCGGAAAAGGTCATGGAGATCCTGCGCGGTTCGTGGAAAGAAATGCAGGAGGCCAATCAGGTATAAGATGAACGGAGTTCCCCTCTTTATTTAAGCATCAAAATATTGACAAGGAACACGCCTTTGACATATTGGAAGGAATAATCTTCTAAAAAAGAAGATTATTCCTTCCGGCGTTTGAGGGCGACTGCTGTTAATGGTGTCAGAAGTGTATTTAGAAAAACAGATGCACGGTATTTCATTGAAATTAAACGAAATTGCGGTACGGTTTTCACGGGAGTGCCAATGATAAATACACAGTGATTAGTCAGGTGACGGCTATTTGTCAGACGCAGGCTGCTGAGTTTTTCGGGACCATTGCGCTTGGCATCGATATTGCTTTTTAAACTTAAAGTATTCTTTAAATTTGATAACAGATTAATCAAATCTGTAACTAATAAGGGAAGTATCAGGGAGATGAAAATAGCTTTCTCTATTCATGAAGTAAGTGAGCTTACCGGAGTGCCGGCGCATACCATCAGGTTTTGGGAAAAGGATTTTAATTCATATCTCAGGCCGGCCAAGACCCCGGGAGGACAGAGGCGGTATTGTGCCAGAGATATAGAAACTATAAAAAGGATTAAGTGTTTGCGTTATCAGGACAAGTATACGATTTCAGGAACCATCGAAGAACTGGAAAGAGAGGACAAAAGGGCTTTTGCAGGAGTTTTACATACAAGTACAAAAGATGATATTCAGGAAGTTTTCAGAGTAAAGGAAATTATAACTACTTGATGATAAAAACAGTACAGGGGTGGAATGATTAAACCTGATGTTTCGATTATTATTCGCTGTTGCAATGAACAGGAATATATAGGCCGTCTTCTTACAGGAATATTTGAGCAATCTGTTGATAATGTTGAAGTGATTGTTGTGGATTCGGGCTCTACGGACCGCACGTTATCTATTGCTTCGAGTTTCCCGGTCACTATTCACGAGATCAGCGCCGGAGATTTTTCATTCGGACGGGCGCTCAATATCGGGTGTAACGCTGCAAATGGAGACTGCCTGGTTTTTGCAAGCGGTCATGTATATCCAACGCATCGCCGCTGGCTGGAATACCTGATAGCCCCTTTCAGGGACACAAAGGTGGCCCTTACATACGGCAAGCAGAGAGGTAATGCACGAAACAGGTATTCAGAGCACCAGATTTTTTCCAAGTGGTATCCGGAATGTTCCGTCTTTGTCCAAAGATCACCATTCTGTAATAATGCCAATGCAGCGATCAGGCGAAGTCTCTGGGAACAAATCCCCTACGATGAGAATTTGACCGGTCTTGAGGACATTGACTGGGCAAAGCGCGTAATTAAAGAGGGATATTATATTTCTTACGTTGCAGAAGCCGATGTTATTCATGTGCATAACGAAAAATACGCTGGTACTTATAACCGCTATTATCGTGAATCGATCGTCTTCTGTCAGCTTTTCCCTGAGCAAAAGTTTTCCCTGCGGGATTTCTTCTGGCTTTGGTTTATGAACACTGCTACGGATTATGTACACGCCTTACGTGAGAAGAAGTTTCTTAAGAATATTATCCAGATTCCCCTTTTCCGTTTGATGCAATTCTGGGGAACATATAGAGGGTATGCTCAACATGATCCGGTAAGTGCTTCCATGAGACAGAGATTTTATTACCCGAATGGACTGGTGAAGACAAAGGTGTCCCATGAAATTGGTTGTGCATCAGAAGCGGATTATATTGATTATATGAAGGCAGACAATGAAGAAAAACTTGAACAGTCTCATTGATATTTCTGTTTCGTTAGATACTGCCCTGCCAACCTGGCCTGGCAGTATTGGAATGAAAGTGGAAAGACTCTACTGTTTTGAAAACGGCAATGATGTGAATGTGTCCAAGCTTACCTGCGACGTGCATACCGGCACTCATATAGAAGCGCCATTGCACTTTATCCCGGATGGTTACAACGTTACACAGATCCCCCTGGATTTATTGATCGGAGACGTGTTTGTAGCTTATATACCTCTGGCGCGTGTAATAACCCCATCGGAGCTGGCTTCACTTGATGTCCCCCGGGGTACTGAAAGATTACTGTTACGTACCATGAATTCAAAACTCTGGAAAAATGGAAGCGGCATTTTTCATCCTGATTATGTTGCTCTGACCCGGGAGGCGGCCCAATGGATTGTAGACAGGGGCATTAAGCTATTGGGAGTAGATTACCTGTCTGTTGAGATATATGGCGATCAGTCGTCGTCTACTCACAAAACACTGTTGTCCGGAGGCGTAATTATACTTGAAGGGCTGAATTTGTCAGAGATCAATCCTGGGATTTACGAGTTGATTTGTCTCCCCCTCAAACTTGTAGGCGCAGAAGGCGCTCCGGCAAGGGCCGTGCTACGGGACAAACGGAATAAGGCGGGGCATTGAAATTATGAGAAAAATAAATACGCCCAAAATTGCAGCGCTGGTCCCCATGAGACACAAAAGCGAAAGGGTGCCTGGGAAAAATTACCGTCTTCTGGACGGCAAACCGCTCTATCACCACATAATTGAAAGTCTGATCAGCTGCCGTTACATTACTGAAGTTTGCATAGACACCGACAGTCCCTTTATTCTCGATGATGCGCCCGAACATTTCCCTGTTCGCATGATTAGACGGCCTGAACATCTTCGTTCGGAGTTTGAACCGATGAACAATATCCTGCTCTATGACGTAACTCAAATAGAAGCTGATTATTATCTGCAGACACACAGTACAAACCCTCTCCTGAAAACTGAGACCATCACCAGGGCGATTCAAAGATTTCTTGAGCCCGGAGAGCATGATTCATTATTCGGAGTGACCCGGCTGCAGACCCGTTTATACGATGCCCAGGGCAAACCAGTTAACCATGACCCATCGGTTTTGTTAAGGACGCAGGACCTGCCCCCGGTCTACGAGGAAAATTCAACCTTGTATATTTTTTCAAGGGCGATTCTGGAAGAGCGGAGAAACCGCATCGGATACAACCCTGTTATGTTTGAGGTCAGTCGTGAAGAAGCGGTAGATATAGACGAAGAACTGGATTTTATAATGGCGGAGTTCCTTTATAAACAACGCAAAAAAGAAGGGGAAAGAAGATAATGAAATTAAAAGTACTGATAACCGCTCCCTATATGCAGAAAGAACTGGAAGATTATCGGAATGTATTTAAGGAAAATGACATCGAAATAGTTGTTCCACCTGTCAGGGAAAGACTTTCAGAGTCGGAACTGCTGGAATGGATCGGAGATATTGACGGGGTCGTTGCAGGTGATGACCAGTTTACCGCCAGGGTATTGAAATCTGCACCAAAACTGAAGGTCATCTCTAAATGGGGTACAGGCATTGATTCATTTGACCGCAAGGCAGCCGGGGAACTTGGAATAGCCATTCGAAATACCCCCGGTGCGTTCAATGAGCCTGTGGCTGACCAGGTCCTTGGATATATGCTCTCATTTGCCAGGCAGATACCCTGGATAGACAAACGGATGAAAGACGGCGATTGGAACAAGATCCAGTGTTTTTCGCTTTCGGGC
The DNA here is from genome assembly GCA_020053105.1 of Thermodesulfovibrionia bacterium. Lineage (GTDB taxonomy): Bacteria > Nitrospirota > Thermodesulfovibrionia > UBA6902 > UBA6902 > UBA6902. The sequence continues at coordinate 116,099 of JAGVNU010000085.1, forward strand.
CGTACATTGGGAATCATTGGTGTTGGAAATACCGGGAAGGCTGTGGCCGAACGGGCAGCGGCATTTAAAATGCGTTTGCTGGGAAACGATGTTTCTGAAATGCCGAAGGACTTTTTGGAAAGGACTGGCATTGAAATGGTGGACAAAGAAACCTTGCTGCGCGAAAGCGATTTTGTCAGTTTGAACTGTGACCTGAATCCGACCAGTTACCATATTATGGGAAGAGATGAATTTGCCCGGATGAAGCCGACAGCCTACTTTATTAATGCAGCCCGGGGGCCGCTGGTAGATGAGCCTGAGCTTGTAGAAGCATTACAGAAGAAGAAAATTGCAGGCGCGGGTCTGGATGTATTTGAGAATGAGCCCTTACCGAAGGACAGTCCGCTGCTGTCGATGTCCAATGTACTCCTGTCTCCTCATAATGCAAATAGCAGCAGGGAGCACTGGAGGCGTATACATGAGTCTACTATAAAAAATCTTCTTGAGGTGCTTAAAGAGCATAGAGAGCATCGGGAAATGGCATTGAAAAGTTGATATCCCGGCGCCGTGCTGATGGAAAATCCTGGGATAAATACATTCTCTGGAATTTAATGAATTTATAATGAGGCATAAAATGAAAATCCTGCTTGTTTCACTTTACTTTGATCCGAATGCCATGGCAGTCCGGCTGTTGTCGTCAGTGCTTAAGCGGGACTTCCCCGAAGATACAGTCAACACTCTTTTTTTAAGCCACAAAGGCAAACCTCCCCGAATGGATTTTGATTTAGAGACCCCGGATGATCTAAAGGCCATCCAGGAGTTTATTGTACGGTTGAGTCCTGATGTGGTGGGAATAAGCTTAATGTTCAATTATCTTCCACGTGCCGTCCAGCTGACCCGGGCGATAAGAGAGGTGAACGACGCAAAGATATTGTGGGGCGGTGTTCATCCTACACTTAACCCGGAAGAATGTACTGAATATGCTGATTTGGTATTTGTGGGGGAAGCGGAAGCGGCACTGACGCTGGCTGTCCAGCGGCTTAAAGACAATCAGCCTGTCATAAATATCCCCGGGATATGGTATCGTGAAAATGGCGAAGTTAAAGGTAATGGAACATGCCCTGCCTGCGAAGATCTCGATTCTCTCCCGCCTCCTGATTACGAGTTTGAAACACACTTTGTTTTTTCCCCTGAGAACCACGCGGTGATACCTATGCGTTCAGAATATATATCAGAGTCCAAACTGGCGTTCTATGGCGGAGTGCCGTTTCACAGGGTGATGACTGCCCGCGGCTGTTCGCAGGCGTGCTCCTATTGTATCAATTCCAGGATGAGAGAAATCCTGGGTCTGAAAAAGTATATTCGTCAACGCTCGCTAGAGAGCGTTATCAGAGAATTGGAATATGTGGCGGAATTGGGCATTTTTAAGCGCATCATGTTTATTGACGATGATTTCTGCCTCAGGTCAGTAGCCTGGCTTGAAGAGTTCGCGAAAACATACAAACAGAAAATCGCCCTTCCTTTTGGCTGTCAGGCCACCCCGGGTAGGGTAACGAGAGAGAAAGTCAGATTGATAAGGGAAGCCGGGGGTACATTCATAAATATCGGCGTGCAGACCGGAAGCGATAAACTGAATTCAGAAGTGTTCAACAGGAACCTCGGCAGAAAACACGTGCTCCGGGCAGCCGGAATATTGGCGGAAGAAGTCCCTGACATAGGCCGGGGATTTGATTTTCTTATAAGAAATCCGTACGAGTCCCTGTCTGATAAGGTGGAAACTGCAAGTCTGTTGATGGAGCTGCCGCTGCCGTTTGTCGTGCGTACTTACGCTCTTACTTTTTCCCGGGACTGGCTCTTACTGAACGCGCGTATCAGGAGGGCCTTTTAACAGACGGGAAGGCAAGCAGTATCTATGATTATGACGGATCAAGCGAAGAAAATGAGTGGCAGGAGGTGTTAGGAAATGCCCCCAATATATCCAGAGAGGACCGTATTCATTTGCTGGCCCGACTCAAGGAAAAACCACCTGCTTCTGTTTGTGATCTGATTGAGATGCTTAAAAAAGCCGGGGCTCAAAAAAAGAAGGAAGCGCCGGAAGCGAAGACACCAGAAAAGAAACGAAATGAAATAAAGCAGACAACCTTGCGGGATCAAATTAATAATCATTATGGCGCAGGTGTCTCTCTCTTGAAACAGACAAAATATGAAGACGCACGCTTTGAATTTGAGAGGGCCGTAACAATACTGGAGGAGCTGGCATCAACAATAAACGCCAGCGGACAAGATGCCAATGAGGACCTCAAGCAGCTGTCAGCCAGCTATATACATATTTCGATGCAGCTGCTCGAATGTTATCATGCCAGGGGGTACTATCCGGAGGCACATGAATTAGTCAATAAATTATTGGAAAGCAGATTATTCATAGTCCCTGCGGAGCACCAGAACGTTTTTAGAAGATGGTTATTAAAATACAACGCTATGGAAGTGACAAACAGCCGATAGGCGACAGGGGCTGACGTGAGACTATATGCCGAAGGCATAAGCGCCGGGACTAACAGCAGACAAAGGTGGATATGAGAACAGTACTTGTAACAGGAGCAGGCGGCGGAATAGGAAAGTCCGTCTGTGAGGTTTTTTTAAGAGAAGGGTACAAAGTGACAGGCGTTGACTGCCGGGAGACGGCGGGGCTGAACTATGAGGTACTGCATTTCGATATCAGCAGGCTTCGGACCCCCGGGTCTGACAGTGAACAATTTTATAAACGTGCAGAAAAACTGTGCGGAGGCAGGCTGGACGCGCTGGTAAATAATGCGGCAGTTCAGATTGTAAAACCTGTCAATGAAATTACTGTGGAGGATTGGGACATAACGCTTGATACAAACCTGCTCGCGCCTTTCTGGCTGGTCCAGCGGTTTCTTCCCATGCTCCGGAAAGCTAAGGGAAGTGTAGTAAATATTTCGAGCATTCATGCGGCACTGACGAAAAAAGAATTCACCGCTTATTCGACAAGCAAGGGTGCGCTTGTCTCGCTGACCCGTGCGCTTGCACTGGAACTTGCACCGGATGTACGCGTGAACGCAGTTTTGCCTGCTGCCACCGATACCCCCATGCTCCGCGACGGATTCAGGAACAATCCTGCCGGGCTGAAGGAACTGGGGGCTTATCATCCATTGAACCGGATTGCAAAACCTGAAGAAGTAGCTCAGACAGTCCTGTTTTTGACAAGTCCTCAAGCCTCCTTTATCACTGGTGCGGCTATAAATGTTGATGGCGGCATCGGGGCATATCTTCATGACCCGGCCTGAAAAATGGAAATAAAAAAGGAACACATGGAAGATAAGATAGAAAAAATAAAGTCACTGACAAGAGAAGTTGATGGAAGGATCGCTTCTGAAGAAGCTGAACTGCTTTATAAGCTTGCATATGATTGTGAAGGGCAGGGCGTTATAGTCGAGATCGGCAGCTTTCAGGGATATTCTACAATTTGGCTCGCATCCGGGTCCAGGGAAAGAAAGAGAGAAAAGGTCTATGCCGTTGATCCCCACTGTACCGACCTGCACGGCAACAATGAGCTGATCTTCAGGGGAAATTTAAAACAGACAGGGGTTGACGATTATGTTATTCCTATCGTCAAAACCTCAACCGAGGCAGCGAAGGACTGGAGCATGCCCATAAGACTGCTTTATATTGACGGTGCACATGATTATGAGAATGCAATGAACGACTTTCTCCTATGGGAGAAATACCTGATAAACGGAGGGATTGTTGCATTCCATGACTGTTACTGTATTTTTTGGCCCGACGTCGGTAAAGTTGTGAGCGAGTGTATCTTTAATTCAGACAGGTTTGCTAATGCGGGCTGTGTCAATACAATTATTTATGCCAGAAAAGTGGAAGAGCTTACTGCGCATGAAAAGTCCGAAAAAGACAGTCTTATGAAGCGTCTTTTGCCGAGGATAAAGGCAGTGGACAATTGCCTTCAGGCTGAATCCATGATCAAAAGCGGCAGATATGAAGAAGCAGAAAACTTATTGAGGAGTTGTGAAAGTGATATCAATGATTATATTACACCTGAATACCGACTGCTTAATTTGAACAGTATCGGTAATTACTATAGAAGGATCGGCAGATATGAGAAAGCCGAGAAGGTATTTTGTGAGATTTTGGCACATAGCGACAACTGTAATCTGGGACATAAAAAGTATCGGGCACTTTTGAGTCTGGGAGACTTATACCTGGTTCAGAAGAAGTATGCGGAGGCGATGAACCTATATAAAGAGGCCATATCAAAAGAGGGGCTATTCAAAAAGGGAACATGGCAGGCGCTGCTCGGCCTCGGCAGGTGTTATTTCGCCCTGGGTGAATACGATAAGGCTGAACAGAATTTCACGGCGGCCCTCGCTATAGAAGGCAGGTCAGAAAGTGAGAGGTATTTTACGCTGCTTGGTCTTGGAAGAAGTTATTATGCCCTTAAAAATTATGGTCAGGCTGAAAAGAGACTTGCAGAAGCATTCTCAACAGCCGATATTGAAGGCGAATCGAAGGTGGGAGCGGCTGATTCGCTGGTCAGCTGCTTTTTTGCGCAGGGGAAATATGATGAGATATCCGGAGTGGTTGAAAAGGTATTGCTAATGGATGGTGTTTCTGAAGATGTAAAAATCAATCTTGTTCGAAAGATAAAACAGAGAATCAGTAATCTGTCGGACTCTGATCGACCGAAAAGAGTGAAATACATGCCGGCACAGGGTGAAAGAAAAAATGGTTAAAAAGAAAAGAGATAACGGATGCCCAGGATTTCATCAATCATAGGAGAAAACGGCAACAAAATGGCTGTTATTACGCCTTCGTTGCTATGCAACTACAATTGCCCTTATTGCAGGATCAAGGCAAAAAAACGCTCCGGTTATGAACATGAGCTAAGTGAGTGGTCTGATGCGCTGGTCAAAAACGGGGCTCCTGTAATACATGTTGCGGGTGGTGAGCCGACGGTGCTAAAGGGCTTTGAAGAATTCGTGATTAAATATCCCTCACCCGTGAGAATGACAACAAATTTATGGAAAGACCCCTCAAAATGGAGCCGTGAATTCTGGCATAAATTTGAATATATGACTCTATCATTTCACCCGAGCCACACGTCATTCGGAGAATTCAGTGATAAGGTCGCCCGCCTAATGAAAGTATTTGCAGATACGGACAGACGTCCGGAGATCGCCTGCACAATAGTTGCATATCCTGAATATCTGGACGACATAACGGGTTGGATAGAGAGGCTTACCGGACTGGGAGTCAATGCCAGGGGTCAATATTTTAATGCGCCTGCCAATGACAGCACTAAAACATATACGGATTATGAACTTAACAAACTGAAAGACCTGAATATTCCGTTGAGTTCGAAAGTCGCGGGACAGGAAGTTTTCTCGGAACTTACTTTAAAGGAATGCAATGCAGGTATGCACTATACCCATATCAATATAAGGGGGATTGCAAGGCGATGTTCCAGGGACCAGGTGAGTCTCGGGAATATCTTTGATGGTTCTTTCAGATGGTTTGAAAAGAGGCAGCATTGTAAGTCAGCCTGTACCGAGGCATGTGATCTGGCGTTTGCAAAATACAGGACACTTGAGGTGTTAAAGAATGCTGAAGAAGGCAAATCAGGGGAGGCTGTTATGGGATCAGAAATGACCAAGGAAAATGTAACTATCGGAAGACGCAGGGATGAGGATATGAAAATGCCTGTACATAACCTCGAATACCAAAAGAAGGCCCTGGACCGGTTTGCAACATTTTGTTCCCATAAGGACAAGGATATTCTGGAAATCGGAAGTGATCCTGAATTGAGGGTCATTCAATATCTGGGGGAAAAGGCCAAATCCGTTTTTGGTATTACTAATGCAAGGCAGCACTGGAAATATACTGAATCCGGTGAAATTATTGTGTCCGGCAAAGTAAAGGCGGGGAATTACGATGCAAGGTCAATGCCGTTTGGTGACAGGAGTTTTGATGCTATCCTGAGCATAGCCACCTTTGAGCATATTATCGGGCTGGAGGTTGCCCTTGATGAAATGTACCGGGTATTAAGGCCCGGAGGAGTTGTATATTCGGCTTTCGGACCTATCTGGTCATGTGCCGTAGGGCATCACATTCATTTGAATATTGATGATGATACTTTCTTCAGGTTCTGGAAGGAAGATTTGAACCCTGTTCCGAATTATTACCATTTGTTATATAACGAACAGGAATTGACGGATATCCTTACTCCGAAATATGGGGATGTTCTGGCGCGAAAAATTGCCGGACAGGTTTACCATGCAGAACATATTAACCGACTTATGTATTCTGACTATATTAGAATCTTAAAAGAGTCCAAATTTCATGTTGGCCGTATAGAGGATAAGGTAATCAGACCCATTAGTGAGAATGTGAAAGAAAAACTGACGGTTCTGTACGGAAGCGATAATCATTACGAATGCGGAACAATCGAAGTTGTACTTTATAAACCCCGTGTGACCGCAGGGTATACGAAGGTAGAGGGAAATAATGAGCCTTTTACTAAAGCCGAAACCGGCGGTCTTAAGTCGCCCTTGTCTGCTTTGGAAGTGGCGGCATTAGCCGGTATCGCAGGAATGCGGTCTGAAAGACGAGAGATATATCCGGCCCTTTGCAATCTTTATATAGCTGCGGGGTGCACAGATATCCCCCGGGAGTGGATTGTAAAGGGTGTTGAACAGGACCCTGGATTAGCGCAAACCCTGATTAAATTATGCGAGAAGTTTGTGGCGAACAATAACCCGGAACTGGCAATCGGGATGCTAACGGCGCTTCTTGAAGCCGATCCGGAAAACTATGAGGCATGGAATGACCTCGGTGCAGTGCAAACAATGCTCTTATCAAAAGCAGAAGAATCATTAAAAAGGGCTATTTCCATCAATAGTGGATATGAAAATTCGCATAAAAATATCGTCTCTTTATATTTAATGACAGGCAGGTTTGATCTTGCTGTTGAGGCATGCATGAAAGCACTTAGTAAAGAATCAGGCATCTCTACTGATGCAAGAATCGAGTTAGAGAATGTCTTGAAAGAACTGGAGTTGTCAAATGCGTAAGACATTAATATTTATAGATCCCGGATACGATATCGACCTCGGTCACTACACACGTGAAGGTGAGTTGATAAGAGAAGAAGCAAAACAGGGGGGAATAGAGTTAAAGCATATTGTGAGTGTAAACGTTCCGGAGGACAAAGCGCTTGAACTCGGTTTGATTCGAAGATTCAAGCATAAAGCTGGACTTGAGTTTGTGGATGAACCTGAGGAGGCCCTTCGGGATTTCTATATTACACTTGATGGCATTCTTAAGGAGCAGCCGGAAAAAGAGGATCATTTATATGAGGTGCTTATGTATACGGGCCATACAATGCATCTGCCTCTTTTTGCGTATGCAGTAAATAAACACGCGGAGAGGTTAAAGGGGCTCTCTGCCCATATCTGTCTGTTCTATCTTGATATGGAATTTTGCAGGGGTGAAGAAGCCCGGAAATACAAAAACATTCTGAAAAATATTTCCAGGTTAGTCGAGACATATGACCCGCATATGCTCATGACTATTTGTAGTGATTCAGAAAGGACAAGGGATATTTATGCGGCGTATTTTAAGAGAAAAATCAGGATACTGCCTTTTCCCATTGAAGCCATCCCTTCGACTGTACGGTCTGAGTCAAGTCTGCCTAGGAGGATAAAGATCGGCTATATAGGCAATACCATTAAAAGGACAGGATATGATTTTGTTTACGAAGCATATAAAAAGATTTCAGGAAAGGTCATCTTTAAGAATGTTGAGTTTAAAATAAAGCACACCCCTAGAGAAGAATTAATTGATATTTTCAGAATGTTTTTACGCGAGAACTGGAATATCACCCATATAATAAATTTTCTGAGCAATGAGGAATTGCATGAATTTTATGCAGACTGTGATATTATCCTGCTGCCATATTCAAAAAAGTATTACCCATGTCAAACTTCGGGTGTTGTGGTGGAAGCAATATCAAAAAATAAAATCCTAATTGTCCCGGAGGACACGTGGCTGGCTGATAAGATAAAAGTCTATGGCTCTGGAGAGACATTTCTTTCTGATGATCTTGACAGTTTTGTTACGGCCCTGGAAAAGGTAGTAATTGATTTTCAGCGCTACAAAGAGAAATGCCATAGAAATATTAATGAATTTTGTTCTCACTACTCGGCTTCTAATCTATTTGCGGAGTTAGGGCTGAAGAGTTCATCTGCTGGTAAAAGGAAGAAAGAATATAAAGTGGCAGACACTTCCCTGGTATCCCGTGACTTGATGAAACGATACCTTGCCGTGATTGATAAACAGCAGAAATCCGGAGGAGGTAAAATCAATTCTCATGTCTGCGATAACTATGTAATCGAAATTAATTCTCATATAAATGAAGGGCGCAATGCGCTTGCAGTTGAATCCTGCAGAAGAGCACTTAATGAAAGAGAGAGAGTTTCTTCCGAAGTGAAATGCAAGCTCATAAATCTTTTATGGAATGTTGCTCCGGAGGAGGCGGAGTGGGAATGTATGAGGACCTTGTCACAGGACTGCATATCGGATACATGGATATTCAAGCGGCTGTTGAAGCTAGGGAGAATACATATAAATAACAGTAATAATAATTCGGCTGAGGATTTCTTAAAGAAGGCACTGGCCATAAAAGGGATGCCGGAAGAAACTATGGTAAAGGCCGTTATTGAACTTGTACAAATGTATTTAAGCGTACAAAAAAATGAAGAGGCTGAATCCGAAGTATTAAAAATCCTCGAGTGTGAAAAGATACGCAATCAGAGCCGTCATACACTGCTGCAGTTGCTTGCTTTGGCGTATTTGAATAAAAAAGAACATAAGAAGGCAGAAGCAGTATTAATCCGGGCCCTCGCGGTTAAAAGAAATACGGTAAATGATGACAGTAAAATATATCCGGAAAAATCAGGAACAGAGGACCTCAATGAGAAGGAAGCGAGCAGATTGAACATGCAGGGAGAGGCGCTTTTTATGCAGGGTGATATAGAAGGTGCATTCAATTGTTTTAAAAGCGCTCTTCAGCTTGCACCGGAAGATGTGACAGCCAATAATAATATCGGGGTCATATACATGCAGACCGGAGAAATGCAGAAAAGCATTGAACACTTTACTCGCGTTCTGAGGACAGACCCTTACAACAGGGATACAACAATCAACTGTGCTGAACTCATGAATGGGGCAGGGGAGGTTGAATCCGCAATTAAACTGTATAAGGCATATCTAACTGTCAATCCTGATGATGAAGAAGTGCAGGGGCTGATGAAAGATGTCCTGGATATAAAGGGCGGTGACGGGGTGAATATAATGTATGTTCCCGGCTTTGATACGGAAGAAGAGCTTGCGGACCAGTACTACAGAATAATCTGGCATATGAACCCTGTAATTGACAGTATTAAAAATATCTATGTGCCGGTATCATTTGATGATCTATATGAATTGGATATGCCGTCTTACCTGGATCCTGAAATTAAAAAAATGGAGGGCAAATTTGAGGAGAAGTTTATTCTGTTCCCGAATAACAATAAAGATCTGTGGAGCCTGTACCTGGCAAAAACAGATATTATGATGAACTGGAAGCTGGATTTTACTCACAATAATGGGCAGGTGGATATGCTTGTAAGGGACTCATTACAAAAAAAGAAGAAGTGGGAGGTTGATAAAAGAAAAGTCCAGCAGGACGGTCTCATGTATTTGAGGATGTCGCATGATGCAAACAGGAATTATAAGGCTGATCTGCAGGACTCCCGGGATAAGTTTGAGGAGTTTATGAATAGTATGGGAGCAGTCAGAAGGGGGTACATATTCGGTACAGGACCTTCACTGGAAGAGGCCATAGGATACGATTTTTCAGATGGAGTTACAATTGCATGCAACAGTATGGTGAAAAACGAGGACCTCTTGAGACATATTAATCCTAAGGCGGTTGTATTTGGTGATCCTATATTCCATGGGGGATGCTCAAGTTATGCAGGGGAGTTCAGGCGTCACTTATACAAGGTCATCGACAAGTATCATCCGTATATAATCGTGCCGTTCAGGGATTATAAATTATATATAGAAAACATGCCTCATGACTATAGGGGAAGGATAATTGGTATACCTACCGGAGGATATAATGAAAAACTGAACCTGAATCTGCAGGACAAGTTTATAGTCAGGCCAACCCGGAATATATTGACCCTTTTATTGATTCCATTAGTATGTACGCTTTTTGAAGAAGTCGGCATAATGGGCTGTGACGGGAGAAAGATGGAAGACAACCAGTACTTCTGGAATCACCATAAGGCGTCACAATTTAATGATCAAATGGAAGACATTAAAAGGGCCCATCCAGCTTTCTTTGATATAGATTATGACGATTATTATCATACTCACTGTGAAGTATTGGAGGAATGGCTGACTGAAGCTGAAAAAATGGGGGTTAAAGTCGAAAATCTGACAAGATCATACATCCCCGCGTTAAAGAAGAGAAGCAGATTGGATATATCTAAAGAGGCTGTAGGGTATGGGAAGGATACTGCGAGGTAAGTTATGGGAAATAAAATAGAGATTCTGAGCATGGATTATTTCAGTACATATTATAAAGAAACTGAATTTGTCGAGCGGATGAAGGAGTGTCTGAGCAAAGAGATAGGATGGCACTATCTGCTCGATCTGGCATGGATAATGAGAGAGATCAGGTCTCTGGAGCAGGGCTCGTTGATTCTGGATGCTGGCGGAGGGAACGGCCTTACCCAGTTTATTTTATCTGAAATGGGGTATAACGTTATAAATGCCGACTTTTCAAACCCGGTTCTTAGTAAAAAGGTAACAGACAGATATGAATCAATCATGTCGTATCTCAATAACCATAGTGATGTGACCTATGATAACAGGTATACGAGGCACCTTTATCGGGCTCATAATATTCCCATTGATCAGAGGAGGTCTGTCGGTCACGATGCGTATCCTCAGACGAGGGATGAAGTTCTATCTTATATCAATAAGAAGAGAAAACCGCAACAAAACATGCGGCTACCTGAAAAAAGAGGCGCAATACCTTATTATCTGAAAAATAACGTAGAGGAGAAATGCGGTAGGGTATTTCTCTATAAGTGCGACCTTAAGAACATGTCACTTATCCCGGATAATTTTCTGGACGGTATTGTTTCAATATCCGCCCTGGAACATAATGACCATGAAGATTTCAGAAAGTGTGTAGATGAGCTTCTCAGAGTAGTAAAACCGGGAGGTAAACTTGCAATTACTGTTAGCGCTTCTCAGAATGACGACTGGTTTCATAAAGAATCAAATGGTTGGTGTTATAGTGAACAATCTCTTAGAGATCTTTTCAAGCTTTCAGGAGATGTACCCTGCAATTATTCACAGAAAGATGAGTTATTCAGAAAATTATGCGTGCAGGATAACGAACTCCAGAAAAGACTGGCTTCTTTTCATTCCAAATCCGGCAAGAACGGAATGCCATGGGGGATATGGAAACCCAGCTATCAACCGGTAGGAGTTGTCAGGATAAAGGAAGGTTCAAAGATGCACGGCAATAACAATGAGAAAGGTTGTTTGGTAAAAAGATAAAAGGAATGGACGGTCATGAATTTATAACATACTCCGACACAATGATGACCGGTTATAAAGACATTCATAAAGGCAGGCGCTGCGTTATTGTCGGCAACGGTCCCAGCCTGAAGAAAATGGATTTGTCCTTCCTCAGAAATGAGATTACCTTTGGTTTGAACCGGATTTATCTTGGGTTTGAAAAGTGGGATTTCATGCCGACATATTATGTCTCTGTCAATCAGCTTGTATTGAAGCAGAACATGAAGGAAATACTTGGAATCCCTGTCCCCAAGTTCCTCGGACTGGGCAGTCTGCCGTTCATCCCTGATGCGGAAAATGTAATCGGGTTAAAGACATCGGGACTGCCACTGGGAGATGTGCCTGTATTTTCAAAGGACCCCCTTGGCGGAATATGGGAAGGCTTTACTGTGACATATGTTGCCATGCAGCTGGCATATTATATGGGATTCAGTGAAGTTGTATTAATAGGGGTGGACCACTTTTTTTCTGCGGGCGGAAAAGCCAATCAGGAGGTCATTTCAACGGGAGATGATAACGATCACTTCGATCCTGGATATTTCGGCAGGGGCATACGCTGGCATCTTCCGGATCTGGAAAATTCAGAAGTTGCGTACAGGGCCGCAAAGATTGCCTTTGAAGCCGATGGAAAGAGGATTATTGATGCGACCCTGGAAGGGAAGCTCACTGTATTTGCTAAGGTTGATTACAGAAAACTGTTTTTTGAACAGAAAGAATATGCTCAATTACATAATGAGAGGATTAATAGGACTGACGTCCTTGTGAAGGAAGCGGAGGACAAGGCCCAAAATGGTTATGACGATATAGCTGTGAGCCGTTGTTTGAAGATAATAGAATGCTGTCCGGAGGCTGCGGACGCATATAATATTCTCGGTGCGGTTTATCTTAAGTCAGGAGATCCGGGTAAATCATTTAGACACATTTTGAAGGCGCTGAGGATAAATCCTGCCCATGAGGGAGCGGTTATCAACCTGACAAAACTACTTATTCTGGCTGGAGAGGAAGAGCAGGCAAGACATATCTGTTCGGTCTACCTGAAGAGAGATCCACATGGTGAAGATATTAAACCGGCATTGGAAGAGATTAGAAAAAAGAGTCGGCTGGGTCCGGGTTTGATTCAGGGCAGAGATTTGCTGGTTCAGGAGATTAATAATCATATGGAGGAAATACTGCTCCTGATATCGATAGGTAATGCGCTGACAGCAGGGGACAACGATGAGGCTGTCAGGTTGTGCAGAGGGTTGATTAAATATCCGGATTCTCCGGACCTGCTGAATTATCAGGCGGAATTACAATTTCAACTGGGCAATCGTAAGACGGCAAAATCCATTTTATTAAAACTGATAGATACCTGGCCGATGTATTCCACGGCTTTCAATAATCTCGGAGTTATCTCTCTGGAAGAGGGTGACCTCAAGAAGTCCCTTCAGTATTTCACGAAGGCGTTCAGGATATCACCGACGCGTGAGACTGTTATAAATTGTGGAAAGTTGTTGACACACCTCGGCAGCATAGAGGAGGCAAGACAACTATACTCAGCATATCTGGAAAAGCATCCTGAAGATGAAGAAATATGCACGCTGTTTGAAGATACTACGGTCCTGTTTGAGAAAGGGCATCAAATTTAAGGATGAATAAAAGTGGATGAATTTCCGGTCTCTGTCATAGTCTCTACTTACAACTCGGAGGAATTTATTCGCGAGTGTCTGCAGGACCTGACGAGACAGACGATAATAGACAGAATGGAGATTGTTATTGTTGATGCAGCTTCGCCGCAAAACGAAAGGGCGGTGGTGGAAGAATTCCGGAGACAGTGGCCAAATATAAAGTATATCCGTACTGAAAGCCGTGTGGGAATATATGCTGCGTGGAACATCGCGATTAAATACTCATCCGGTAAATATATTATGCCGTTCAGTACAAATGATCGTCTGGGCGCAAATGCATGTGAAATGCTTTTCAAGCAGATAGAAGAACATTCCGATATCGCGCTCGTTTACGGAGACACTTACCTGACTGGTACACCGCATGAAAGCTTTGAAAGACATAACAGGGTGGGCAAGTATGCGTGGCCCGCTTATTCGTATGAAGACCTGCTGCAAAACTGCCGCGTGGGCCCCCATCCCATGTGGCGGAGGTCAGTTCATGGGGAAGTGGGATATTTTAATGAGAACTTTACGGGTCTCGGGGACTATGAGTTCTGGCTGAGACTGGGCGAGAAATACAGTATGCTGCACATCCCGGTAGTTACGGGTCTGTACTGGCTGGAGCCGGAATCACTCTCATTGAATAAAAAGGATTCTGAAAAAGAAATTGCTGAATGCAGGGAAATATATCAGCGAAGGTACATGAAAAGACTCGATTGTGCAGCGGAAGATTACCGTATGGAATTGTTACAGGTAGATAAAGGGATATTCGAAGATCGGGCGCAGTTTGTTCTGGATTCCGTACAAGCTGCAGATCGCATCTTGTACTGGTATTATGCAGGTACCAAAGCAAAGGTCTATATTCATAAAGAAGACCTGCACTGGTTTTATGATGTTAACTTCGTAGACAGTAAATGGCTGTCTTCCTGTATTGCCGGGCTGTACTATCTTGTGGGGACATCTCTGGATGATGTTCAGGAGGCCGATGAAACATTATTCGCTCTCAGAGCATTCGTTGGCGCCTTCGGCAGAGGGGTAAGGATGGGACCTCCCGGGCATAATAAAATGAAAAGGTCATGCTGTGATGATATTGACCTGATAATGAAAGATATCCTGATAGACTCACCAGAGGTCCGGGAGTCCAAGTACGAGTTCAGGAAGAACTTTCTCATTCCTGAGTTTATGAGGCATCTTGAACAATTTGGGAAGTATATAAGTAAAAAAGCCCCGATACCTACAGGGAAAGAAGAAAGTTTTACCAGGTGTATCTGGGGTATATTCGCCATGATTGCAGGGGAGTCGTTAGGGTCTTTCTATCTCTATTCAGAATCACTCAATCGCCTTACTTTTGACCTGGCAAGAAAAGACAGAGTAATAGGCAAAATCGCCTGCTGTCATAAGGATTAAAAGAAAAGATATGATCAGTTCAATAAACAGGGTCACACTTATAGAGACGAAAAGCGGTAAGTTGTCCCTGAAAGTGGACAATATGGACGGCGGCTCCAGGACCCTTCACAGCCTCTATGACCCCGAGGCTGAGGCAAGGAAAATCGCCGGCGCATTTGAGTTTGACGGAAAAGGTATTCTGGTCGTTTTAGGTCTCGGTCTTGGATATCATGTCGCTGAACTCGCTGGAAGATTTCCTCATGCCGGGATTATTGTAATAGAAGCTGATCCGAATATTTGTGAACTAGCCAAAGAACACGGTCCCGACCTTGATAGCCGGATATTAATCATCGCAGGCCTTACACCCGGCGAGGCATTGAGAAGAGTAACAGAATATCAGATGAAGAGAGGATTAGCGCCACTTGCCCTCTTTGCCCTGGGTTCTGCTGTATCCGCATTTGAAAACTATTACAGCCCCATTGTAGAGTCGCTTAACAGAACGGTGTCCGTGAAACTATGGGACAGGCTCAGGTATTCAAAATTCAAACAGGACAAACAGAAAGTTCTTTTGATTGACACAGGCTATTTTCTGGTCAGGGAGGCGGAGAAGGCATTAAAGGCCCTCGGGCACGACGTCCTGCGGGCGCCGGTGGAAAAAAGGGGTAAAGGGGAAATAGTAATTTCGAGTTTTGTAGATGCAATAGTGAATTTCAAACCGGATTTCCTGCTTACAATGAACCACCTTGGTTTTGACGAAGACGGAGTATTGACTGATTTTTTCAGGTCAATTGGAATGCCTGTTGCCTCATGGTATGTTGATAGTCCCAATCTTATTGTCCAGGCGTTTGATAAAAATGTTTCTCCGTGGACATCTCTTTTCCTGTGGGACAAATCCTATATGAAAGATATGGAATCGATGGGCTTTGATTCGGTACTGACTTTACCCCTTGCTACTGACGAAAGTTTATTTAAACCGCTGAAGGCAGGGAAGCATAGAAAAATGTTGAATGAGTATACGTGTGATGTGGGCTTTGTGGGAAATTCAATGGTCGACCCTGTCAATGACTGGATGGCAAAGGTCGATCCGGTATTTCATGCAATGATCGAAAAGTCCGCTGAACATCTTGCCCTTCCAGGGAACCGGCATGGAGATATCATGAGCGCTGTCCCTGAAATGGAGAGAGAGAGACTTGAACGACTCACAAATAAAGAAAGAAGGAATTTTGAGGCGGCCGTTATCTGGAAAGCTACCTTATTATACAGGCTGTCTCTCATTAAAACACTTGAAAAATATGATACCCGAATTTTTGGGGATCAGGGATGGCGGTTGATTTTACATGACAGTAGTATAAGGCTTGGACAGCCGCTTGATTACTATAAGGAACTGCCGTCGTTTTACAATGCGTGCAAAATCAATTTTAACGCTACAAGCCGTCAGATGAAGGAGGCCGTAAATCAAAGGGTCTTTGATGTCCCTGCATGCGGGAGTTTTATACTGACCGATTACCAGGAGTCGCTGGAAGGGCTATTTGAGGTCGGGAAAGAGATTATCGTTTATAAAAGCAGGGATGAAATACCCGAACTGGTGAAATTTTATCTTGATAATCCCGGGGAGAGGAAAGCAGTTGCTGAACGGGGACGGGAACGGGTGCTGAAGGAGCACACTTACAAACACAGACTTCAAATGATAATCGATAAAATGAAGGGGAGATATTCATGAAAATATCTGTCTCGATGATAACCTTGAACGAGGAAAAGAATATAGAAAGGGCATTGATCTCCTGCAGTTTTGCGGATGAGATAGTCATCGTGGATGGGGGCAGCACCGACAGGACACTTGATATTTTAAAGGCCCACGATAAAGTCAAGCTGATACAACGTCCATGGGAAAATCACTTTGGCAGGCAAAGACAGGTCTCCCTCGAACATTGCACCGGCGACTGGGTGATACGGCTTGATACTGATGAAGCATTCTCAATGGAATTTGAAAAAAAGATAAGGTCACTTCTGTCTTCAACTTCCGCTGATGTGGTCGGGTATAGAATCAGGCAGTGTAATCTTGTCGGGAATGAGAAGTTTTATTCAAAGACTTATGATGATCATGAAAAAATCCCGAGGATATGGAGGAACCTGCCCGGCATAAGATGGGAAGGCCATATCCATGAAATACTGGTGGGCCTTAGTACGAAAGGGCCGATGGTCCCCTGGGATGTTTATGTTGTCCATTACGGTTTCCTTGATAAAAAGCGTTACTGGGAAAAAGGCGTATATTATTCAACGATTCCCGAAAGCGGTTTTAATGGACCCGACAGGCTTTATTACAGGGAATATGATATTCAGCCCAGGCCCGCGAGGTCCGCAGTCGCGCCGCACGTCCCTCAGTATATACCGGAAGAAGGCGCTGACGCTCTGCCTGGGATTGCAATTGTTACGGGACCTGAACTGGCAGACCGGGAGCTGCTGCTCTATGAGGCACTGGCAGATAAATTTAATATAACGCGCTATTCAAGCAGCGGACCGGGAATTGACGGAACACAGACAAATCCGCCGGTTGTCAAACTCCCTGCCGGGACTGTGAACCCTGATTTCATGGAAGGGCTTGAATTTGAACTCTTTGATAAGGACATTATCTGTTCGGTCGATATTACACGTGTATTTACCTACCAGGCGGTTACTGCCAAGGTCAAATTCGATAAAAAGGTCATCGCACTTGAATGGGGGAATATCCCTTTTGCATACGAAGATAACGAGGTTGTGCGTCAAATAAAAAAGTTCAACAGGAAATTTGTGGACGTCTTTGTAGCAGGGACAAAGCGGGCAAAAGACACTCTCTTACTGGAGGGAGTGCCCGATGAGAAGATTGTAATCATTCCGATGGGCATCGACATAAACCGTTTTAAACCTGATGAAGAGGCGCGTAATAAGATCAGAAATGAATGGGGCATTAAAGATGAAGAAATGGTTGTGTTATATACCGGCGGGCCGTCATGGGAAAAGGGGATTTATGATCTTGTTTACGCGGCCAAACTTGTTGCGCTTGAGAAAAGTCTAAAAGATATTCCGTTGAGGTTTGTCGTTGCAGGAGACGGGCCTGAGTGTCAGGAAGTCAAAAATATCGTCAATAAGCTTGGAATGAATAATATATTTATATTTAAAGAGAGTTGGCCCTATCATCAAAGGCATGAGATGTATAACGCGGCGGACATCTTTGTACTTCCAGGCATTCCGACAAGGACATGGAAGGAACAAACCGGCGCATCTTTGATAGAGGCGATGGCATGCGGGACCCCGGTGATAGCCGCTGCCTCGGGCCCATCGGAAGAAGTAGTTGCCGATGCCGGAATCCTCGTGCAGTCTAATGATCCCACAGGCCTTTCTGAATCGATTATTAAACTCCTTAAAGATGATGTCCTGAGAAAAGAGCTTGCTGTAAAGGGCAGAGAGCGGGCTGTTAATGAATACGACTCGGTAAAGATTGCCCGGCGGTTTTCCATGTTGTTTGAAGAAGTATTGCGATCAACGTTTAAGGGCGCAGTCCGTGAGCTTGCCGAATATACATGTTTGCCGGAAAAGGACATAGTCAAGAGGATACGTGCTGTCTATGCTCAGCAGATCAGGGAGTGGCGGGGTATTATCGGGGAAAAGCTGACGGATGATAAGGTAAATGAATTTTACCGCAATACGGACTCTTATCTATTTGACCTTGTTCAATACAACTACGAAAATTCATTTTACATCCAGCTGACTGAGGAAGTATTCAGCTTTTGTGCAGGCCTCAGCAAGGAGCGGGGCGGGTTTAAGATATTAGACTTCGGAGGAGGCATAGGAAGCCAGATGATTTCTCTGTCTGTTTTAAAAGGCGCGGAACTCAGCTATGCGGACATACCCGGCAAGACATTCGATTACGCCAAATGGCGTTTCAGGCGCAGGCAAATTGATGTAGATATGATCGATGCATCCAAAGAGGACTTTCTTGGGGACAAGATGTACGACGTTGTGATAACTCTGGATGTAATTGAACATCTGGTCAGTCCGGAGACCACTGTAGAATATCTGACGAAGCACATAAAACCCGGGGGATATCTGGCGGCCTTTACATCCTTTGTTGACAATAACGGAGAAGCGGGCTGGCACCTGAATGTTAACAGATACACGGACGAGGCCTTTTATAATTTCATAAAGACATCAGGCATGGATATGATCAATCAGGGATATCCAAGGATCTTTCAGAAAAATGAAGAACTCGTGAGCATCGTTGGAGGGATTAATCTGTCAATCAGTGAAGGGCGATTTGCCGATGCCAGAAAATATATGGAATCTTATCTGCAATTTCGCCCGGTTGATCTGGAGATGCTGGTTAAATATGCGGATGTATGTTTAACGCTCGGCGACCGGGACACTGCATCGGAGAATCTGGATAAGGTGCGAATTTTCAATCCTGACATGCCGGAGGCGCTTAAGGTAGCAGAAAAAATAAGGAGGATGGACAATGAAACTTCATCTTGTAAATGATCAGGCCCGCAGTACGGAACGGCCGAAACTCGGACTGGGATACATTTCTTCTTATCTGAAAAAATATTGTAATGATATTGAGATCAGCGTTTCATTCCTGGGCGATGATACTATCGGGAATATAAGATCGATCAGGCCTGATATTATCGGACTTACTGCAACGACCGAGACCTTTAATAATGTCATCAGGCTGGGGAAGGAAATAAAGGAATCATTTAATTTGCCTATTGTGCTCGGAGGGGCGCATATAACCATTCTTCCGAAGCGCCTGCCGCAATGGATCGACGCAGGTGTTATAGGAGAAGGTGAGCAGACTGTCCTGGAGATAGTTGAATCATACAGGAAAGACGGGGTCCTTTTTAATGAAAACATTAAGGGGATAATATATTGGGATGGTCAGCATCTGTGTCAGACGGAAATGAGAGAATTGATCGCGCCGCTGGACAATATACCATTTCCGGACTGGGACATGCTTGGCTTGTCTGAGAAAGGCCCGGGGCATATATTGACGTCCCGCGGATGCACTTACAAATGTGTCTTCTGCGCATCATCAGCCATCTGGAAGAAGATCAGGTTTTTCTCCCCCGAATATGTCGTAAAGGAGATAAAGACGATTGTAGAGAGGTTCGGCAGGAGGGAGATCCTTATCTATGATGACCTCTTTACGGCAAACAGGAAAAGGATAAGCCGCATCAGTGAGCTGATCTGCAGGGAGGGGCTCGATAAGGTAGTCAGGTTTGAGTGTCTGAGCAATGTAAACCATTTCAGCCCGGAGACCGCGTCAGACCTCAAGAAGATGAATGTACACAGGATAAGTTTCGGGATGGAGTCGGGCTCGCCGGCAATGCTTGAATATCTTAAGAAGGGGACAGTGACTACGGAAAAGATCCGCAACGCCGTTAAGGCCGGCATCGACAATGGATTGGAAGTGCTGGGATCATTTATGATCGGCGCTCCCGGAGAGACCGAAGAGGATTTGATGATGACGTACAATTTTATCAGGGACCTGAGGTTGACGGAGATCGGGGCGAATGTTGCCACCCCATTCCCGGGCACCGAGCTGTGGGATTATGCCGTAGCCAATGGATATATTAAAGACGAATGGGATGACAGTATCTATGCGATGAAGACCATTACCCCAAAAACCATCAAGGACAAGCGCCTGCTTTGCTCTATGGACAAAGACAGATTTATCGCGATTTACAAGAAGATCATAGACCTGGACAGTATGCTTATCGACCGACGTGTCAGGACAAGGACATTGAAAGAGATTGTAATTGAATGGTTTGAAAAGGGGACATGTCAAGGCAGGAAAATGAAGATACTGGACACCAGATGCGAGGACGGGACACTGGGTGCGGCGATAAAATCCAGGATTGATGCCGAGGTTGTCGGATTAAATCCTGAGCCGGAATACATAGCGGACAGCACAAGGAGATTGGACAGAGTGCTTGGAGGGACCGAAGAGTTGATGGCTGGGTATGAAGAAGGATATTTTGACTGCATAATATATCATGAAGAACTGCCTGATAAAAAAATGATGGAACATTACAACAGGCTTCTTGATGGGAATGGATTTATAACAGGCACTTTTGCGAACAAACTCCACTTTTCTTATCTTGCTTATTCTTTGTTCGGGATAAATCGTCCTTTTTTTGAAACAACCGACGGCACATACCAGTATATGCAATGGGGTATTCCTGAAAAAGAAAATTATCCCGGAATTACCGCGAAGGACGTAAGGACATTTATCAGAAACGAGGGTTATAGTTCATTGTTTTTCTACGAATATAAAGGATTAGATAATAATTTTCTAAAACAGCTGTCTAAGTTTATCAGCGCGTATGTGATCAGGCCCGATGATTTTACGAATGAGACCCGGATCATACGATATTTTTTTACAGCCACTAAGACGCCGGCGATTACCGGCAGGGACACCAGCGGCAATAACGTGTTCAAGGAAGCCCTGCATATGAGTCAATGATATCAGCGCTTTTATGACGAAATGCCCGATGAGCTTTTTGATTTCAGGTAGTCGGAGTATTTTCTGACATTGTCTTTCATCTTTGCCAATACAGTTTGCTGATCGACGAGGATGCCGTACTTTTTCCTGTATCGGCCCATTATCATTTCTACGGCGTCACTCCATTCTTTCCCTGATGCTGATTTGGCCCCTGTGGAGTGCAGGCCCCGCCTGTTTATAAAAAGGGGTTCCGGGATTTTTATACAGCGGTTCGTCTCCCATACCCGTAAATAGTAATCAAAGTCTTCCCCTGTATTCATGCTCTCGTTGAACCTGTTCAACATGGCCGTCCCTGTCCGGATAAAGTGCCCCATCTGCAGGGTGTAAAAAGGATCGAACATAAGGAGGTCAGTCATTTTATCTATAATGAACACCTGCGGATTCCTAAGGGCCGCCTCATGTGCTCCGGGCTTAATCTCAACTATGGTCCCCCACACGGCATCATAATCCATGAGATATTTCCCGGCAAGTTCAAAGGCATCGGGAAACAAGAGGTCGTCGGAATCAAGGAAGAATATCCAGTCATATTTTCCCGAAAAAGCCACCGTTATTCCCCTGTTCCTCGCTGCGGAGCGGCCCAGACTTCCGTACGAATCATCAACAGGGATAATAGATATATTATCAAAGGGTCCAGCGGAATGATTAACTGCGGTCTCTATGGACCTCCTGCACTCTTCGTACAATTTCACGTGGCCGGGGCCGATTGGGGTAATAACCGCGCATTTCATGGAATATATTATTCCATATAAATGAACGAATTGTCGCTGACTGTTTCGCACGATATGTTCACGACAGGATAAATGCATTTACGTCAATATATTGACTTGATATACGCCAGAACAAGCACAGGGAAACGGTCCCAATATACTAAGACATTATTAATCAAACAGTTATTAACTCATCTCCGGGCTTCCGGATATTGGCAAGGGATTTGCTTTATTACCGATAAGGTTTATTTTATGACGGGATTATTGTTTCCGGTAAAGAACATATGAGTTTTGAAAATAACATATCAGCACTGAGACAGACTGACGGAGAACTGGCAGAAATATTAAGCAACCGGAGAGGAGTATCTCATGTTGAAGTCGTCAACACAAAAAAGAACATACCCTCTTTACGGGTAAATAATATCAGCCTGCACAGCTTATATGATCCAGTAAAAGAGGCAGAGGCCTGGGTCAAATTTTATAAGGGAGATATCGATAAAGAGGCATCCATATATGTTTTTGGTTTTGGCCTTGGATATCACCTGCAGGAACTTTGCAGGGTTACGGACAGGCTTGTCACTGTATTTGAACCCTCGATTGACGTCTTAAGGAAAGCCTTTGAAACAGTAGAGTTAACGTCCGTTCTCTCACGTATCAAAATAATAACAGATTGCAGCATCCCTGCTCTTAATCACCGTTTTTCGGTCTTACATCATAAACCGTCCGTGACACTGAACCGTGAATATTTTGATGATATACATGCCAAGCTGAGGTCCCGTGAGGCAATCCGCAGGGGACTAAGGATACTTGTTGTGAGCCCCATATATGGAGGGTCGCTTCCTGTTGCCGGGTATTGTTCCTCTTCCCTTATAAAAATGGGGCACACCGTGGAATTAATCGATAACAGCCGTTTTGGTGACGCGCTGTTTTATGCAAAGGACATATCGGAAAACAGGCAGAGATATAACAGTATGTTGAACCATCTCTCCTCATTTATTTCCGAGGCAGTGACGGCACGGTGTGAAACCTTCAGGCCGGACCTGGTCCTTGCACTTGCTCAGGCGCCCCTGGCTGCCGGCTGTCTTGACAATCTCCGGCGGAAAAAAGTGACTACAGCATACTGGTTTGTGGAGGATTTCCGGTTTATGGAATACTGGAAAAATATTGCCGGACACTATGACTTCTTTTTTACAATCCAGAAGGGGCAGTTCTTTAATGAACTCCAGGGGGCTGGAATAAAAAACTATCATTATCTGCCCATGGCCGCATGTCCTGATATCCATAAACCGGGCCGGTTGTCTGAAGATGAGATGAAATATTATGGCAGTGATCTTTCCTTCGTGGGCGCCGGTTATTACAACAGGAGACAATTCATGAGGGGCCTGCTCGACTTTGATTTTAAAATCTGGGGGAGCGACTGGGACCTGCATTCGGACCTTGCGCGGTGTATTCAGAGAGGGGGTGCCAGGATTGATACCGATGAGATAGTAAAGATATTCAATGCGTCAAAGATAAATATAAATCTGCACTCCTCAACATACCATAAAGGTATTAATCCCTTTGGGGACTTTATTAATCCCAGGACCTTTGAAATCATGGCCTGCGGAGGGTTTCAGCTTACAGACAGGCGTCCGGCGCTCGATGGCCTGTTTGAGGCGGGGGAAGAGATTATTGTATTTGACGATCTTGGAGATTTGCGCAGCAAGGCCGCATATTATCTTGATCACCCTGAAGAAAGAAACATGATAGCACAGCGGGGAAGGCAGATTGTTTTAAGAGAGCATACTTATGAAAACAGGATGAAGGAGATGATCGAGGTTATAGCGGCCAGGGGACTCAGGCAGCCACTGTGGCCGGATGAAGGAGAGGAAGTGGAAGGCCTGATTGAAGAAGCAGGAAGGGACTCGGAACTCGGGAAGTATTTGTACCGTTTCCCTGGAAAAAGGAAAATTACCCTGTCTGATATAACCGATGAGATATCACGTACAGAGGGAGAGATATCCGGCACTGAAGGCATATTTATGCTGATGAATGAGTTTGTGCGTTAATTGACTATGAAGGAAATATTAATAATAAACCTTACGCGGATGGGAGACCTGCTGCAGACAACTCCTTTGATGGCAGGCATGAAGGGAATGCATCCCGGTTCAAGGATTACACTGCTGGTCAATTCCGCCTTTACCGAAATATGCAGAGGGATCCCCTTTATTGATGAGCTTATTGAATTTGACATGAAGGATTACCGGATGAGACTGCTCGGAAAGAGATATTCTCTGGTGGAAAACTATAATTTTATAGAAGGACTGATCCGCCGGATTAACTCCAGGGAATATGACCTCACGATAAATGTCACCCATTCCGCCATCAGCGCCATACTGACTTCTTTTATCAGAACAAAGGAGATAAGGGGTTTTTCAATAGATTCCGAAGGGCACAGGGTCATAAAACATCCATGGATGAGATACTTCTTTAACGTTGTACCTAATAGATTATATAATCCGTTTCATCTCGTCGATATGTATTTGAAGATGGGGGGGGTAAAGCCGGAAATAAAGGGGCTGGTTTACAACTGCACAAGAGAAGAAGAAGAAAGGGCCTCACTGCTTCTGGAACGGGAAGGGATTAAGGAGGGTGATATGCTCGTCGGGTTTCATCTCGGGGCCAGCAAGAGTGACAAGACATGGCTGGTAACATCCTATGCCGAACTTGCCGGCATGATTGCAGATGCCTTTGGGGCAAAAATCGTGCTTTTCGGTTCCCCGGGAGAGGCGGACCTGGCCGGGCAGTTTGAAATGGACTCTCATGTGAGACCCGTGAATTTTGTGGGTAAGACAAATATCGGGGAACTCGCGACCATCCTCAGGAGGTGCAGGCTTTTTATAAGTAACGATACAGGGCCGCTGCATATAGCCACTTCAGTAGGGACAAAGGTCATCGATATATCGACTGCGAATGTCAATTTTATGGAAACAGGCCCTTATGGAGAAGGACACTATGTGATACAGGCGGATTTACCCTGTTCCCCCTGCGGTTTTGATGTGAAGTGTACGGACATGGTCTGCAAATCTATCATTAAACCCTCCGCTGTATTTGAAGTTGTAAAGGAAGCGATGGAGGGAGAAATAAACGCCTTCATTAATAATTCACCGGCATGGAATAATTTGCAGGTTTATAAATCACATTTTAAAGATGACGGCTATCTGGGGTTTACCCCTCTTATCAGGCAGCCAATAAATAGAGAGACATTCTACCGTATTCTGTATAGGCAATTATGGAATATTGAATCCGGTCCGATGAATGGAGAAGCGGACATGATTTATGAAAACATATGCATGGAAATGTCCTATTACAGTCTCTCTGACTGCTTTCCTGAAATAATGATTTCCGTCCGCAAAGAGATTGACTCACTTACAAACCTGGCAAATTTATCGGAAGAAGGTTTGAAGCTTATAAGTCTTATTGCGGAAGAAGCCGTAAAAGACTATTTAGACGTCAGTAAGATAAAGGAGATATGGGGGAAAGTTGAGCCCATTGAAAAGGAAATAGAGCTCATCGGCCATACTAATCCGTGTTTCAGACCCTTGACCTTACTATTCATGTATGCAAAGGAAGCCTTGGAGGGAAATGATTTGAAAATAATATCCGTTGCATCACAAGCTATATACGCGGATTTAATGAGCAGGTCAAGGAACCTGCTTCAATTAATGGTGGCGGCAATTCGCTTGCAGGAGTCGGCATCGGAAGGGGAGGGACGTGAACTTACGTATATCAAACAACAGTAGTACAAACAGGAGGAGAAAATGAATGAGTTAAAAAAAGAGATTGAAAGGCCGGAGCTTTTCAATGCGATAAGAAACAGCATTACGGATGCGAGATTCTCGGCAAAAAAACTTGCGGAGGTATTTACGGACAATATTCAGCCGTTGAGGATGGAAGAAAGCGAAAACGTGTTTGTTAATCTTTCACAGAACATTCAGGAGCTCGATTGTTTTATGGGATTCATGGCGGAACTCAGGGAGGGGATGCGTTTCTTTGACGGGTTCGGCCTTCCGCCGGACCCTATTTCATCTCAGGGCGCCGGTATGAACCTGTTTCAGGAAATGAATTCATCCCTGGCATCAAAGGACTGGATAATGCTGTCGGACCTGATTGAGTATGAACTTTCGCCCCTGCTGCTCAGGGAGGACGAATGGCTCGGCTCTTTGAGTGACAAGATATCGGAGTATGATGCATAGGACCCAGGGCGGGTGTTATATCCCGGACCAGTCCGTTTATTACATCCGGCGGGAGGATGATAAAGGAGAACTATAATAAAGTGTATAAGAGTGAATTCAAGATTCTTCTTGCTGAAGATGACGAAATAGTCAGAGATGTTATTTGCAAATTCCTTACAGAGGAAGGTTATCCGGTTGTTGCGGCGAATGACGGTATTGCCGCGCTGAAACTCCTGCGGCTGGAAGATGCAAAACTGGTGCTTACCGACTTGAGGATGCCCGGCGCAGATGGTATGGAGGTGCTGAGATCAGCGATACAGACAAATCCCGGAATTGCCGTCGTACTCCTTACCGCCTATGGCACACTCGATACAGCGCTTGAGGCGATGAAGGAAGGGGCATACGACTACATTGTCAAGCCGTTTGTAATGCAGCAATTACTGTTAGTAGTGAGGAACGCGTACAGGATGGCATCTCTCATGGAAGAAAATGAAAAACTGTCAAGCCATTTAAAAGAGACATATCGTCAGCTTGAGGCCCTGCGGCATCCGGGGAGAAACAAAAACAATGATGCCCCGGACAGGATCTCCAGGATGAGAGGACCTGAAATTCAAATTGCGGATGACGCCGGGTCCCCTCAGGGAAGCCCTGGCGCCGGAACTGATAATGAAATCATAAAAAAATACAACTCGCTTGTAAATGACCTGAAGGGAAAGTAAGCCTGTGAAACGGGTCCATTATAAAGGTTGAGATATGTCAGGCACGAAAGCACGGGAGGAAATATATGGCTGATGAAAGAAAGCAGAAATCTGATGCCGGAGAACAGCGCAGTTACTTCAGAATAGACGACATCATATCAGTTGTAGCAAACCCGGTCCATATCGACGAAGATAAGGCTGCGGAATTCCGTAAAAAGATTGTTAGTTCAAAGGCGTTTTCCCTCGTGGAGACACCGGGAGCGTCCGGACCGGACACAGAAGAAACTATTCCGGAGAACCAGAGGGATGCCGGACTTTATTCCATGATTGCGGAGATTAAAACCAAACTTGATTTCATAATTAATCACCTGATGCTTGACAAGGAGGGGCTCGTCCAGACAGAGAAGAAATTTGTCAATATCAGCGCCTCGGGGATAAGGTTTACTGTAGATCGTCCGGTACTGGCCGGAGAAATCATGGAGATCAAACTCCTTCTGCCTACCTATCCGCCTGTTGCAATATTTGCGTATGGTGAAGTAAAAAGGGTAAAGGATCTGGGTGAAAACAAGAATGAAGTTTCGTTCGAATATCTGAATATGGACGAATCTGTAAGAAACGAAATTATAAAATATACGCTGTCACATCAGAGAGAGACCATCCGGAAGATTAAAGAATCGGGACCCAAATGAACAAGGCAAGCGTTATCGGGATCTTTCTCGGCATTGCGGCAATACTGGGCGGCAACCTCCTTGAGGGAGGAAGTATCAGTTCCATTGTGCAGGGGTCCGCGGCCCTTATAGTATTCGGCGGCACTATCGGCGCGACATTTCTGAGTTTTTCATTGAAGGACATAATGATGTCCGCACAAATGCTCAAAAGCGTATTTATTGAGGAGAAACAGCTGCCGGACGATCATTTAATTATAAGGGACATGGTGGATTTTGCAGCCAAGGCGAGACAACGCGGGATTCTGTCACTGGACAGCGAGATGAACACTATCGGATACGGTTTTTTCAGACGCGCGCTCCGGCTGGTAATTGACGGCATAGACCCCAATATACTGCTCAGTTCTCTTGAACAGGAGAACAGGACCTTTGAGGAGGAAAGGGGAAGGGCAGCAAAGGTATTTGAGGCAGCAGGAGGCTATGCCCCGACAATAGGAATAATAGGCGCTGTATTGGGACTTATACATGTAATGGAAAATCTCAGTGATCCCGCAAAACTCGGCTCGGGAATTGCGGTCGCTTTTGTTGCGACAGTGTATGGCGTGGCCTCTGCAAATTTGTTATTTCTGCCGATTGCGAAAAAAATGATTAATAATATTAAACGTGAAATATTCTTGAGAGAGATGATAATTGACGGGGTGCTCAGCATACAGGCCGGGAGGAGTCCGTATTACCTCAGGGAACATCTTAGTTCATACCTTTCAAGAAAATAAATAATGAGAAAAAGACGGCCCAGAGAAGAAGAACACGAAAATACCGAGCGCTGGATGGTTTCCTACGCCGATTTCGTCACGCTTCTGTTTTGCTTCTTTACGGCAATGTATGCCATCAGCAATGTTGATACAAACAAGCTGGGTAAGTTTGTGGATTCAATGCGGTCTGCTTTTAATGTTGAGGGCGCACGAGGAAACGCAATTTCCGTTATTGAAGGGGTGCAGATCTTTATCCCCGCCGATGTTGAGGTAGAATCAAATGTCAAGGACATACTCGGAACGCTGGTAACGGATTCAAAGGGCGCTATTGATGTAAAGAGAGACGAACGGGGGGTGGTAATAACAGTTGCGGACAAATATTTCTTTGAATCGGGTTTGGCCGGCCTCAAGGATAATTCCAGGGAGGTGCTTGATAAAATTGCCTCGGCCCTTCTTGAAAATCCTAATATGATACGGATAGAAGGTCATACCGACAATATTCCCATACACAATGAAACATTCCCTTCAAACTGGGAACTGTCCGCTTCCCGCGCAATAAATGTTGTAAAATATTTTATCGACAACCATAATATTAAGCCGGAGAGAATATCTGCGATAGGTTATGCGGAAAACAAACCTGTAGCGACAAATGATGCCCCGGAGGGAAGGGCCAGGAACAGGAGGGTTGATATAGTGCTCCTAAGTGACAGTGAAAGCAAAAAAGAACCCAGATGAAAAAAAAGTTCAACATAAAGAAATTTCTCCTCATCAACAAAAACGTTAAAGACGGCAGTCTGCTTGAAGAGGCTTTCCGGCAAATATCTTCCCAGTTTGAAATCATAAGGGCCAGGGACACACAAAAAGCTGTCGGGGTGCTGAACAGCGAAAAGATTGACGCTGTTTTTATAGATTATACCTTCTTTGGTTCAGCCCCGGAGTTTTTCAGGGGAATGCAGAAAGGTAATCTGTATATACCGGTTATCGCGATAATTCAGAAGGGGAAGGAATTGCAGGCTGCCGAGGCAATAAAAGAAGGCGCTTATGATTACCTGCTGAAAGACGCTGGTTATGAGGATTCGCTTTCCAGGGTGCTTGAGAGGATACAGGGGGCATCCATTCTGAATAAAGATAAGGATGACCTGGAGCAGCAGTCCATGTTGTTCAGGCAGATATATAAAAGCCAGAAGTGGTGGCAGAACATTATTGATTCTATAACCGATTATATCTTTGTAATTGATCAGAACTATAAGATATTGCGGACCAACAAGGCCTTTGCAAACCTTTTCGGTATGGAGCCGGCAGACATAATAATGAGACCGTACTATGAACTATTCGGCTTGAGCGGCCCCCACGAATGGTGTGTTTTGAGGGAAGGCAGGGACAGTGCGCCCCAGCGTTCAGTCGAGCGGACATTGAATGACACATATTATCTTATAAGCTGCTATCCTATATTTTATGATGAGCATGAGGCCGTGGTTTATATAATGAAGGACATTACTGAGACCCGCAGGCTGAAAGACCAGGTGTATCACCTTGACAAGCTGTCTTCTCTCGGTACTCTGACATCAGGGGTGGCCCATGAGATCAATAATCCTCTGACAGGAATTATCGGATATACCGAAATGCTCCTGATGAAGAATGAAGATGATACCACTAAAAAATACCTGCGCAATGTCTATGATTCAGCGCTTAGATGCAAGAGGATAGTTGAGAACATGCTTACATTTTCCAGGCAGATGCCGGCCCAGAAGAGTGTTGAAAATATAAATGACATTATCGACAAGACCATAGAGCTGCATGAATACTGGCTGAAATCCACCAATATTGAAATAATCAGAAACTACGGAGAAGTACCTTATGTTTCAGTCGACCGTCAGCAGATGCAACAGGTGGTCCTTAATCTGCTGATTAATGCCGAGCAGGCCATCTCCGATACAGACAGACGCGGAAGGATTGAGTTTAAAACATCTTTTGACAGTGAATCAAAATGCACACTGATAGAGGTGGCTGACAATGGCAAGGGAATACCTCAGGACATCCTGCCGAAGATTTTTGATCCCTTCTTTACCACAAAGCCGGTGAACAAAGGGACAGGGCTCGGACTTTCGATAGCTCACGGCATCATCGCGGAACAGGGCGGGACCATCGAGGCCAGGAGTGTGTCGGGAAAGGGCACGTCATTTATTATAAGAATCCCGCAGATAAGCTGATTACCTGCCGCCCGGTATAATCGTGAACAGTTTTTCTTTGGTTATTACCTGCTCTGAAAGCTCCTTGATTACGGACGGCCCTTTAGTTTCGTTCTTTATTTCCGGTCCTTCCAGTCCCCTGTTTCGGACGCTTTTGGATTGGACTTTGTTTTTTGAAGTTTTGTTCCCGTTCTTCAATGATGATTGACCTTCCCTGATTATGGAATCATAATCAGGATTTTTTTTGACAACAGTTGTTTTCTCTTCGACAGGAATTTCAGGTTTATTTTTTATTCCTTTTATTATTACCGGATCTGCCAGCTCTTTGATAACAGACGGGCCTGTGTACTCCCTTTTTACATTCGATGACTGTTTATCTGGGGCGGGGATATCCTTTTTTGATGACTTATTATTCCCGGTTTTTAATGATGATTGACCATCCCTTATAATGGAATCATAATCAGGATTCCTGGCAGCAGATGATTTCCCTTCGTCAGGAGTTGAAGCGCCGATCTTTTCTACAGGACGAAAAGCAGGCCATTCCTGTTTCCTGACAGTCGGCTGGCCCTCTCCTGTTTTGTTGCTTTCAGTATGGGCACTGGAGGCGCTCGCTGATTTCTTTTCATCAGCAGCGGGGATTTGTGAATTGTCAATCATGTGACCGAGTTCTTCGGATACTTTCTTCAATTGTTTTTCTTCACTGCTTGTTACCGCCTGCTTTGCCGCATTTCTCCTCGGCGCATCCATCTTCGGCGCACTGAGCGTTATGCTTATTCGTCTGTTTCGAGGGTCTTGCTTATTATCTTTAATCAGAGGGTCCGTGTCGGCGTAACCTGCGACACGGGTGATCCTTTTAGGGTCCAGTCCGGTGGCCTCGAGTTCTTTTCTTGCAGATGATGCCCTTTCTGTGGAAAGTTCCCAGTTGCTGTACTGGCTTCCGGCGTATGGCACCGAGTCTGTATGGCCCTCGATAGTGACCTGGTTCGGATATTTTTGTATGTCTGCACTGATTAATTTCAGGACTTCTTTTGCCTTTGGTGTCAATTTGGTGTTTCCCCGTTCGAACATTAAACTGCCCTCTTTGTCGATCATCTGTATCCTGATCCCTTCATCAACAATATCAACAAGAATCTGGTCCTGTACATCACTGAGCTTTTCCGCGATATCTTTTGTAAGAGCTTCTTCCATGTTGTTTAATTCCTCGGATGTTACTGAATTATCAAGGGCCTCATTTTTCTTATCAGCGAAAACCTTCTGCGAGTTTTCCCCTGACTCACCGAATATCTCACTTGATTTCTCCATCCAGGATGTGCCGCCGCTGTCATATAAACTGAAATATTTAAAGTATGCGGAAAGCCGGGCCCTTTTTTCGTCGGAGGTCATATTTAAGAGCCACATCAGCAGAAAAAAGGCCATCATCGCAGTCACGAAGTCTGCATAGGCAACTTTCCACGATCCTCCATGATGCCCGCCAGCAACTACTTTTTTTACTTTTTTAACTATTACTGCTCTGTTTTTACTCATTTTCTCATGGCATCTTCAAGCTCGCTAAAACCCGGTTTTGCGCCTGAAGGAATAACTCGTCTGGCATACTCGACAGCAATTTGCGGAGCCGCGCCTCCGACAAAGGATACAAGCGCAATCTTGATGACCTGAAAAGTTACCATATCTTCTCCTGCAATATGCTCAAGGTGGGTGGCTATCGGGCCTACAAATCCGTAACTCAGTAAGACTCCAAGGAATGTCCCGACAAGCGCAGCTCCGATACTGTGTCCCAGCACCTCCGGGGGTTCAGAGATTTTCGCCATTGTAAGAACAACGCCAAGGACCGCCGCGACAATACCGAGGGCCGGAAGTCCATCGGCAACCTTGTTGATACTGTGGGCCGGGATCATCGCTTCGTGATGGTGCGACTCAAGTTCGAGGTCCATTATATTTTCAAGCTCAAAGGCGGTAACATTAGCGGAGATAATTACTTTGAGGTTATCGCATATGAAGTTGACGGCATGATGATTTTTAAGGATGCTCGGGTATTTGGTGAACAAGGGGCTTTCGTCGGGCTTTTCGATATCCGCCTCAATTGCTATAAGCCCTTCTTTTCTCATCTTAGTGAATATACCATTGAGCACTCCGAGGATCTCAAGGAATTCATCTTTGCTCGTGCCTTTGGCGGAGATGACCCTTGAGATGCTCTTTGTGACGATACCAACAACTTTTGAGGGGGAAGAGATAAGGAATGCCCCGGTCGCAGCGCCTCCGATAATGAGAAGCTCAACCGGCTGAAAAAGAAGACTGAGATTTCCATGCTCCAGAACATAACCGCCTATAACAGATCCAAGGACAACGACGATTCCAATTAATACAAACATGTTTTTCCTTTGTCCTTTTAACTATTTGTAATATTTCGCTATAATGCGTAATTATTAAGATTTATCTACCTGTAATTATCGGTACTATGCCTGGGAAACTTTAAAAGCCGTAATAATCTGACTGTCCGTGCTTATCAGCTATGTCAAGATGCTAAAATCGGGATGGCCTTGATTATATTTTCAGGTTAATTTATCTTAAATTAAAATAAAACACCGGAGATCCCGTTTATGGAATGCAGGATGGAAAAAAGTAATGCCTATTGCAACTGCACGTACGGTTCGTGCGAAAGAAAATTCAAATGCTGTGAATGCCTTCATTATCACAGGAGAAATAATGAGCTTCCTGCATGCTTTTTTAATGAGAAAGAGGAACGCACGTACAACCGCTCAGTCAGTTATTTTATAAGCACAAGATAAAGTTTTTTTATCTGAAAAATCTTATTGCGAATTACAAATATATATTTTTTATCCAGTGATAGTGCACACTATAATGTCACGCGGTTTGGCATTTTTACAGCACAGGAAGCCGGAGTGGTGAAATGGCAGACGCGCCGGACTCAAAATCCGGTAGGGGCAACCCTGTGCGGGTTCAACTCCCGCCTCCGGCACCATCTTTAAAATCAATGAGTTGCAGTGTTTAAGCATTGGGTCATTCCTTCCTCTGAAACAGGCATTTTTTCAAATTGTGCCCATTCAAGAGATTCTCTACATTTTTATAACCAGTTTCATATCAAGCGCATCGGCATTTTTTTCAGGGTCTCAGGTGGTGCCTGCTATGCCGTCTTCTCTAACCGTTGCAAAGATATTACCAGTTTCATATTAAACACCTTTGCTATTCTGTCAAGGAATTCAAGGGAAGGCATACGTTTATCATGGGAACTCTCAAGCCTTGAGATGACCTGCTGGCTTGTATTAATCTTTTTTGCCAATTGCGCCTGTGTGATGTGATGCGCTTGCCTCAATCCTGCTATTTCCTGAGCTATCTTTCTTTTGGCTTCCGCCCTGTCAAAATAAATTCTGAATTCCTTGTTTTTTAAATTTTTCTCAATATGTTTATCAAGGTCGCTTTTCATCTTTTCACCTCCATTAACTGTTTCAGCCTTTGTCTGGCTGTCTCTATCTCTCTTACAGGCGCTTTAGGAGTCTTTTTCAAGTAGGCATGCAGCAGGATCATCTCATTGCCTCTCAGGACAGCATAAAATATTCTGTGCTGTTTGCCATGTGTCCTTATCTTCAATTCCCAAAGCTTACCCTCTATCTGCCTGAAATCAACTCCTACAGCATCCGTGCCGTATTCCTGTATTCCTTGTAATGCAGAAAACAGGTCTGCTCTTTCTTCCTTGTTGCCGATATCATCAATATATTTTTCAACCGGAGCTTTCCCTGAAGGAGTCCGCCAATAATTTATATGAAACAGCATGACTTATGATACAACCTATAGGCTGTACTGTCAAATATGATAAAGACACCGATTAGATAAACTCTTAATGTACAGTTTTGTATACCTGATAAGAAAAAAAAGGGATAACACCGATTAAGATGCTATCCCTAAAATTGTGCCCATTTTGTGCCCATCAGCTTTCAAACTAACTGATTTTCTATCCAACGCCTTCCAACATACCTGAGTCATAAAGGTCTTTATAACTATTTTTTGACCTTGGATGTCGATAGTAGACAATGGTTGAAAATTTTTTATAATCGTGCAGATAAGCCGGCATTGCAGAAACAGTCTTGCGGAGGATATATGGGAGATGTATTTTTAAACCTTGTAATAAATCACAGGGGGGCCTACAATACATCCATATGAAAAAGATAATAACATCTTTAAAAAAGATAACAATTTACTGCGAGGATTTAGAAAAAACGATCGATGAAGACGGGTGTTACGATGCAAAAGGTTCAACGATCTGCAAGGA
Source organism: Thermodesulfovibrionia bacterium (assembly GCA_020053105.1). GTDB lineage: Bacteria > Nitrospirota > Thermodesulfovibrionia > UBA6902 > UBA6902 > UBA6902. The sequence goes on from JAGVNU010000085.1 coordinate 150,828, forward strand.
CTGTTCAAAAAAACCCGAGCGTAAAAAAGTTAATTGGGGAAATAAAGGCAATAAAATAACTCAATAGGCAGGGGATGCCGGTAAGGTTTTCCCGTGGCTGCAGAGCCTCAACGCTAAAGCGCGCTGGCAAGAAGAACCGGAAGGAGTGCTTGACACAACTTCCTCAAACTGTTACGCTTAGTCACTGCAAATAACTGCAGTGACCGGATGAGAACTACGTCATTGTAAACCCCCGAATACACCTTGGCTTATTCCCCCGAACGCAGAAAAAAAGAAAGAAGGAGTTTTATGGAATTTAATGATTTTGATTTTCACCCCAATGTTGCAGCCGGGGTAAAGGCTGCAGGCTATGTCACACCGACGCCGATACAGACGCAGGCGATTCCGCCAGTACTTGAGGGACACGACGTGATGGGACTGGCACAAACAGGAACAGGGAAAACAGCGGCCTTTGTGCTGCCGATACTGCATCGTCTGATGCAGGGACCCCGCGGTCGTGTCCGCGCACTCGTCATCGCTCCGACGCGCGAGCTGGCGCAGCAGATTCACGAGGCAATCGGCGGTTTGGGAAAACAGACACGCCTCCGGAGCGCGACTATTTATGGCGGCGTGGGTATGAACCCGCAGATAGAGAAGCTTCGCAACGGGGCAGAGATAGTCGTTGCCTGTCCCGGCCGCCTGCTTGATCACATTAAACAGCGCACAATAAACCTGTCGCATCTGGAGGTGCTTGTTCTCGACGAGGCAGACAGGATGTTCGACATGGGCTTTTTACCTGATATCCGCAAGATTATTAAGCAGGTGCCGGCCAGGAGACAGACGTTGTTGTTCTCGGCAACCATGCCTGATGATATCAGGCGTCTTGCCGGTGAAGTTCTGCATGCACCGGTTACGGTCCAGGTCGATCACACTGCGCCCTTAAATACAGTTGCGCATGCTCTCTACCCGGTTGATCAGCACCTGAAAACCTCGCTGTTACTCGAACTGCTGTGACATACAGACACTGAATCGGTATTGATATTTACTCGCACCAAGCACCGCGCCAAACGTATAGGACAACAACTTGAGACGGCCGGATACCGTGCTGCATCACTGCAGGGGAACCTTTCGCAAAACAGGCGGCAGGCCGCTCTCGACGGATTCCGTGACGGTTCGTATCAGATACTTGTCGCAACCGACATAGCGGCCCGCGGCATAGATGTCTCAAGCATATCCCACGTCATTAACTATGACATGCCGGATACTGCCGACGCGTACACGCACCGTATAGGCCGCACCGGACGTGCCGCAAAGACCGGAGATGCCTTTACTTTCATTACCCGTGAAGACGGAGACATGGTGCGCAGCATCGAACGAGTACTCGGTGAGAAAGTGGAGCGCCGCATGCTTGAAGGTTTTGATTATAAAAAGGCGACACCCGGGCGTGATACCGAATTTGCCCGCCCGCCGCGTCAACAGCAGCGACGCAGGGAGCATACTGCTGCGACGCCAAAAAGCAGGAAGCAAAATGAGGGAAAAACAGAAGCACGGAAGTCCACAAGTGCGAAAATACAAAACACATCAAAACGGCGTTTCGCACGGCACTCGTTTGTTTCAACGCCGGGCACTGGCCGGGCCCACAATCCCAACGTATGAACAGTTTTTCTCTTTTCACTGATGTAAGTCTGGATCCCGGGCGTAAACTCGGCGTGGGCGCCTACCTTGTCGTTCCATCTTCATTTTTGGAAGTCTCGCACCACAGTATTGAAAGATCTGCAATAACCGTGCGGGTAGAAGTAAAAAAGTTTGAAGATACTTCGTCGACAAAGCTTGAAGTCCAGACTGTTTTATATGCTCTTGAAGATTTTCGAAATGAATTAAAGGCTGCCGGTCCGGTAAAACTGCAGGTATACACTGATTCCCAGTGCATTGCGGGTCTCCTGGGCAGAAGACAAAGATTGGAGGGCAGTAGATTCATCAGCAGGGGGAAAAATCTCCGGATTACACACGCTTCTCTTTACCGGAAATTTTATGAACTCCACGGTGAACTGGGTTTTGAGGTCATAAAGGTGGCGGGTCATACCCGCTCCAGCTCACAGGATGCCGTTGACCGTATTTTTTCCTGTGTGGACAGGGAAGCGAGGCTGCGGTTACACCTCTGGATGGCTTAATGGTTTTATTGATTTTCTATCTGACTCCTTTCAAGCTGTCTGAATCTTAGATACTGTCAACTATTTTGTGTAAATATGATATAGCGGTAAATTAGGCCGCACCTTTCCTATCGGGTTTGCTCTCCAACTCAACTCCATTTTTAAAG